>JALCBR010000020.1 GCA_028066245.1 Pirellulales bacterium | reverse complement strand
GAAGCGTTTGCGCCCACCCCCTGAATGCGAGAAAAACTTGACCGATGTCAATTTCACCCGTACGCGTGAGGGCAGCGCGCGCGGAATGCCGCGGCGATTCCATCACGCGCCTGCGATGCGATGGAATTGCTGAGGAAGAGAACACCAATCTAGGAGACGTTCCTAGCAGGCTGTGGGAATGCATCGTGGCGTTTCAACCCCAGCTAAGTTTGAGAGGAAATCTCGCATCGCGAGCGAATCACGGCACGTCCGCTTACTCCACCTGTTCACGGACAAACTCATAGCCAGGCGCGCCGTTTTGTGACTTGAGATTCTCTGAGACGTATCGCTGCGCACCGCGAAAGCCGGGAACGCGGAAGTTGTCTCCCTTTTGCAGGATCGGCTTGAACTCGTACATACGGCCAAAGGAATGGTCGCCCGCGGACTGGCAGGGAATCCAATAACCTTGGCCGGATTCATCTTCGAGATAGAACTCGGGATAACAATGTGTGGGGATCCAAACCATGCGAGCAGGAATCTTGTTGATCCGGCACATGGCGATAAACAATGAACTCAACTCTTCGCAATCGCCGGTGCCGTCGATCATTGCCTGTTTGGCGCCTTTGATCGGTCCGTTCACATACTCGATGTTCTCCTGTACCCAATCGTAGATTGCCTCTGCTTTTCCCCAGGCAGTTTCCGCCGTTCCGCCGACCTCGATCGCTTTGGCTTTGATCTGCCGATCCGTGATTTCGATATGCGGACTTGCCCTCAGGTAGCCGCGGAGTTCTCGCGTAACTTTGCGCGGCAGGCGAAACACACTCTCATCCTCAGGCGAATCCAAGGCGTACTTGGTGACTTCAAACGTTACGATCGCTTTGGCTTCCGCGCCCGCAGGCAAGTTTGGCACTTCCACAACATACTGCCGCACAGTGCCGTTGAGAGTGCGGAATGAAGTCTTGCGGACAAGCGGAGACTTTTCTTCGTCAATGATTTTGACTTCTTGTTCCGGCCAAGCTTGCGGAACAGGCATACTGGTCACAACCCCGCGACATGCGCCGTTGGTACCCTTCAGCACCACGCCAATCCGGTAGCGGACGGTCCGTTTCTCTCCCCGTTTGGGACCGGCGCCGGGATCAAAAGATTGACGATCCTCGTTGTCCTGTCTCCCAATTGTTGTTGATTGGGCAGAGTTGACCTGGTCTGCATGGGTGAAAGTGAACGCAAATCCACTAAGCACTACCCATCCACCAAGAACGACAATGACGATCTTCCGCCAAGCCACCATTTCGGCCACCTGTTCCATCTCGATAAGTGCCAAGACCGCTCGCAACAAGAAAGTTGCGGTCACCTCAGTGTACCTTGCCGACAGGCGGCTTGCCGAAAAAGCCCATCAATCCGGCACACCTATGCAGCAAGATATGCCTCGAATCGCGGCTGCTTGCAAGCTGTGAGGGCCCACCAACGTGCAAGAAGTGTACTGACCGCCGCCATGTCGTGTGTTCTTCGCCTACGGCACTCATAGTCAAAGAGCCAGAAGAAGCGCTCAATCCAACATCTTCCGCATCCACACTTCAAGCGCGGCCAGGGCGAATGCCTGGCGATGCAGGCGAATGTTGATTGGTCCCGTCGAGGTATAGGAATTCAACATCTTGGCGCAACCTTCATCGAGGTAGCTACGGCTGTGGAACCGTTCATCGTTTAGCACGGCGTCGAGACTGGCAAGCGGCACGTCGCCAACATCGAATGCTGGCCCAGATTCTGAATCGACCGACTTGATTCGCCGCATAGGCCAGATCGAATCCCGCAAGCCGGATTTTGCCCGACCAGGAGTTGCGGCCAACAGTCGGGCTACGTCCTCGTCCAAAAAGGGATGCAAGATTTCGGAATCAAACCGGCAGGCGGCCCAATCGGCGACAGCAAGTTGCGCATTGGGAACGTGTGTCTGCCAATCCACAAGCGCCGCCCTGGAGACCGGATCACGTTTGCTGACCCGGTCAAAGGCCAGATGTAGGAAATCTTCCGGATCGACATCGGCCAGCGACTGTAGATGCTCGGCCGCATAGAGATTCGCGCGATCGCTTTCACCGAAAAGACAAATCTCTTGCAGATATTTTCGCTGCCGGCCACGGACCTCTGCCGCCTGCTCTTCAAGCGAACGCGAATCACTCCCCATGAACTTGTTGAGCCATCCGGGAATCTTATCCTGCATAGAAATCAACCGCTTATGCCGCCGATGACAGGCGAGCAGCTCGTGACCGCCTGTCGACGTCAACAGCGGGAGACTTGCGGCGGCGGCCTTTCTTGCAGCGAAGAACAACGACGCGGACGCAACGTCGCCGATGGGTTCATCGCATTGCGCGAAGTAGTCAAGCCAGTCAAAGTCAACACCGCGAACTTTGGTGTCTGGCCCGAGTTCGTCTTCGTCGTCACCCCCACCGGTCTGGCGAATGGAACGCACCATCATCAAGATTTCCCATGGACGATCACCCTCCGTGAAATAGGGGAACAGGGCGTATCGCTCCGCGAGCGGAACACTTTCCTCCAGCGCGTCTCGCACCAGGTCAATGAGTTTGCCACCTTGTTTGTCCGTGTGGTCGCCAAAGAACTCGGCCGGCACCTGAGTATCGATCCGGCTCCCCGATAGCTCATGTTGGAGATCAAGCGAATCAAACCGGCCGGAATCCAGCCGCCCATCCTTGAGACGAACCCATGTGCCGGGCGGTACTTTGGAAACTCCTTGCAGCAAAGTGTGCGGTGGAGGAACGTAGCCATATGTTAGGTACTCATCCAGTGCCGAAGCATTCAACTGCGGCGATTGAGCAAGCGCAGGCTTGAGCCCACGGAGTTCGCTGCAGAAGACCATCCGTCCTCCGCGACGTTCGTAATACATCGGGCGTTGACCGCACGGATCTCGGGCGAGTGTGAGTTCGCGGCGGTCACTATCCCACACGGCGATGGCAAACGCCCCTCGCAGCCGGGCAAATGCATCCGTCCCTTCTTCCTCGTAGAGGTGGGCAACCAGCTCGGCCAGGTCCCGGGACCGTGGAGAAAACCCGGCAGCCTCCAATCGCAGCCGCACCGCCTCGGCATTGTCGATGCGGCCATCAACAATGCACCAGGTACTGGACGGACCGTTCTCACCGACCTTGGGAATTTGCCGCGCTTGTCGTTGCGAGCCGTCGGACACACTCAGCAGAGCGCCAGGCGTAGGCTGGTAAGCATGGCCAAACGCCACATCCGTGCGATGGATGGTCACGTCCGTGCCGCCGCGGAACTTCATCGCCGTATGCATGGCTCGACCAACCGCTTCGGAGAGCGGTGCATCGTCAGGCGACCAAATTGCGCCAGCCAGGGCTGTCATGCGGGCCCATAAAGTTGGGAAACAGCAACATCTAAACGCGATTAAGACAGCTCACGATACAAGTCCGCATAGGCGGACGCCATCTCTTCAGCAGGAAACAGTTCCGTGGCACGGCGTCGGGCAGCGTGGCCGAATGCGCGCTGCCGGTCCGGTTTCGCCAACATGCCCCACAGCGTGCGCGCCAATTCTCCCCGATCTCCCACAGGGAACGAGAGCCCGGCTTCGCCTTCACCGAGGAGAGCACCATTTCCGCCACCGCGTGCCGCCACGAGAGGCAAACCCGCGGCCATCGCTTGGAGCGCGGCATGGCAGCAACCGTCCACAGCGCCTGGCAAAACCGCGAACTCCGCCCGATCCAAGAGCCATGGCATGGCAGCTGGAGAAAGTATGGAAATGCGATGCCCTCGTCGAACGGAATGCCGCGTCTCTTCCAGCTGAGCCTGCGCTGGACCTTCCCCAACAATCGCCAGGTGCAACCGGGGCTCGACCGGCGCCAACATGTCCGCCGCCCAAATCAGATCACTCAACCGCTTGTGGGAAGAGAGCGAGCCGATGGCAACGATCAACCGCGCTTCGTCGTCAAGCTTGATGGGTTGCAGAGATTTTTGCCTCACAACGCCATTCACAGACGTTTTCGACTCGCATCCGCCGGGAATGACTTGCATGTCTGTCGTTCCCCAGCCAGATGCCACGCATGACGCTTTGACAAATTCGCTGTCCGCAGCGAAACGACAAATGCGGCGGCTGAGCCATCTTAACAGAAAGTGAGAACCAGACCGCTTGTTTACTGGATGGCGAAAACTGGCGACAAGGGGCCAACGACGTCCAAGAGCAAGTGCCAGCAGCGCTGACGGCGGAAGAAACTGCGGATCCCAGATGTGAACAAGATCAGGCTTAGCCTGAGTAACGCGTGCTCGCAACTGGCGGATGCCGGACACATCAAACAGCCCTCGCAAACGTAGACAAGTCCGTGAAGAATCTCTGGGGGGCATACCTCCGACACGTGTGCGGTCCGTAACGTGGATGATCGAGCTTGTGTTTGCCCCGGAAAATTGCGCAATCCAATCCACCTGAGCGATAGCGCCTGGAGAGTCAGCTCTCATCACGTGCAACAGCCGCAGGGTCAAGTTCTTAATTCCTTGAATGCTAAGCCCGAGTGTTTAGGGAACTGACATTGTGACGATGAAGCGGCTGAGTGCCAGCGAGAGTCCATCAAAGCGTCTGGCCATAAGCCCTCTTCGACGATTCACCGCGGCTTGTCGGTACTTGAGTCCAGGCGAGCAATCGCTCGCAACACTTTCATGTGACTTTCGATCATTTGCCGGAAAGGAAATCGCTGTGCCGCTCTAGCCCGGGCTTGCGCTCCCAGTTGTTGTGCACGGGCGGAGTCTCGCAGCGTTCGGATAACTGCTGCCGACCACGCCTGAGGTGAATCATCCTCCACGATCAGACCAGATTCGTCAGAGACGATCATCTGCCGTGCTATGCGTGTATCGGCCATCACCAGTGGTCGCGCAGAGGCCATCGCCTGCAGGTGGACTTGCCGCAGGTTTTCGTCTCTGCCGGGCCAGACCAGCAGGTCTGCCGCTTGGAGCAACTCATCCATCTCCGCGAAACAACCAGGAAAGAGAACGGAGTCGGCCAGGCCCATGTCGCCGGAGCGTTCCCACAAATTCTGTCGTAATGGTCCGTCGCCAACCAGCCACAACCGAGCTTCCGGCAACTGCTCCAGAACCCGCGTCCAGCCATCGAGCAAAATTTCGACGTTCGCCTCTTCCACTAAGGGAGCAATTGAAACTACCAACGGCGCCTCAGCAGGAACTGGGAGAACAGGGTGAGCTGCGGCGATCGCCGCGCGAGCATCCGATCGATCAGCTGGAGCTTCGTTCGCTGGCAATTCCACGCCTGCCTGACAGAGGTGAATCCGCTCTCGCGGGTATCCAGCGGCGATCAACTCGTCCTGCACTAAATCGAAAGGCGCAATCATCGCATCAGCTTGTCGACACAGTTTCTTGATTCGTTGGGCGGTCCTGGTTTCGATCTGCCAATGGCAATCGCCCGAGAGTCCGGCAGACTCCGCCCTCAACGCCACGGGCAGGCCGAGCGTTCGTGTTGCTTGAATACAAACACCGGCTGCCTGCCGCAAACCGGAAACCAGCACCGCGTCCAGTTTCGCAGCGTGGTCTCGCAGCCAGCCGCGCAACCAGCGGGGACGAAACTCTTCAACTTCGTTTGCTCGTGCCCTGCATCGCAATCGCACGATCTGCACACCGCGATGCAGCGCCGCGATGGGCCACCGCGGATCATGCTGCGGAGTGACAACCGTCACCTTGGCTCCGGCGTCCGCCAGCCCCGGTGCCAATTGTCCGAGCATTCGTGACACCGGATCGACAGACGGCCAGTATCGCGGGGCAATCAGCGCCAGTCGCAGACCGCTCACGGGGTCACATCTCCCTTCGCTGTTGGTAGAGAGTATTCGTCTCCTGCATCCAATGCCGCGATGTAAGGCAAGTTGCGGTACCGGCCATCGAAGTCCAACCCATATCCAACCACAAACTCGGCGGGGATCCGAAACCCAACCAGATCCGGAAAGAAATCCGTCGCTCGTTGCACGTCTTTCTCCAACAGTACGGCTGAGCGCACGCTGGCAGGTTGGCAAGCGGCGATCTCGTCGGCAATCCGTGCCAGCGTTTGGCCGGAATCAAAAATATCATCCACCAGTAGCACGTGCTTACCTGCCACATCGGGCAGGCTTTTTACGTTGTACTCCAGGTTGCCCGCGGTTGTGGCCGTTCCGTGATAACTCTGGGCGACCACAAATCCAATCCGCATTGGCGTGTCTAAATGCCGGACCAGATCAGCCAGGAACATCAGGCAGCCGGTCAAGATGCCAACCACGAAGACATCCTGCCTGGGCAACGAACTTTGAATTTCGTCCGCCAGTTCTCGCACCCGGCTGTAGATCTGTCGTTCAGTGAGCAGGATCTTCACAGGTGGCGAGCTTCGAGTGCAAAGTTTGGGGACGCGGATATGCCATGTCTACTCTAACGGGGAGCCAAGAGTGCGCAAAGCTTGGCGCCCTCCTCCACCTTAGGCACTTTTTCAAACTGATAGCGTGCGGGTGGGTGGCCGGCGGCTGGACTGAGCATCGCGAGGGAAGCCCCGGGGCTTCAGGCTGCGCCTTCCATCCCCGGCCACCCGAAATATCATCAAGTGACACGGCACGAGCGTGGCGGCGAAAGAAACTCGTCGAATGCGACATTCGACATCGATTCGCAAGAACACCCACCTCATCCGCCTTCAGCACCTGCTCCCAAAGGGGGGAAGGGGGCAGCGGCATTGCATCAAGCGCGCCGCGGCTAATGCACGTCCAACTTGCGTTGCAGCCACAGCACAACGAATCCAATCAGCACCGCCGGCGGACCTTCCGCAAGGGTCCAGCTATTGGGCAGCCCCGCTTCCCATCCAATGCCCCAGAGCGTGAAGCCAAACAGGATCGCCAACATACACCACAGCTTCAACAGTCCACGGTGTCTTCGCACATCATGCGAAAGATACAAGATCAGCACGGACATCACTGCGTAGAATGCCGAAAGCGACCGCGCCAGATAGCGAACGATCGGTACGTCAGGCAATTCACCCAAACCCAGCCAGCCGTGGATAGCGTCCATCCAGGAGAACGGCAGAAAGATGGCGGGAGTGGCAAACAGGCCGGCGATGCCAATCACTCGCAGGATGATCACAATCGCGCGCTCAGCTTTGCTCATTGCGAAACCCTCAAAGGCCTGGCAGCTATGCTGATTGCACGCCGGAGTATCTCCCCAAAACGTCGGCCAACGCAGAGATCATCTCGCCCAGTGTCACATCCGCTCGGGCAGCGTCTAAGAGCGCAGGCATCACGTTCTCACCCTTGCGACTGGCCGCGCGAATGTTCTCCAACGTAGTCTCCACCTCGCCAGCGGAGCGATTCTCACGAATCTGCCCGACCCGGGCTTTTTGGTCCGCCTCAAGGCTGTCATCAATCTCCAACGTGGGAATCGTCAGTTCCGCCTCATCTTGGAAGGCATTGACGCCAATGACCAACTTGCGGTTGGCGTCCACCTGCCGCTGAAAGTCAAACGAGCTTTCGGCGATCCGGCGACGAAAATAGCCATTCTCTGTGGCGGCGATCATCCCACCGCGGCCTTCGATCTCGGCGAAAATCTCTTCGGCCTCTTTCTCGATGGTGTCGGTCATCTCTTCCACCTGGTAGCTGCCGCCCAGCGGATCGACGGAGTTGGGGACACCAGTCTCGTGGGCCAGAACCTGTTGGGTGCGAAGCGCAATCGTCACGGCTTCCTCCGTGGGGAGCGAAAGCGTCTCATCCCGACTGTTGGTGTGCAGGCTTTGACATCCGCCCAGCACCGCGGCCATGGCTTGATACGCCACGCGAATCACGTTCACTTCCGGCTGCTGTGCCTGCAGGCTGACTCCGGACGTTTGCGCATGGAAGCGGAGCATCATGCTGCGAGGGTTCTCCGCGCCGTACCGTTCGCGAAGGTGCCGGGCCCAAATCCGCCGCGCAGCGCGGAACTTGGCGATCTCTTCAAAGAAATCATTGTGGCTGTTGAAGAAGAACGAGAGCCGCGGAGCAAACTGATCGACGTTTAGCCCGCGTTCGATGGTTTGCTCGACATAGTGGAATCCGTCCGCCAGTGTGAAAGCGAGTTCTTCAGCGGCGGTGCTGCCGGCTTCGCGGATGTGGTAGCCGCTGACAGAAACGGGATTGAACTGTGGAGCCTCTTTCGCGCAGAACTCGATAGTATCCACCACCAGTTTGACGCTTTCCCGTGGGGGAAAGACAAACTCATTCTGAGCATGATACTCCTTGAGGATGTCATTCTGTAAGGTACCGCGGAGCTGATCCCAGGGGACTCCCTGCCGTTCCGCCGTGACCAGGTAATAGGCCAGCACGATGGCTGCGGGCGCGTTGATGGTCATCGAGACGGAAACATCCGCCAGTTTGATGCCTTGAAAAAGCCGCTCCATGTCATGGATGGAATCAACCGCCACGCCCAGGCGACCCACCTCGCCAGCAGCGGAAGGGTGATCGCTGTCCACGCCCATCAGCGTCGGGAGATCGAACGCTGTTGAAAGTCCGGTCTGACCCTTCTCCAACAGGAACTTGAATCGACCGTTGGTTTCCGCCGCTGTGCCGAAACCAGCGAACTGCCGCATAGTCCAGAGCTTGCCACGATACAAGTTGGCGTGCACACCGCGGGTGTACGGGTATTGACCGGGGAAGCCGAGATTGTTCTCGAACTCACTGTCAACGTGTTCGGGAAAATAGAGCGGTTCCATCGCGTGGCCGCTAACAGTGGTGAAATCGGCGTCGCGAGCTTTGGCTTTGGCGACCGCGTCTTCCCAGGCGGCTTGTTGTGATGTGCGTGCGTCTGTGGCCATATTGTCTTGCTATGTCTGTGTTGACTTGGCGTGTGTCACCGGCTTGTCAGTGCGGCTCGTGGATTGCCCTTGATCGAAGATGTTTTTCTCGACACTAATCTCTTTCCACAATCATCGCCACAGCGTTGCCGCCACCGAGGCAGAGTGACACAAGGCCGCGTTTGAGGTCCCGGGCTTCCAAAGCATACATCAGCGTCACCAATACGCGGGCTCCGCTGGCTCCGATTGGATGTCCCAATGCGATTCCACCGCCGTGCACATTGACCTTGGCTGGGTCCATCTCCAGTGGTCGCATGCAGGCAATGCATTGAGCTGCGAAGGCTTCATTGAGTTCGATCAGATCGATATCCGTCAGCGACATTTGGGCCTTTTCCAAGACCATTTCAATCGCAGAAACAGGTGCGATGAAAATCTCTTTGGGTTCCACGCCGCTCGTGGCTGACGCGACGATGCGGACCTTGAATGGCGAGCTACTCTTGGCCGCTGTGGATTGGTCCGCGACCACCACCGCAGCCGCACCATCAGAAAGTTGCGAGGCATTGCCTGCGGTCACCGTGCCATCTTTGGAGAAAGCGGGACGGAGTCCGGCCAATTGCTCCAGCGTGGTGTTAGCGCGAGGTCCCTCATCCCGGTGAATGACGGTCTCGCCTTTGCGACTTTTGACGGTGACGGGAGTGATCTCGCAGTCAAACACGCCGCTCTCTGCGGCATCCACGGCCCGGCGTTGGCTTTCCAACGCAAACTGATCCTGGTCTTCGCGGGATACGCTACGGCTCTCGGCAATGTAGTCCGCCTCGTCACCCATCGCCGAGTCTTCAAAAGGACACCACAGCCCATCGTGAATCATATGATCCAGCACCTGCTGGTGGCCAAACTTCCAACCTTCTCGCTGACCGGTCATCAGGTGGGGAGCTCGGCTCATGCACTCCATGCCACCTGCGACAATCACATTGGCATCCCCCGCACGAATCACCTGGTCCGCCAACATCACGGCCTTGAGTCCGGAACCGCACATCTTATTGATGGTTAAAGCACCCACTGACGCGGGGATGCCAGCTCCCATGGCAGCTTGCCGAGCGGGGGCCTGCCCCAACCCAGCGCTGAGGATGTTGCCCATAATCACTTCGTTGACGTCTGACGCTGTCAACTCGCTGCGGTTGAGAGCTTCACCGATCGCTAGGGAACCCAACTCTGTGGCCGGGAAGGATGACAACCCACCCAGAAAGCGACCGATGGGGGTTCTCGCCCCCGCGAGAACATACGAAGAGGACGACATGGCAATTCTGAGAGAAAGACTCAACGAGAGCGGATGGGCCTGGAACGCACGCTACGCCCAGGGAAATCGACCGTTCATTGTACGCTCATGCCACCATCTGCATAAGGTTCTTCGAGTTTTCGCTCCTGGGATGCGTGCCAATAAATCCTCTGGCCATCACGATTTGTTGCGCGACTAACACGGAAGTTGGTTAACGCCCTCGCGAGCCAGCCCCAGCCGCTGGCGATACTCGCCCGATGAGACCCGAGCAACCCAATCTTGATTGTCCAAATACCAATTCACGGTTGCCCGCATTCCGGCGTCAAAATCGACTTGAGGTTGCCAGTCGAGATCGTTGCGGATCTTGCTGGCATCAATCGCATATCGACGGTCATGCCCTGGTCGATCGGCGACGTTTGTGATTAAGTTCTTACATGGCCCGTGTGGTAGGTTAGGCCGAAGTTCGTCAACGAGTTTGCAGATGGTGTGCACAACATCCAGATTCGCCCGCTCCGCCTTTCCGCCGATGTTGTAGACCTCTCCTGGCGTACCGTGAGCAACCACTGCCTGCAACGCTCGGCAATGGTCTTCTACAAACAGCCAGTCGCGGACTTGTTGGCCATCACCATAAACAGGCAGTGGTTTACCTTCGACCGCATTCTGAATCATCAATGGAATCAACTTCTCCGGAAACTGGTAAGGCCCATAGTTGTTTGAGCAGTTGGTGATCACCGCCGGCAGCCCGTATGTGCGATGATAGGCGCGTACGAAGTGGTCCGCAGATGCTTTGCTAGCAGCGTACGGTGAGTTAGGCGCGTACGCAGTCTTCTCCGTAAATGCGCCCGTTTTTCCCAAAGAACCGTAGACCTCGTCCGTGCTGACGTGCAGAAAGCGGAATGCATCAGCTTCACGGGTCGGGAGGTTACGCCAATGCGCAAGTGCTGCTTCCAGCAGTGTGAATGTGCCGTGAACGTTGGTCTTCAAGAAAGCGGCAGGCCCGTCGATGGAACGGTCAACGTGCGACTCGGCGGCAAAGTGCAGGATGGCGTTCGGAGAGTGGTCGGAGAGGAGCCGGACGATGAGTCCTTTATCGCAGATATCGCCCCGGACGAAGGCATGGCGGCGATCGTCTTGGACCGCGGCCAGAGAATCAAAATTGCCGGCGTAGGTGAGCTTATCGAGATTGATGATCCGGCAATCAGCGTGTTCCGCCAGCATTTGCCGGAGGAAACACCCACCGATGAACCCGGCTCCGCCTGTGACAAGAATTCGCATGCTCAGCACCTCTAATCGATCCTGTTCCGCGACTCAAACGCCCGCATCGTGTGCCGATCGGTCAAGCACGCCAGGTATTCTCCCGCAGCTCGGGCTTGGCCAATGCGCTCAATCCGTTGCCGGTGATCCATCGGCAGCAAATCTACGTGGGTAGAAAAGTGCTCAAACAGTGCCTGCAACTGAGCTTGCGCCGTTTCTCGCACGGCCAAAACCTTTGGATGGCGGTAGACGCGATCATACAAGAACCGCTCCAGTTCCGCTTTCATCCCACGTAGCTCTGCGCTCGGTCCGACCATCTCCGGCATGTCTCCGACATCACTCACGGACGTTGGCCGCGCTTTGCGGAGCGCTTGCGAAGAATTCTGCAATACGTCGCCGACCAAGCGATCGATCAATCCCCGGACGACCGCTTTGCCCAATTCTCTCTGGGAGAGATTCGCGTATCGCTTGCCGATATCTCGGGTCGTCTCTGCCCACAACGGGATCTCTAACAACTCTTCCCAACGGATAAGCCCAAGTTCCAGGGCATCATCAGCATCATGAGCGTCGTACGCGGTGCTGTCGGCAGCATCGACAACCTGAACTTCCAGCAGCGGTGACTTCCGCGTCTGCTTGTTCGCTGGATGGCGTCCCACACTCTGCTTTCCCTTGATTCGGTTTCGCTGTCCATCCAGCAATTCGCGGCTGAGATTAAGTCCGGGAAAATCAGGATATCGCCGTTCAATGTCTTCCACGATCGCCAGTGCGTGGCTGTTGTGGTCGAAGCCGCCAACATCGGCCAGGCATTCATTCAGTGCCGCTTCACCGGAATGTCCAAATGGTGGATGACCGATGTCATGCATATAGGCCAGAGCTTCGATCAGATCCTCATTCAGCCGCAATGCCCGGCCCAACGTGCGCGCGATCAGCGCAACTTCCATCGTGTGCGTCAGCCGCGTACGGTGATAGTCGCCCATCTCGCCGGTGAAGACCTGCGTTTTATCGCTCAGACGGCGAAATGCCTCACAATGCACGATCCGGTCTCGGTCCCGTTGAAAGGCTCCCCGGTACGCGTGAGATGGCTCTGCGTATTCTCGCCCTCGGCTGTGCTCGTCGCGCATTGCATACGGCGCCAACACGTCTGGGGTGGCGGCTAGGCGTTGGCGAGGGTTTCCTGCCGATGATGGCACGTAGATTTCGCCTGGGATGAAGGGCTCGCTTGCGGAACTCAGCGGCATGCGTTTTGGTAAGTTTCTCTCTTGTGTAATGTCAGTTGGCCAAAATTCAACTGGCCAGTGTTAATTGTCTTCCGGCCATTCAATCCCGCGCAGGAATTCCCACAGCGCATCCAATGACTGCGGAATGACTTTGATGTTGGCCACCGTGGGCATGAAGTTCGTATCTCCGCTCCAGCGCGGGACAATATGCCAATGCAGATGGCCGGGCACGCCCGCTCCGGCGGCGGAGCCCAAGTTCAAGCCGATGTTGAACCCTTCGGCATTGAGATGTTGCTCATAGATGCGCACCCAGCCGCAAAGCAATCTTTGCAGCTCGACAGTTTCATCCGCGGTGAGGTCTTGGAGCAGCGCCACGTGCCGTCGTGGCGAGACGAGCAGGTGCCCGTTGTTGTACGGATATCGATTCAACACACAGACGGCAAGTTCCGTCTTTTGGACGATGTGCCGTGCACGGGCTCCGGCTTTACTGTCGTCCGCTGCCGCGCAACAGAGGAAGCAATCAGCCACGCCGCCCGGCAGCAACTGGCCGGCCTCCAGTTCAACAGGCGGATCGCCCGTCGCTTCGCCTTTGACGTAACTCAACCGCCAAGGGGCCCAGATCCGTTCGTTCGCCACGCGCAACTCTCACCGGAGTTTGGTGATTTGAGGATTCGCGCGGCAGTCTAGGCCAGCTCCGACAAACAGGGCAAGCGAGAATAGGAAGCCTAGGGGACAAAGGTAGGCCCACTCGATGACCAAATATCTCCAGATGAGCGGCTCCATGGAACGAGGCGTGACATTTGTCGAGCTTCCTTCTGAACGGCCATGCTGCGATCAGGTGGCTAATCAGCCCTTGGCAGCGTAGAGTTCCGCGTATTCCAGCGACCAGATGTCGATCATCTCCATGAAGCTGTCGAGGTCGACTTCCGTCAATCGCTGAAAATGATTGCGGTTGAAGATTTCTTTGTTGCGGACCGTGCCCTTGGCGGCAAGGTCCAACACGTGGTGGGAACCAAACGGTCTCACAGTCATTTCCAGCCGACTGAACAGCTTGCGACGACCGTGAGCACGCGTGATCTCGACATCGTCCCGGCTGATGGAACCGCCCCACCCGCGCTCATCATCCAGGACGCCGGCGTATTCAAAACCTGGAAATTGAGCAGCCAGCTGCTTAAGACAAAACTCGATCCGTTCGGACAGCGGCAACCGAAACTCGGAATGCAACCGACGGAGTTCCTCAACGGAGAGAGCTTTGGCTTGCTTTTCACGCGTGCGTTCATCACGCGTTCGCGAACCGCGTTCGATCGCTTTCTGCAGACGTTCCTGAAATTCCATACGACGTTCGCAAACTCAAATCAAGCCAAAAAGGCAGTTGCCACGCTGAAGAAGAAACTTAGATGCGGTTAACTGTTGTCTTGCTGCTTCTTGTCTTTGTCTTCCGTATCTTCCTTTCCTCCATCATCCATCTTGAGCAGTTGCTCAAGCTGCCCAAAGGTGCGAAGAGGTTCTTTGCCCTTTTTCATCTTTTCCGACAGCTTGGCAGGTGGCTTTGCTGACTTCTTTTCAAACACTCGGGGCCGATCATCATGCCGAGGTTGCGGACGGCCGCCTTTGCGGCCGCGGCCTTGCGGTCGTCCTCCACCGCGAGAACGATCCCCACCCCGCCCAGATCCGCTACTCCTTTCACCACCGCGTTTGGTGTTCCCGCTACGACCGCCGCCTTCGGTCCGGCTTTGCCGTTCCTGTTGGTCCTTGCGACCGCGCTCCGGACGGGGACGTTCGGTACCCGGCTGAATCATCGTCAACGAGACGCGCCGCCGTTGTGGATCAACCTCGACAACCCAGACTTTGACGATATCGCCAACGGAAACCACATCATGGGGGCTGGAGACATACCCATTGGAAATGCGACTGATGTGAACCAGGCCGCTGTCCTTGAGCCCGATATCAATGAAGACGCCAAAGTCAACAACGTTCAAAACGCTGCCGGAAAGCTCCATGCCGGGTTGCAGATGTTCCAGTTTGAGGATTTCTCGTCGGAAAACCGGAGGCGGCAAATCGTCACGCGGGTCTCGCCCCGGCTTGACCATCTGCTGCATGATATCTTGCAGCGTCAGCACACCAACACCCAACTCGTCCGCCAGGGCCGCCGCGTCGACTGTCTTCAACTTTTCCGCAAGCGCTGTGCGGTTGTCTTTGTCCTTAAGCGCCTCTACGCCTGCACCGACCTTTTCCAACACCTGTGTGGCGGTTTCGTAGTTCTCTGGGTGAATCCACGATCCATCCAGCGGATTCTCACTGTCTGAGATGCGCAGGAATCCAGCCGATTGCACAAATGCGGCTTCACCGATGCCCGGGATCTCTTTGAGTTGGTCACGCGCTTTGATGGGACCGTGCTCGCTACGGAACTCGTAAATCCGCCGCGCCGTGAGCTGATTGAGCCCGGAGACGTACCGCAGCAGCGGTACGCTGGCCGTATTCACGTCCACGCCGACAAAGTTCACGCACGACTCCACGACGTCATCCAGTGAACTGCGCAGATGTTTCGCTTTGACATCGTGCTGATACATGCCGACGCCGATGTTCCCCGGATCAATCTTGACCAGTTCGCTTAGTGGATCCTGCAATCGACGTCCGATAGAAACAGCCCCGCGCACAGTGGCATCCAACTTGGGAAACTCTTCCCGCCCAACCGTGCTGGTGGAATACACACTGGCCCCGGCTTCATTGACGATTGAATAAGAAACCCCACGGACCGCCTCGTCATTCAGCAGATCGAATTCCGACTGCGAGAGTTTGCGAGGACCAGCGGGCTGATTGGGAGCGCCGGTCGATTTCGCCGAGGTTTTCTCTTGAGAGAGTTTTTCTTCGGACTCTTGCTTTTTCGATTCTTGTGGAAGTGCGCTCACAGCCGATCCATCTGCCGACGCCAGCTCTGTGGCCGGTTTCTCGGGCTCCGTCGCGGCTGCTTCTGGAGTGCTCGCAGGTTCGTCATTGGCAACTGACAGTTCTGACGATTCTTGTGGTTCCGCCGCGGGCTGAGGACTTACGGCCTGAGTTGAGTCTTCTTGCGCCGAACCTTCAATTGCAGAATCAGAGTTTGGCAAAGGCTCAGAAGCCGCTCCTTTGGCCGTTTCGGGCGACGATGCGGATGATTCCGCCTCACCAGAAGGTTCAGTGGCTTCCTTTCCAGTTGTCAATCCTTCGGCCGCAGGCTCGTTCGATTCGGCGGATGCCGCTCCCTCAGACGTCACAAGGTTTTGGCGTGGTTCGTCCTCCGGACCGCGTAGTTCATCCGTCTTAGGGCCGGCAATAAGCTCCGCGATCAGTGATTCCGTTTCCCGACATGCTGTGCCATTGCCGATGACAACAACATTGAGATTGTGCTTCTTGATGAACTCGGCCAGCTTCAGCCGCGCGTTGATGCGACGATTACCCTTGCCCGTCACGTAAATCAGAGTGTTTTCCAGGTACTTCCCGAACTCATCAATCGCGACGATCTTGCAACCGCTACGAAATCCCGGGTCGATCGCCAAAACACGTCGACCGGCAACCGGCTGGCGCAGCAACAAGCTCCGCAGGTTTCGCGCGAAAACGCCAACCGCGTGATTCTCTGACTCATCGGTCAACTCGCGGCGAAACTCTCGCTCCAGACTGGGGAAGATCAGGCGGTTAAGCGCATCTCGACCACATCCACGCAGAAACTCCTTGTGCGGGTGGTCTTCCATGGAGACCGCATCATCGACGGCTTGCTGCATCGCCTCGACGTCAGCGTCAACCCGCGCCTTGAGGATCTTCGCACGTTCCCCGCGATTAATGGCCAGGATGCGATGTGGCGGTATCGTGGCGAGCTCCTCAGAGAACTCGAAGAAATCCTGAAATGTGCGGACGAGTTTTTCATCCTGCTTTTTCTTAGCCTCCTGTTTCTTTTGCTTCTTGACCTTTCGCTTGGCCGCTTGAGGAGACTCAGCTGGCAATGTCGCAGGCTGTGGCGGCTTGCTCTCTGACTGAGAAGCATCTGCCGGTTTGCCGGCGGCCTGATCAGATTGCGGCGCGTCGGCAGCCTGTTGATCATCGCTATTCTTAGCGTCAGCGTCAGCACCAGATTCCGGCGAAACCGTTGCGACTTCCGTCCCATCCGTTTGCTGCGAAGATTCCGCTGTTGCCGTTGATTTGGCTTGCTTGTCGCCGCTCGCTGCGCATTCGGCGCCAGACTCCGGCGGTGCTGTTGCGGCAAGTGCCGTTTGCTCGGCTGTTTCCGGTATTGGTTCTTTTGTTTCTTCCGCCGCAGCCGCGGGTTGCTGCTCGGGCTTGCTCACAGCCTGTTGCGGTGCGGCCTCTTCCGCGGTCCGCGCGCTAACAAGCTTGCCTGTCTTCTGAATGATCAATCGCAGCTTGTGCCGCAACTCGGCAATCTCGCTAAAGCTCTCAGCCAAAATATGACCGGCGCCCAGGAGTGCCTCGGCAGCGGTCTTGACGCTTTTGTCGGGGTTGACGAAATCAGCAGCCCGGGCATCCGCGTCCTGGCATTCGCCGCTGCGGATCTCTTCCGCTAACGGGCCAAGCCCCCTGTCACGTGCAGCCGATGCCAACGTCTGCTTCTTCGGCTTAAAGGGGAGATATAAATCTTCCAGCCGCTTGATGGATTCCGCATCTTCAATCTGAGCGCGAAGTTCTGGCGTCAGCTTTCCTTGGCTATCGATGGAACGCAGGATCGTTTCTTTCCGCTGCGCCAACAGGCGATGCTGTTCCAACTGTTTGGCGACCGAACGAATCTGCTCTTCATCGAGACCGCCCGTTTGGTCCTTGCGGTAGCGAGTGATAAACGGGATTGTGCAGCCTTCGTCAAGCAAGGCGACAAGATTGTGCACCTGCTCTTCGCGAAGTTTCAATTGGATAGCAATCGATGAAACTTCGGGCGCCGTTGCGACAGCCATGAGATGATCTAGCCAAAAGAGGAGACGCCAACGATTTGTTGCCCAAGCGATGAATTCACATGGACTGGAGGAATTCAATTGCCGCAGCCGAGACTGGGTTTTCTCTCCACCATCAACAAACCGCTGAGAAAGAATCAATGCGACGAAAACCGGTCGACACGCCGCATCGGGCATGCTACGCGCGCCAACACGGCGATGTCAAGCAGTACGTGAACTCAAAGCCGCTGGCGATAACAAGTTGCGTACAGCAAGCCGTGCACTTTCCAGTAGCAAACGTCATCCCAGGCTCCACGGTCACGATGAAACTTAACTGAAATCAATTTGTTGGCCACCAAACACAGGCCCTTCCACACATGTGCGGCGATAATCCCAGCGACCATCCGGTTGGCGCACCTTGGCCACACAACTGAAGCAGATTCCGACACCGCAAGCCATGGGCGTCTCCAACGAAACTTCACATGGGATGTTTCGGTCCGACGAAATTCTCGCAACAGCGGCCATCATCGGCTCCGGCCCGCAGCAGAGAATTGTTGGCCGGAGTCTGGATTGATCTAACACGGATTCCAAGACTTCAGTCACCAAGCCAGCGTGACCGAAACTGCCATCGTCCGTACTTACGCGAACATCCACGCCCAACTCTTGAAAGTCCTCCACGCTTGCCAGGAATTCCTGCGTGCGGGCTCCGTAGCAAAGCGTGACTTGGTTGACACGAGGCCTCCTACGCAACGGCTCACCGTACCGACGCAATTCCAATGCTTCACGAGCGACGGCGAGAAAGGGCGTTTGACCAATTCCGCCGGCAACCATGATCAAATGTTCCGCAGGCATGGCGGAAAACCCATTTCCTAACGGACCCCAAACATCCAACCGCTCACCTGGCAACGCTTGCGATAACCGCGAAGTGAATTTACCGATGACGAGGTAAACCACATCCAAACCGTCAGCCGCCCCGGAACTTGATTGAGTGGTGTCATAGAGGGCGAAAGGTCGCCCAAGCAATGGGTCGTTGCAGCCAGACATCCGCAACATCAAGAACTGTCCCGGAAGAATCTTTCGTGCAATCTCCGGACAACGAAAACGAACACGAAACGTATCTTGCGCAAGTTGGACGTTTTCCATGATCTCGACGGTGCCTTGCCACAGACCGTCAGCAAAGTATGGGGGCCCGGCCGCTTCCAGCGGAGCGGATGGCAATTGCTTCCCAACAAGAGAAACGTCGCTCATGAATTCCGTTTCCTGCGTGTGCCCCTATTGCCAGCCCCAGCGGGTGTTCGTACCTTCGCTTTGGCTTTGTCACCCTGCGGCTTGCGAGATGGCTTGGCCGACTTGGCCGCTCGGCCGTTAGATTTCGTGTTTGAAGTCTGCTTTCTCTTTGTTTTCTTCTTGAGTGGTCTTGCGGAACTTGAAGTCTTCCGCGAGTTCCCGGTGGCTTCAGGTTGGCTTTCCTTGATGGTGCGCCGTGGGCCTTGGATCGTTCCGGAACGTCCTTGTACTGAGTCTCTGCGTTTCTTCCTTTGATCAACTGGCTGTTTTCCCTTGTGACGTCCAGCGGCCAGTTCCTTGAGTTGACGTATCTCTTGGCGAGAAAGCGGACGATACTCCGTCGGCTGCATGCTTCCCAAACGCAACGTGCCGATTGCCACCCGTTTGAGATGTTGAACTTTGTGCCCAAGCTTGGCCAGCACGCGACGAATCTCGCGATTGCGGCCCTCATCCAGGATCATTTCCAGCCAGGTTGATTGTTTTTGCCGTTTGATGATCTTGATGTATTTAACCTTGGCAGCTCCTTCGGCCAGGTAGACGCCTCGGCGAAGTTGCTTGAGGTTTTCCCACTCCGCGTGACCAGCGACTTGCACCTGATAGATTTTCTCGACGCCATGCCGAGGGTGCGTCAAGCGATTTGCCAGATCGCCATCATTGGTTAAGAGCACCAACCCCTCGCTCTCTCGGTCCAGTCTTCCCACGGTAAACACGCGCACCTGATCTGGAACCAGGTCCGTCACGCGCGGCCGGCCAGAAGGATCAGCGCTAGTGCTGATAACGCCTTTGGGCTTATAGGCAGCATAGTAGACAAGCTTCTGCCGGCGAAGGATTTCCCCATCGACATGGATCTCTTGCGACCGTTGATCGGCTCTCGCGCCTAGCTCGGTGACCGTCTTGCGATCGACTTCGACGCGCCCTGCCAGGATGAGCTCTTCACACGCCCGACGGCTGCCAAAGCCGGCTGCGGCGAGGATCTTCTGCAAACGCTCTCCTTCCACGTCCGTGGCGCGCGGAGATTTCATTGCGGAAGACTTTTTTACAGCGCTCGGTCTTGCTGGTTGCTTGCCGCGTTTTCCAGGCACGCGCGACTTCTTCTTCTGGCCAGACGTCGGCCTTCCCACTTTTGATTTCCTGCGGGTCGTCGATTTCTTGGCTTGGTGGCGAACTGCCATGGCAATCAATGAACGCATCTGGGCAACACACGATGGCGGCACAACCGTCAGTGGATCACGGCCGCCGTCGGAGACACCGGAAATAGGCGCTGCGAAAAGGGGAGCGCCGCCACAATCGAGCAGTAAAAGCGTGAAACGCCACCGAGAGGACTTCGCAGGCACACAGAGTTGATGATAACGGTCCGGAGGGTCAGTTCCCAGGGCGCGGACAACGCCTGCTTCCGCTATTTCCCAATGACGTCTCCAATCCGTAAAGATTCCAGGTCCGAGACATTGAGGATACCCAATTGTGAGATGCTCTGCTCGGAAGAAACGTCAGGGGCGACAAACAGCTTCGCGGAAATCAGCCCCGGACCTCCGGCATTTGAGCGAACAAACTCGACCACCGTAACGTCCAGAAAAGCGTTGAGTGGAACGGTCTCGGCAGCCACGAGATCAACCGACTCTACCTTGTTGCCGCGATAGAAGCAGATTTCCCAGCCTGCGTTGGTACGCTCGGCAACCAGGGCGAAAAAAGACACGTTACCGGAGTTTTTAAAATCGAGCTCTCCAAAATCTGATTCCGTCGAGAAACTCCAATCGGAACCCATAACTTCGCCGGAAAGGACTAATCGTTGATCATCCGTCAGGCTTAATTCCCAATGGTCGGCACCCCGATTCGCTTTGGCTAACACACACCCTGCAGGCGGAACATCGGCAACCGAGATCCAACCTTGTAACGTCCAGCTCTGCACACTTGTTAGCTCTGCCGACTCAACCCCAACGTTTCGCACAGCATTACTCAGTTGAATCACCTCACCATCAACTTCAACTGCCAGGTCTTTGTCTCCAGAATTCGGTTCGAGAGTTCTGATCGAGGGCCAAACGCTTTGATCGTTGGATTGGTGCCACTGTGTCAATGGCCGATTGACTGAGAGTTCAGTCGGCAGCCAAGTTGGGCCCACCTCGCTGGCGCGGCCTAGCGGAAGCTTCTCAGCTTGAAAGCCGAGGCGGCCATACCGCTGATGAGGCCGAAGAAAACCGAGCACATCGCGCATGAGCGTCGGGGCCTGGAATTCCTCGCTCTCGCCTTGGAATGCCACTTCCGCTATCCCTGGTCTGGCTGGCCAGATCATTTGCGATTCCGTGCAAACGAGGTTCAGTTGTCCAGGCTTCCATGCCGTCGGGACGGCATGTGGTTCTTCGCTGGAGTCTTCGCTAACGATCAACGTATTGTTGGTATAGATGCCAGCCCCTGCAGCAGAGATACCAGCATGCTCTAAATAGTTGTTGAGAAACCTGATCTCCACTGAAAGCAGTTCAATCTTCCCAACATCAAAGGCCATGTTCTCACGCACGACGGACTGACGGCTGGCTTGTTCTATCGTCAGAGCCGGTCCGGGAATATTTTGAAATGTGTTATCTTCAACGGTCGTTGCATATCCCGAATCGATGAAGCTTGCCCCAATCCCACAAAACAGGTTGGACTTAATCCGCGTGTGCTTTGCCGAGTGTGCAATGTTAACGGTGGATGTGTTTGAACCCGCGCCACCGGCGATCCGCCAGCCAAAATAGTTGCCATCGAGTTTGCTGCCATCTCCTTCGATGGCGATGGCGGATTTGATGTACCGTCCGGCCACATAGTTGCGGTCAAATCGTAGCCTGTCCGCGCGGAAAACAAATCCTGACGTCGGCATTCGCGAATAAAAAACACATTGTGCCAAGCGTACATTTTCGCCGGCAAACACAACAGGACGTCCAGTGAACTCACTCCCTACGTCGAGGAAGGTCAGGTCTCTGAAGACGACATGGCGAGCGGTAAGTGTGTCCGTAGCGTCTCCAATCATGATTGCTTGGCCGACTGATTGACTTCGGATCACGATGGGCCGCACAGGCGTTCCCGCTAGTTCGATGCCGTGGGTGAAGTCTGCCAACGACCACACTCCGTCAGCGAGAATCAACTCATCTCCCGGCCGCGCGTCATGTAAAGCATCACGAAGTTCTTTTGATGTCGCAACCAGCACCGTTCGCAACGCCGGCGGCGGGGGAAGCTCTGTCATCAGCCAAGCAGGCCATGCGGCATTCAGCCGGGCAAGCTCTCGCGGCACTTGCGCCTTGGCAGAGCCCTCTCCATGTTTCCTGAGGTCTCGCTTCAGAACTGTAAGTTCGTCGATGATTTGATGAATATGTGCCGCATGGCTGCGCGCATGAGCCCCCATTGATCCTGCAAAGGCGTTTTGCCAACGGCTGACCTCACGCCGGAGGGCAATCAAATCCAGCTCGCGCAATCTGGCGGCCGCGAGTTCAGGTTCGGACACACGGTTGGACGCTACAACTCCAGCAACGTGCTGGTTATTCGCGCATGCAGAGGATGGCAAGAACAACCACACAGTGCCTGCAATCAAAAACAGGCCATTGAGAGCACATCTGCGCGCTCCAGCAGCGCATGAAACTGCGACAAACGACGATTTCGGCATGTTGTGACTCGACGCTGGGTCTGCGACGTGTCGTCCGCGAACGCAATCTGGCCGAACGATGGCGCACCGAGAGCCGGCGAAAGCTGGCACGCATCCGGAGCGATGAGCCCAAACTCTGGAATCCTGCCAAGAATTCAGCAAGAATCATGCTAGGCCGTTTTCGCGTAACGGATTTCGTCCGCGGAACGTCGAAGGAATTGAGAAAACGAGTGTCGTGGGAAGTGATCAAACGCCACTCCGCGCCATAGCGTATCGGGCGCGAGAAAGTGGTCGCTGATGGGGAACACTACGTTGCAGAACTGCGCGCCGCGCAAGACTTGAAGGGATTTCACATGTTCGCCAAATACTCTGCCTTGGCCGTAACGACCGTAGCGATTGCCACACTAGGGACGGCTTGGGCAGACCCCTGCGGTATGGTGCCGCCAATATCAATCAATCAGGACTTGGCGATCGAGCGGATTGGCTTGCAAAACACCTATGTCTTTCACAAAGACGGCATGGAGACGTTTGTGATCCGCCCAGGTTTTCAAGGGCGTGTGGAAGACTTTGGCATGTTGATCCCCTTTCCTAATCCTCCGGCCATCCGCAAGGTTTCGGATGACATCTTCCCGCAGATTGAGAAGGCCGTTGATCCACCAGAGGTCATTGTCAACCTTTATCCGCCACCTCCCATGGCAACAGGAGCCACTGACGACGCCGCTGCAGTCCCAGAAGCTAACTTTGGCGGTGGTGGGCTCCGTGTCGATCAGGTCCGCGTGCTTAATCAAGAAGCCGTGGGGATGTATGAAGTGGCCGTGTTGGAAGCAGGAAGCGCCGCTGCTCTCAAAGGTTGGATGGACGATCATCAGTACCGTTTTCCAACCGGGATGGATGGCGCGTGTGAGGACTACGTGCAGGACGGCTGGTGCTTCGTGGCTGTGAAGACGCGCGTCGGCCCTAAGTCAGCCGTTGATCCCAAACCGGGGATGCGTGAAGCGCAGCCGGGACTGCCCGTGGGGGCGAGCTTTGATGGATTTGTGCAAGCCATGGGGTTTCGCTTTCGCTCTGAAGAACTCATCGTGCCGATGCGGCTGGCGTCATTCAATGCTGGCGAATTGCGAAACGTCGTCTACATCCTGAGTGATGGTCCTAAGAAAATCCGCGCCATTCCCGAGGAATACGTCGTCCGGCAACTCGCAGGCGAAAAACTCTTTGCCAACGTTACGGAGCCGCTTCCACTGCGGATTCTTGGCGGGACGGCCAAAGATATCTCCCCACGACGCCGACAAAGCCTGGTGAACCGACGAAATCCCACCCCGCACAACGGCAAGGCGCGTGAATTGTTCGCTGCCGATCTGCTGGCCGTTTCTCGCGGAGAACTCTCACATGGGTTTGAAGAAGACGAGAAGCTGTTGCTGCGGATTGGTGAGAGTTTGAACTTGCGGGGCCCAAGTGTGGACCGCATGAATCAAGACAGTCTCACCGCGGCGAGGGAAGCAACTCTCATCGGCGCGCTAGACGACCTCAAGAACATGACGCTGACTGTTGTCGATGGCGATTTCCCTCGTGAGGTTTTGGCGAACAGCAACCTGACGTTTGCCGCGTATCAAATGCCCTCTCGACGAAACAATCAGCAGTCGTACGATGTGCCGCGGCACGGTCCCGGCACACCCCAGCGGGACGGTACGCGAGTGGAAGGTGCATTGGGCTCGTATGTTCCGCAAAGTCCTAACGTGCACAACGCGTGGTTGCTCGGCGCAGCCGGTCTCGTGTTTGTGTTAATTGGGGCCATGATCTATCGCGGCCGTTGAGCTCGTGATGCCGCCTGAATCGATTCCGCACGCAGAGGTGGCGGAACGCCGACACGGCTGCTAGCACGCATTGCGCTGGCAAGGAGGCGTTCGTCTTTACTCGCGCTGTGCCACTGGGTTAAGCTGGCAAGATGACGTCGGCTCGCGCAAGGACCGCGCGTGCGAAAACTGATTTTTTGCCTCCGAATCTCGCTTCTCGAAGGCATCACTCCGCAAGGATGCGTGCGATGTGGGACGAGTTGGTTTGCCCAGTTGATCACGGGAACTTTGCATCTTACGGATCCTGGCTCTCCTGCAAGAAGTGTGGCCGGGGCGTGCCGATTATCGAAGGCATTCCGCAGTTCCTCCCGGTCGACGATGATCCGCACTGGCGAGAACAGCAAAAGCTCCGTGCGTTGGAGATTCGCGCATCCCGCGATTGTGACTTCGATCGCTCGTCAATGTTGCGGAAGCTCGCGCGGCAACTGGAACGGCGGCTGGCAAGTCATCTGAAGATCATGCCGGACTCAAGAATCGTCCAGGTGGGCGTTCGTGAGGAAGGAATCATTCACCACCTTCGCGGCGGCATATGCTACGCCGTTGATCCATTGGCTGGTGAGATGGCGGCCGCTGAGACGTTAAGAATTGGACGCGTGCGTTGGGTAGCCGCTCGCGGTGAAGAACTCCCGTTTGTGGATCGCAGCGTCGACTTGATTCTGTTGGATGAAACCCTTGCTCATGCAGAATCACCGCAGGCGGTCTTGCGTGCGGCATCTCGCTGCTTGAAAGACACGGGACTTCTACTCCTGACCTGCCCAATCGAACCGTCGCCCACGTTAAGCTTGTTACATCAGCTGGCAAGCGGCATGCGGCATGCGGCGCGTCTTGTCCGCGGAAGAGTTGCACTGCATTCGTTCACGGCTCGCGCGTTGGTCAGGCTGACTCGCCTAGCCGGGTTCCGCCGCACAAAGAGCTGGTGGGGACATCGCCGCCGTGACGGATTGTTTCACTTGGAAGAAGGGAGATTCCTGTCCAGCCTGCGGGGCGGCTTTGGCGTCATGCTCGCACAGCCGCAGCGATCTCCGACCCCGCGCTTACTGCGTTTTGGCAGACGACCAACTCGCACGGCGACACCGAGACGGTTGGAATCTCGGGCAGCCTGATTAGAGAAAACTCGTTGCCATGCGGTTCGTCCAATTCTTGACAACATGTTGCGCAAGCGCGCTTGCGTCAAGGCGTTGCCAAGAGATTCTCACCCACGCTAGGTGATCGCGAGGAACCTCGCATACAACCGAGTGAATCGCTGAGATTCTTCTTCTTTGGTTGCTATCTCCGTGTGCCCGCTTAGGATAAGCGAGGCTTCGCACCCGCCATGCGCAGCGTAATTCCCTGTTCGACTTGCGGACCTCTCGTTGTTGGAGAACCATTCGATGCGTAGATTCTTGAAGTCAAGACTTGCCATTCTCAGCGCCTGCCTTGCGATTTTGTTCGCAACGATCGTGCTGGCGGATGCGACCTTTGCGCAGCCCCCGCAAGGGCAAGACGATCCGACGACAGCATCCGGCATGAACGGCGCTGTCGCAGCTGGTGCCCGTCAGGCGGCCGATGCCGGATTGGCCATGCTGCAATCCGGTGGAAACGCCGCTGATGCGGCAGTCACCACGATGTTGGTGCAGAATGTCCTTGAAGCTGGTTCCTATTGTTTTGGCGGTGAAGTTCCAATCATCGTCTACGACAAGAATCGCAACGTCGTGGAGGTTATTGCGGGGTTGGGCTCCGCGCCGCTTCTGGCCACGCCCGAATGGTTTAAGGAAAACCGCAACGGCGTCATCCAAGGCCGTGGCGACCCGGCCAACGCCGTTGTCCCCGGCGCGTTGGATGCGTACATCGTCGCGTTGGAACGCTATGGAACGAAGTCTTTCACGGAATGCGCGGCACCGATGATGGCGATCCTTGAACGCCGTGCCGCGCCGCCTGAGCAAGATCCTCAGCAAGCTGGCCGCAACAATCAAACAGGCCAACGTGGCGGCAGAAATCGCCAGCGACGCCGTGAAAGCGCACAGCGATTCCTCCGCACAATGCAAAGACTCTGCGAGGCCGAATCGCGCTCGGGCGGTGACCGCTTGCGCGGACTACGCCTGGTGCGCGATTACTTCTATCGTGGTCCCATTGCGCGCGAACTAGACGCCTGGTCTCGTGAGAATGGCGGCTTGCTCAGATATCAGGACATGGCCAAGCACTACACGCGAATCGATGAACCGTTGGCCGTCAACTTCCGCGATCACACAGTTTACAAGTGTAATGTCTGGACCCAGGGACCGTTCATGCTGCAGACGCTGAACATGCTCGATGGCTTCAACCTCGATTCGATGGGGCACAATTCCGCAGACTATGTCCACACCGTGACCGAAGCGATGAAGCTGTGCTTCGCGGACCGCGATGCGTTCTTTGGCGATCCAGACTTCGTCGTCACGCCGATTGAGACTTTACTTTCAGCGGAATACCTTGAACTCCGCCGGCCGTTGTTGGACATGCAAACCGCCTCACTGGAGCAACGTCCAGGCGATCCGTACAAGATGAAAGCTGAGCTGGGCATCCCCCCGCGAGATCATGACGTCGTCAGCGGAGTCAGCAACGATACAACCAGTTGCCTGGTGGCCGACAAGTTCGGCAATGTGATCTCCGCCACACCCAGTGGCTGGGGAGGAGTCGAAGCCGGAGAGACGGGGATTCAGCTCGGCAGCCGGATGATCGGACTCACCGCCTGGGATAATCATCCCAGCGAGCTGGCTCCCACAAAGCGACCGCGGATCACGCTCACGCCTACGCTGGTGTTCAAGAATGATCGGCCGGTGTTTGCCATCAGCGTGGCCGGGGGAGATCAACAAGATCAAACTTCGCTACAGATCTTGCTCAATCGTTTGGTGTTTGGCATGGACCCGTTTGCAGCAGTCAAAGCGCCGCGCTTCGGCACGGATCATCACATCAACTGGTTTGGGCATTTGCCGGTGAAGCCGGGCAGTTTGACGCTTTCCCGCAGAGTCGATCAATCGATCTTCGATGACCTGACAGCACGGGGACACAAGATCAGAGCCCGGCGTCCATCGAGTTCGCCTGTTGTCTTGGCGATTGATCCAGAAACGAACGAGAAGCACGCTGGTGGCGATCGCGGACGAAACGCCGCGGCGTATTAATAATCGCTTCCAAGGACTGTTTCGTTCGATCGAAAGTAACCAAACGTAATTATCGCCTATGATCGCCCCGTCTTCGTGAAGGGGCGATCGCTTTGCGCGCAGCGGGAGCATCGGACAGAGCGTATCATGCGTACTAGCGCTGTAGCCGCGCGGTTCGAGCTGGGTTGGTATGCACTGGCTGTGCCGAGGCGCTCAACCTAAGGAATCCGTAGGATGTCTGATTGCCGCGGAGTACGTAGAACTTCAGCGGATCAAAGTCCGCGAAATCCGGGCGATTGAACACATATGCCAAGTTCTCCAGCGAGATGGTCTCCCAGTCGTGGATGCCCAGCAGGATGTCTCCCCGAACAACGCCTTCTCTCGCGGCCGGACTTCCAGCTCGCACATCAGTCACCAGCAACCCGCCATTGTAGCGGGCGCGGCGGCGGAGCATGTAGTCATTGGAGACGGGGCGTAACCTTAACCCTAACAATTCCCAGGCTCCCTCGGCAGGATCAATCTCTCGCCAGGGGCGTTGGGCCAGAGCCAGATCGATCGTTTGGGTCTCGCCCCCGCGACGCAACGTCACCATCAACGTATCACCCACCGAGCGGTTCATCAGTGCCCGCTCGAAATCGATCGAACGGGAAAGCGGCATGCTATCGACGGCCGTGATCACATCGCCTGGCCGCAAACCGGCTTGCGCCGCGGGACTGTTGGACTCCACAAGCCCCACCACATATCCACTGTTAGGAGTATCAACGGCCGGGTCTGGGTCCAAGCCATGCCAGGCCACGCTGTCGCTACGCTGAGCCAGCAACCGACCTCCGACCGCCATGGCGCGATCAACAGGAATGGCAAAGCCAATCCCGACTGCGCCTGCGCGAACGGCTACCGCGATACCAATCATCTCTCCGTCGATGTTGATCAATGGTCCGCCAGAGTTGCCTGGATTGATACTGGCATCCGTCTGGATCAGGTCCTCATAGACGAGCGTCTCATTGACGTTGACGGTCCGGTGCAAGGCGCTCACGATACCCTTGGTCACCGTATGCTGATAACCAAACGGATTGCCAACCGCAATCACGGTCTCGCCGTACATCAGATCGCTGGACGTTCCCAATTGAATCACGGGAAGTTCGCCAGCGCCGTCAATCTTGATCAAGGCTAGGTCTTCCTGTCTGTCCGCCGCAACAACATGCGCCTCAAACGTGCGCCGGTCCGCGAGCGTAACTCGCAGGTCTTCAACCGCCTCAACCACATGGAAATTGGTGATGATGTAGCCGTGGCTGTCAATCACAACACCCGTCCCCATGCCATTGACGCGGCGAAAGCTCTCGCCTGCTTCCTCGTCAGCAGGGATACTTTTTTCTCCGCGGATATTCACAACCGAAGGTCGCGCCTTCTGGATGGCTTTCACCAGCGGCGTCATGCGGTTATCTGAAGGATCCGCCGATGCTGACTCACACAGGCCAACCATCAAGCCGGCCGTCAGCAATGCGACAATACCAGCGCGTGTCACGAACCGAACCATGGGCAGGTCTATCGTTGCGGGTAGGTCGATGTCGGTCGTTAGCCGCGGGACGCACGCACAGGCTGGCCGAGAGCAATCATTGATCGTTCGCCGCGCGGCGGCGGATCGCTCGTTCAAGTGCCGTTGATAACGGGCGGCGCCAGAACTGTGTGCGCAGTGGGACACACCCTGCGACTCCAGTGTCATGCCCTACCATCGACGTGCGCGCAGATGAAGCATGAACGGCCACACGCCAAGCGGAACACATTACCCAGATTATCGTGGTCACCAAACTTGCAGATTGCGCTGAGATCACGGCATTCTTGCGTTTACGCTAGCTAAACGCATGCTGGCAATGTAAGCAATCAAACGAGCTGGGCGCGGTCTCCTACGCTCGACCTATCGACGCAATTTCCGCTCTTGTGGCGGACGCCAACGCAACCCGCCGATGGTCGTGGCCACCCGGTCGCCTGGGCGTGCCTCATTTCCGGCCGGCAGGGGCTGTGGCGATGGCTGCGGATCTGGGGCAATCACGGGTAGGGGAATCTCCTCAACTGGCAGCTCAAACGACTTCGGCCCGGTGAAGAACTCCTTGCGCGGTACGTTCAACAAGGCAAACGACGAAGCACCAGTAGACGGCGAGCTATGACCTCGAAGCAATTGCCCTGGCGGCGCGCAACCCCCTAAGAGCAACACCACCGTGGCGATGATGATCCAGAGGCTCAAACGTCCGAAGGGAGAATTCATGCCACGTGCCAACTCTCAATGGGCGCAATTTGTCCCCTTCAAGATCGGATGAGAGCGGCGGAAAATTCAGCGCAATCGGAAAACATGTCGTAAATGACTTAGTCGCCGAATGCACAGCTAGCGCGTTCTACCACTTACCGTGCGGAGTATCCGCAGTTGAGTCGAGCATGCTTGGCTCAGTAAACGGCAAGCACGCCGTTCCGAAACGCGATCGCGACCCAACGTGGCACGCACATGTTCGATCGTCTGACGACGCTTCGCCGGGCTCAGAAGTTTCCCGAGGCGGCCTCGCGCAGAATGGCCTTGTCGAGTTCGGCGTCGGCCAGCAACCGCTTCAGCCGGACGTTCTCTTTCTCAAGCTCTTTGAGACGCTTAGCCTGATCGGTGCGGATGCCACCGTATTCCTTGCGCCAGCGATAATACGTCTGCTCTGCGACTCCCAGCTTCTTGCAGACTCGGCCTACCGTCAGGCCTTGGGACAACTCAACCTCCGCTTCGCGGAGCTTGGAGATGATCTGCTCGACCGTGAATCGCTTTCGTGCCATGACCTTCCTCCCTACAAGGTCCAAAACCGTGAGTTTATCACTCACGGAATGGACGCGGTTAGAGAGGGCAGGTCAGGTCACCGGCTGTACACTTGATCGACTTGGCAGCCGCACCCCCGCTAGGTCAGATGTGCCGTTGATGACCGGCTAGGGGTGGATGCGATTCGCGTAGGGGTGTTGTCTGTATCGGCGGTGGTTGTTCTGGTATGACCGCGTTGATGGTAACGATGACACGGATGCAGTGGCCGTTGGTACGTTAGTTGGGAACTTCCTCACATGCCGGTGGACGAACTTGCGATCGTGATTATTTAGCGAGTTTCTTTTTCTGCCCTCCATTCGATCTCCATTTGTTGTCTCCATGCATCCACTGATTCGTACGAGTCAAAATGCGGCCATTGGGGTTTACTTTCCGTCTTCCACGTCAGATGTACACATACGATTGGCATAGAAACTTGGTCAGTCAAATAAAGTACATCGTCAGTGTCTGTCTTGCAGTAGGCAGCAGCGTAGAAGTTAGCAGTGCATAGCGGATGTGCCGAACACAGTTCGTTTCGCAGTTCGTCAACCAATACCTGGGACACATCATCACTCGCATATTCCGTGATCAGGAATCGATAAACTGACTTCGCACTTGGATCGCTGATAGGAATCCATGGTTCGCGCCATATAAAGTCATTTGGAATCGCAATTATCATTTCCCACTCCGACGGAATCAGGGCCAGCTAAGGTGTGGAAACATTTCCCGAAACCATGCCTGGCCCGCTTGATTTGCCTTCGACCAATCCAGTATTGGGCTGGAATCTTCGCTTCACCGGCAATTTCCATTGCTGCAATACGATGATGCCCTCCTGCAACTCGGAGGGTGGCCAAGCCGCCATGAACCCATGCGGGCAGGGGCGAAGCAAATCAACGCCAGTCAACAGACCCGCGAACGATGACGATGGCAACAGTGTGGCGCGTAGTGTGCCCTTTCCAGGCACAGAATCTTGCAGCTCTATGCAATCTGACGCAGTGATAGAGACTGCGCAAGATGACTTCGGAAACGAAAAGAGCCCGCAAAATGCGGGCTCAAGCGGAGAGGACAGGATTCGAACCTGCGGATCCAGTTTCCCGGATCACCGGTTTAGCAAACCGGCGCTTTCGACCACTCAGCCACCTCTCCGGATCGGATTTTTTTGAGAGCGATGATTTTGCTACCCAAGAACTCGGCACGACCGTGTTCAGTCCTTGATAGCAATTGTCCAATGACAGCACGCAAGTACACGGGTTTACAAGCAAGGGACATCGGCGAGCAGAAAAGGATCGCGTATCAAAGTATAGATCCGCAGCCAAAATCCACTCAGTGGCTAGCGCTCATGCCTTGAGATATCCTGCTGATTCTAGCGCATCGGCCAAGTGATGCAAGTGGAATCAACCTCAGTCCCTCACAGGCAGCCAGATCAGTTTGCCGAGCGCCGCCTATTGTTCGCGGACCAACTTGTGAAATCGCTCTTTGATATCCAGCGTGACGGGGCCAGGCTTGCCGACGCCAATCGCCCTGCTGTCAATCTTGACAACGGGAATGACTTCCGCGGCCGTACCTGTGAGAAAGCACTCATCGGCCACATAAACGTCATGCCGTGTTAGCGCCGTTTCACGAGTTTCACGACCTGTGGCAGCAGCGAGTTCCATCACGGCGTCTCGAGTGACGCCCCCGAGGATGCCGGCACTCATCGGCGGGGTGTACAGTGTGTTGTTCTTGACAAGGAAAATGTTATCCCCGGTGCACTCGGCAACTTCTCCGGTGTGATTGAGCATCAATGCCTCTTTGGCTCCGGCAGTGATGGCTTCAACCTTGGCCATGATGTTGTTGAGATAGTTCAGTGACTTGATCCGCGCGTTGAGTGCCGCGGGGTGGTTGCGAATTGTGCTGGCGGTCACAATCTCCAAGCCGTTCTCGTAGAACTCAGCCGGATAGAGCGAAATCGTATCGGCAATAATAATGACTTGTGGGTTTGAGGCACTGAAGGGATCGAGTCCCAACGTTCCGGCGCCTCGCGTGACGATCAAGCGAATGTACCCATCGGGCAGATCGTTGACCTGTAGCGTCTCGTAGATCGCCTTGTCCATTTCCTCTTTGGAAATGGGAATCTCAAGTGCAACCGCACGCGCGGAATCCCATAGCCGGTCCAAGTGTTCCCGCATGCGAAACACTTTTCCGTTGTAGGATCGGATTCCTTCAAAGATTCCATCGCCGTAGAGCAGACCACGATCAAAAACACTAATTGTGGCTTGTTCTTTGGGAAGCAGCTTTCCGTTAATCCAGATTTGGCGGGACATAGCAGGCAGGCTTGAGAGGAGGGAACGCGGCAATCAAAGGTAACGTCTGGAGCGATTCGATCGCGTAGTATCTCAACCAGAGATACCACTGATCGTCCACAGAGCGCAAGTGCAACGAGATCGCACGAACGGTCACATCACGCGGCTTTCATCCTACCATCGGTCAGCCGCATCGCCCGATGGGCGCGCTCCGCAATAACTCCATCATGGGTCACCATGACTATACTGAGCGCTTGAGTCTCATTCAAGGAGACCAGTAGGCTCATGATTTCGTCGCCCGTCTTTCGGTCCAGGTTGCCGGTCGGTTCATCCGCGAGCAGAACGCGGGGATTGGTCACCAAAGCCCGCGCAATGGCTGCGCGCTGCATTTCACCGCCGGAGAGTTCTCGCGGCTTGTGCTTCAGCCGGTGCGAGAGTCCGACCCGATCAAGGATTGCCTTAGCCTGTTCGACATACTTGCGGCGCTTGATTCGGTAGGCAAACATTCCCTCAGAAATCATGACCGGAGCCAACACGTTTTCCAGCGTCGTCAGTTCCGGAAGCAAGTGGTAGAACTGAAAGATCATGCCGAAGTGGCGGTTGCGCAGCGCGTCGCGTCGCCGGGCAGACAAATTGTCGATGCGCTTTCCGCCGAGCCGTACTTCGCCGGCATCGGGCGAATCCAGTGTGCCCAGTACGTGCAGCAGCGTGCTCTTGCCGGACCCGCTTTGCCCGATGATGGAAACGAACTCACCTTCTCTGATGTCAATGGAGACATCGTGCAACACGGGGACAGGTGTCTTCCCTTTGCGGTACGCCTTCTTAATTCCCATTCCTTGCAGCGCGGAAGCTTTGGGCTGCGCTCTCCGCTCCTCCTCCACTGAGGTGGGTGCGGATGGACTCGCGACGCCCTCCATGTCAACGACTTGCTCGCCTCGCCAGTGGGGACCGCGCGCGGGGATTTTATTGGCGGAAAGTTGACCAATCAAAGCGGCTTTTGCAGCCGATGTGCCGGAGCTACTCATAACGCAAGGCCTCAACAGGCTTGAGTCGTGCGGCGCGGAGAGCGGGAAACACGCTTGCCGCAACGGCGATGAACATCGCGCCCAGCACGATCCAGGCGACGGTAAACGGATCGACGTGAGCCGGAATTTCGTAGAAGTAGTAAACCTGGGGATCGAAGACAGGCTTGCCCGTTATTCGTCCCAGCCAATCAGCGATCTCGTTGATGTAGGTGACAAACAGCAGGCCAGCAATCAAGCCGACGCCAGCACCAACGATTCCCAAGGAGAGACCATAAGCCAGGAAGATGCCCATCACGCCGTTCGCGTGAGCTCCCAATGACTTGAGAATTCCAATATCTTTGGTCTTCTCGACAACGATCATGAAGAAGATCGCCAGGATGCCAAATCCCGCCACGGCGATGATTAAGAACAACAAGATATTCAAGATCACCGTCTCCATATTGACGGCGGCGAGGAGTGCTCCCTGTTTATCTCGCCAAGTGCCCACTTGGTAGAGCTGGGGCTCAAAGGCTTCGCGCAGTTTGTCGCGAACCAAGTCCGCTTCATCCGGGTTCTTAAGCCGGATCTGAATGCTGTTGACAAAACGCTCCCCCGTTTCGGGTTCAATCATTCCCCGCAGGTCTTGCAGCTTCTTGATCGGCACGAAAATGAACTCCTTGTCAAATTCGTGCATCTTGCTTTCGTAGAAGTCCACAACTGTGAACGTGTCATTGATAATGTCTGGCGGCGTCGCCGCGTTGGGGAAGGTCAATCGCACGTCATCGCCGGGCAAAACCATAAAATGTTCTTCGCCGGCGCTGTCGTCAGACTTCTTGGGTGGTCGAAACGAGACCAAGGCCATGCCTAGCACGCAGCCTGTGTGCTGATCGACCTCGGCATCAAAAACCCTTCCGCCACCTCGTTGTCTGTCTCGGGCAAACGGGTCCTGAAAGGGCACGGCTGAATCCCCCGGGTTCTCCGGTCCGAAATCGAACTCGTCATCCTGAATCAATAGTCCCGCGGCTTTGGCCTTTTCCAGATGTTCTTGAGCCAGGAGGCCTTCGCCGGCGCTGCGCAGGAAGAATGCCATGTTGGAGTGGGCGATACCGGTGGATTGCGACGAGGACAACCATTCCCAGGCTTCCACGTGTTCGCCAGCCAAGACAAGCACGCCCGCCAGATCGTTCACAAAGGCAATGTTGCCTGTTTCCATGTTGGCAGCTGTCCGCAGTGCCGCGATGGCTTCCTCATGCTTTTCCTGCCGAGCCAGGCACATTCCCAGTTCGTTGTAAATCGCAGCGGCGCCGTCGCTGACTGCCAAGGCTTTCTGATACAAGCCCACGGCGAGAGCAAACTCCCGGTTGAACTCGTTCTCGCGCGCGAGCTCCAGCAACGGTTCAAGTTCAGTGGGTGCCTGGTCGACTTGTTGTTGAATTTTCGCCAACTCCGCTTGGGTGAGAGGTCGATTGCGAGCCTCCTCCGCGGCCTGGTTTTGGGCCTCTTGTTCAAATTGTTGCCATTGTTTTTCGATTCGTGCTCGTTCTCGCCGCAACTCCCAACCCGCCATCTCCATACCGACGCGGACAGGCGCTTCATCTCCACCTGTGCGGTCGCGGCGGTCATAACCGCCGTCGTGCAAGTTGAAGCTGAACTTGTCGCGATTGGCCGGGTGCTGGAGATACTCGGAGAACTTGCTGGAGGAAGCCTGCGTAGCTGCGTCAATACCCACAACGGTGACCTGCTGCGTAATCCACTGGCCACTGACGCGATAGTTGAGGATCGCGGGCACATAGACGACCGGTGACATCGATTCAATGCGATCACCGACCAACTCGTTGACGCGAGCCATATGCCATTCGGGGTTTTTGAATCCGTTCAAGCCGCGCGCATCAAGCGTCAAGTCGGAGTTCACGCCCTTGATGCGGTCGTGCATCTCACCGGTGAACCCAGCCATCACGGCGTTGACGACAATCAGCGTGGCCACGCCCAACGTCACACTCACAATAGACGCCAGAGCGATGTACCGCGTGCGAAGATACCGCCAGCAGAGGAGGAACTTGTACATGAGCGGAAATGATCAGAGGAGATGAGCGGTGGGTTGGTGAACCGTGTCAGGCGTCAGGCGAGTTCAGCAAACCTGAATCCGTGCGCGTGCCTTTGCGGGGCGATGCGGGCGACCAAGAACTGGCGCGGTGTCGACGGGTGGAGCTTGTGGACTGCGCGGGCAAGCGCAAACTTGCGCCTGGAAACAAGCCGCGGCGAGTGTCGGCCACATGAATATGATTGTGAGACTTCGCATGACGTCCTCCATGACGTGCTTTTGCGATCGAGTTGTCTGAACCTTTACTAGGTTTCCTGCTCCGGACGCAACAGCGGAAAAAGAATCACATCACGAATCGATCGGCTGTCGGTCAGCAGCATGATCAATCTATCAATCCCTACGCCCAGGCCGCCAGCGGGTGGCATGCCGGACCTCAACGCCCGAATGAAGTCGTGGTCCATTTTGGCCATCGAATCGTCTTCCGCTAGGCCCTTCAACTGCGTGCGGAAGAGCTCTTCCTGCAGGTCCGGATCATTCAGTTCCGTGTACGCGTTGGCAACTTCCATCCCCTGGATGAAAAGCTCGAAACGCTCCGCAACCTGCGGGTTATCCGCCTTGCGCTTGGTCAACGGGCAGATGCTGGCGGGATAATCCGTCACAAAGATGGGCCCCATCAATTTGTCTTCAACGAGTTCTTCAAAGACGTCATTCTTGATGACGTCCGCATGGCGACCAGCCGTTTCAATCTCCAGTTTGGTGGCCCGCTCGCTCACCGCATCCGCATCATTCGGATCAACGCCAGCGTGTTCAGCAAACAACTCGTCATAGGTCTTACGGGCAAAGGGTGGCTCAAAGTTGATCGTCGCGTTCTCGCCCCAGGGAAGTTCGCGCGGCAGGCCCGCCGCGTCAATCGCGTCAACAATTAACTTCTCCGTGAGGTCCATCATCGAGCCGTAGTCGCCGTACGCTTGATAGACTTCAAGCATCGTGAACTCGGGATTGTGGCGTGGGCTGATGCCTTCATTCCGATACACGCGACCTAGTTCGTAAACACGCTCCATTCCTCCGACCATCAACCGCTTAAGATGCAGCTCCAGCGCAATTCGTAAGTAGAGCTGCATATCGAGCGCATTGTGATGCGTCACGAACGGCCGCGCTGCCGCCCCACCGGCAATCGCGTGCAACGTGGGCCCTTCGATCTCGACAAAGCCTTCTCCGCCAAGCGTTTGCCGAATCGATTGCACAATCTTTGTGCGGCGAAGAAATCGTTCCAGCACTCCATCACTGTAGGTCAAATCCAGATAGCGCATCCGCTGCCGAAGTTCGGCATCGGTCATGCCGTGGTATTTTTCCGGTGGTGGCTCCAGGCACTTGGTCAAAAACGTCAGCTTCTCGACAAAGATGGTCAGTTCGCCTGTCCGCGTCCGCTTGAGTTCCCCGTCAACTCCAACCAAGTCGGCCAGGTCAAGGCATTCGGCAATCGCCCAAGCGTCTTCTCCGACTTGTTTGCGTCCCATCATCAACTGGACCCTGCCGGACCAATCCTGCAAGTCCAGAAACATAAGCTTGCCCTTGGAACGCATCAGCATGATCCGCCCGGCCGCGCGCACCTTGGGTCCGGACTGCGGTGCATCACGGGCGCCCTCGGGAATCGGCTCAACAATGATCTCACTCTCGCGAGCCCGGATCTCGCCGATGGCCTGATGATCGTCAAACCGCTGTCCCCACGGGTCAACTCCCAACTCCGTGAGTTTCCGCAACTTTTCCCGACGTGACTCTTCATGGATTCCCATTTCACGCGTTGCTTTCGCGGAGTTGGACATCGGGGGGTCTACTGCCTTCGTATTCACGGTCGGAGCTTGGAAGTGCGTTGCGATTTGAACGACTGTGGGTAATGCGAGCGCGAACCTCGGCATGACAATCCGCGCAAGCGCACAGACCGCAACATTTTATGGCAATGCAGTTTACGGTCAACGCCAGTGAGCACCGCACTCCACGGCAATGTGGCCAGTTCCAGGCCCTCGTGACAAGAAGCGGGAGAAGTCCGTGGAGGCTTGAGAGTTAATATGACTCTTGCGAACAAATGACAGCACTGCGCTCATTCCTCGCTGACGAGCCTAATCTCGCAAAGGAGGCCTGTTTTTTCGAGTTCGATGCCGCACAGGAAACCGCACACAGGCGGGCTTCTCAATCGTGACACGAATGTGACGTAGCTTACGCGCCGTGCGAGGTTCAGTCTCGCCTCTTGGCTCGCGTGAAACGCCACAATGGCGTCTTTCATCCTGCTAGGTGATCACATCCAGCTCTTTTCCCACCTTCTCAAACGCGGCGATGGCTCGTGACAAGTCGTCTCGCGTGTGCGCCGCGGACATCTGCGTGCGAATGCGGGCTTTGCCCTTAGGGACGACAGGAAAGGAAAAAGCAATCACGTAGATCCCTTCATCCAGCAAACGCGCGGCCATCTTCTGCGCCAGTACAGCGTCATACAGCATGACCGGAATGATCGGATGATCGCCGGGCACCAGGTCAAAGCCTTGCGCGGCCATCTCTCGCCGGAAGAACGCCGAGTTCGCTCGCAAGTTCTCGCGCAATTCGCTGGAGCCTTGTAACAACTCAAGCACTTTGATGCTGGTGGCAGTAATGACTGGCGCCAGTGAGTTGCTGAACAAATACGGCCGCGAGCGTTGTCGTAACCATTCGATGACCTCTTTGGGCCCTGAAGTATACCCGCCGGACGCGCCGCCGAGAGCTTTGCCGAGTGTTCCGGTGATGATATCCACCCGCTCCAGGGTTCCGGTATATTCGTGGGTACCGCGACCGCCTTCGCCCATGAACCCCACGGCGTGCGAGTCATCAACCATCACCATGGCGTTGTATTGATCGGCCAGATCACAGATCCCTGGTAAGTTGGCCACGATTCCATCCATCGAGAAGACACCGTCAGTGGCGATGAGTTTGAAACGCGCATTGTCGGCTTCCTTCAGCTTCGCCTCCAGGTCATCCATGTTGTTGTTGAGGTAGCGGAAGCGGTTGGCTTTACAGAGTCGGACGCCGTCAATGATGCTGGCGTGGTTGAGTTCATCGCTGATGATCGCATCGTCGGGGCCGAGCAACGTCTCGAACAGACCTCCGTTGGCGTCAAAGCACGATGAATAGAGGATGGTGTCATCCATCCCCAAGAACTGCGAGAGCTTCGCTTCCAGTTCCTTGTGAATCGTTTGGGTTCCACAGATAAAGCGGACGCTGGACATGCCGAAGCCATATTCATCAATGGCTTGTTTCGCCGATTCACGCAGAGAGAAATCGTTCGATAGGCCCAGATAATTGTTCGCACACAGGTTGAGTACTTCCTGCCCAGACGTGCTCACCCAAGGCTGTTGGGGGCCGGCCATCACGCGTTCGGCCTTGTAAAGCCCGGCATCGCGGACGGCGGCCATTTCTGATTGCAGGTGCTCGATGAACTTGGAATCCATGGAAGATCTCAACGGGGCGAAGGATACAGCCAGTTGGCCGATAGTTTATGGCAGCAGAGACTGTGGCGAAACCATCGCAGGCAGTCCAGGTTCATTGCTCAACAAGTTGTGTAAATCCTAAATGAGGATTTCAATCGATCGCACGGTGGGACCGTGATTTGTAAGCCGTGCGAGATTCACGCTCGCCTTGGTTCTGTCTGAAAACGTCGCGGTGGTGTTTTCAACAGCTTGCTAGGCTAGCGTCCGCAGCCATGGCCAGACCGACAACGTCTGCCGAATCGGGATATTCCCTCAAGTCAAATCTCAAAGCTTCCGATCTGTAGCGACAAGGAACAGTCGCCTCCGTTTGCGTTGTCGTGCCGTTTCCGCGCGCCTCCGGCGGGCCTATCCGTCATCTCGGCAGTTGCTATGTCCAAGCCTCCGCATACGATCGACTTGCCATCTCTGGATGATCTGTTCGACGATACATTCGAGCGGAACGCCGCTCGTGTGTTGTCTTTGGCTGAAAGTTTGGAGCGAAAGTACGGGCAAAACCAAGCGGAGATCAGCCAGGCTGAGCTCCTGGGCAAGAGCGAAGATCTCGAGCCGTCATCGCCAGCGGTCCAACAGTCATGGATTCACACTGACATTGGGCCGACAGCGGGAATCTTTGCGCTAGGGTTGGGAGTCATCACCACAGCCTTTGCCACCACCCTCTTCACGCTCAATATCTTTGATGCGAACCCGGTTCTTGATCGCTTCATCTGGCCGATCGGTTTGATTGGGCAGGTGTTGCTGCTAATAGGCTTTTGGCTCCGTTTGCCGTTGAACTCAAACGCCCATCACTCCGCTGATCACCGAACAAACGGAATGACATCTCATGGCAGCCGGCCGTTTGTGGCCACACGCTTTGACCGAGCCCACGCGATGCCTGGGACACCCTCCCACCGCTCTCGCCGTACTGCTGAGAGACTCTGAGGCCGTGCTCGGATGACCTGAGTTGTAAGCCTTGACTGTCAGCAGCAAGGCCAGCGTTTGAAGCGCGCCGGGAAGAAAGGGACTCCGCCGCGTGATGAGCATGCCCCGGAATCGCGGGTGCAATTGCTCCTCGTCAACAGAAAGCGGAGGAATTTGCTAGCCGCTTGCCCACGGTCTATCGACCGGTTGGCGCCCCTCTAGGAAACACTGTTGAATCCCCTCCTGGCGCGCCCATTGGAACCCCTGTTGGCGCGCCTGTTAGAACTCTTGCCAAAACCACCCGCTAGAGGGAGGGGATGAGATTCCTTTTGGATGTACTAGGTAGGCAAAAAAGAAATGTCAGGCGAGCGAAAAACAGTCAAAAATGCTGTTCGCGCGCAGTGAAGGTCTTGCTTGCTCTGCGGCCGCGCACATTGGTCCTCGTACTTGCATACCACCAAGCGGCAAGTGTTATTGTTGGGGCGTCGTATCACGCCAGCGATGCTTCGCGCAGGTTGCCGTTGTCAGCCCATGCGTCCCGATCGCTACAACCGATCGACCACGTTACTTTCATACGGGTTTTGCGGCATTTTGGGCGGAGAGAATTCCGCTCAGAATTTGACTCTCCGCGATTCTGACCTATGTTTCCCTTGGCCAGGGATTGGACCCGTCCTGCCGGTCACGTCACAAGACGGACATCCGTGACTTGCAATCGCGTTTTGCGGTGTCAAGAATCGGGCTATCGCTGACTCCTCCCGTCAGTGGTGGTGCAGCCCCATTCATTGATCCCCTCAGCGCGCCCTCCCCCTTCGGCAAAGGACGAAGTATGCGCTTTCGGGCTCCCTCCCTGGTGGCCGTTATCCTGACGGCCTTCTTTGGCGTCGCGCTTTCGGGCGCAATGCCAGCCCTTGCTCAACCCACGGCGCCCCTCCCGCCGCGTGAGCTTTCCGCGCCCACTGATGACACGGTTTTGACGTTGCCAGGCGCTGACGGTCCGGCGCCGTTGGACGCAGCGCTCGAGCATGGCAAACAGCTCGAATCTGAAGGACGTTGGGGCGAAGCGATTCTGCACTATGACGATTCGCTCCGCCAATTTCCGAAGAACGATGAATTGCATCAGAGTAGGGCAATCGCCCGACTGCATTATGATCTGGGCCGGCGATATGCGGACCCGACATTCCTAGATGCTGCTTCGTCGCTGTCTCGCGATGACGCTCTGCGGCTATGCCGTGAAGTGTTGACCAAGATAGAGACCCACCATGTCGATCAACCTTCGTGGCGCGGTATCTTGAATCATGGAACGTTGAACTTTGAGGTGGCCTTAATTGATCCGGCATTCCTGGAGAAAAACCTGCTTCAAACGGAAACGGCACAGATCAACGCTTTCCGGAGAGAGCTTCGCGAGCGTTTAGATGCTGTGCGGGTTGAGAACCGTGAGGAAGCCTTGGAAGCCGTCAATGTCGCAGCTTGGCTTGGATCGCAGCGGCTCGGGCTACGAGAGAGCACCGTGGTGCTTGAATACCTGTGCGGCACGGTGAATATGCTGGACGATTACTCGTCCTTCCTGACACGCGGTGAACTGGGCGAAGTGCACGCGCAGATTGAAGGCAATTTTGTGGGCTTGGGGATCGAGTTGCGTCCCACGGAAAACGGTCTGGAGATCATTCGCGCCATCTCCGGCAGTCCTGCCGCCACCGCGGGCATTCGCAGTGGCGATGTGATTTTGGAAGTCGATGGATTCTCCGCAACGGACGGTGCCAGCGACAAGGCAGCGGATATGTTGCAAGGACCAGTCGGCTCGTATGTCAACGTTGTAGTCAAGTCAGTCGATCAACAGCCCCGCACACTGCAAGTCCGCCGGGATCACGTGGCAGTCCCCAGCGTGGAGGACGCCAAGATCATTGATGCCGAGCGGGGAATCGCTTATTTCCGCATGACCAGTTTCCAAAAGACGACCAGTCGTGAGATGGACGATGCGCTGTGGAATCTCCACCGCGCCGGCATGATGAGCTTGATCATTGATCTCCGCGGAAATCCAGGCGGATTGCTCACTGCCTCCGTGGAAGCGGCTGACAAGTTCGTAACCGCTGGCGTGATTGTCTCCACCCGCGGACGACATCCGGGCGAGGACTACACACATCGGGCCAGGCCCGGGTCTACCTGGCATGTGCCGCTGACGGTGCTCATTGATCAAGATAGCGCCAGTGCCAGCGAGATCTTTGCTGGGGCCATCCGAGACCACAAGCGGGGAACGATTGTCGGCACCCGCAGCTACGGAAAAGGCTCTGTGCAAGGCATCTTCTCGCTCGACACGGGTGGGACCGGCATCCGTCTCACCACCGCCAAATTCTATTCTCCGGTGGGACATCCGTTCTCCAAGGTCGGCGTCAGCCCTGATGTTGAAGTTCGCACGGCCGCCAAGCCGATCAATGGCCGCCTGCCCATCACGTCCAACTCTGACGACCCGTTTGTTTCCGCGGGGTTACAGGTTGCCCGTGAGCGAATGGCGCAGCGGTCCATTCGAAACGGATCGCGGTGAGCTTGGCGAGATCACGGACTGCAATAGCGGGCGGTGATCGACAAGAATCAACAACTTGCAGCAGATATGTTGCAGCAAACGGCTTCTGGTCCCGTTCGGATTCACGTCTGAGCGGGGCTGTTGTCGTTGATGAGCGGGATACTTACCTAGCGAAGGAGTAAGAGGTCATTGCCATACCGCCGCAAGACGTATTCTTCATTGTCTGCGTTGCTTAAGATCTAAGTAGGGAAGGATTGCGGCGAGTTTCTTTTGCCCGATCCCGCGGATCTCCAGCAGTTCGTTCAGAGAAGTGTAAGGGCCAAACTTAGCGCGCCGTTCCACAATCCGCTCTGCCAACGTCTGACCGATGCCTGGCAATTGGGCAAGTTCTGGCCACGTCGCGAAGTTGATGTCGCACAAGAATCCTGACCGAGCGTTTACCGGGACTCTTGCCCCACGAGGCTTGGTAAGATGATTGGGCTTGGCAAGCTGGTCGAACTCAGTCTGACGCCATCCGCTTCCGGCGAGCCAGAGGATCATCAGCAACGCCATAGAAACCGTTGTGCAGATGGCCAAAGTCGTTCGCTGCGTTGGGCTCCAGAAACCGCAACACATTGGGCTTGGCGGCGCGCTCGTGGCATTGCTTGAGCTTGGGCAGGCGTTTTCGACCGGCGGATCCATGGGGTAATTTTGCGGCTCCAGGTCGCCGGAGTCCAATGCTTTTCTCCGCGAGATCTCGGGCTCGGTTCCAAGAATGGACGCTTCAAAGCGAAGAACGGCCGTGCCGGAGTTGGCGTGTTTGGATGACTATCCATCCGACATGACACGTTTTCGTAAGCCCTGCGAAACGCTACCGGCTGGTCGCTGGTAGAGTCTTTGCCCATAATCGACATGGCAGTCGGCCGAGATTGGTTGACGGTCGTTTCTTCCGCTCTCCTTGGATGTTGGTTCTCCGTTGATGCTTGCGACAGTCCTTTCCATTCTTGATCGCAGGCGGACGGCAACGGCAGTCATTGTTGTGTTGCTGATTGGGGTGAGCCTCTATTTCGCCTCGACGTTGCGAATCGTCGATTCGCCCGAGCGGTGGATGCCGCAAACCACGCAGGCGGCTTGGACGGAGTTCGCGCGGCATTTTGACGCGGGCGATTCTGTGGGAATTGGTGTTCACTTCACGCGTCCGATTACAGATGAAGATGTCGCTCCGCTACGCGGTCTACGGAACCGATTACGAGCCATTGACGGAGTGCACCAGGTCTATGATCCCTCGCTGGTGGCCGAGCAGATTGAGCGGATCCCGTTGACGGATCTCATTGATCCGGCCAATGCGGACGCCTATGACTTGTATGCCGGTGCGCTGTGGGAGCGGCAGGTGCCAGTGGACGGCTCGCGGACGCTGCTGATTGTGGCGGAGTTGGTTTTTCACCCAGGCGAAGACCTGAGTTCGCCTGATACGCTGAACGCTCGACGCCGGCATGTGGCGGAACAAGTGGAATCAATCATCGCAACGGAAAAAGCGAGCGACCGTTGGGGCGATGACGTGGAGTTTCACGTTGCCGGCAGCATCATCTTGATGAGTGAAATGGAGAAACGCACCCGCCAAGTGGCCTTCGCGTTCTTTCCGCTTTCACTCTTGGTGGGGCTGGTCACGCTGGGTGTCGTGCTACGCAGTTGGCAGGCAGTGCAAATCGCTGTTGGTGGAGGTCTAGTGGCGATCGTGTTGGTGTTGGGCGTGCTGGGAATCGCCGGAGGGACGTTGGGTGTCGTAACGGTTGCTGCGCCTGCTTTGATGACGGTTGTGGCCGTTGCATCCACGGTTCATTTCGCCGTTCACGCGTCGCAACACGGGCCTGCAAAGACCAGAGCAGAACGAGAGAAACTCGTGCGGTGGGTAGCGGTGCCATGTTTTGGCGCAGCGGCGACAACCGGGATTGGCTTCTTGATGCTGTCCTTCAATGAGCTAGCTCCCATCCGCGACTTGGGGCTGCTGATGTTTGCCGGCTCTCTGTTGGCGTTTTTTGCGGTGTTCGTGATGAACCAGTGGATCAGTCTTCGCACGGCTCATCGCGGTTCGACGCTTTCCGCCCGGCGGCTGCGGGGCTTTGCGCTCAAGTCCGCCCGCTGGCCTGTCTCGATGGTTGTCGCGGCTGGACTCTTGATCGGCTTCTTGTGTTTTGCCGCTTGGCCCAGGCCCAAAGACTCGGCCATGGGCTTACACATTGACGCGGATCCGTTTTCGTTCTTCTCGCGAGAGCAACCCGTCAAGTTGGCTTTGGATCACTTCTCGCGCCGCAAGTTTGCGGTCTATCAGCTTGACGTGGTTTTGATTCCCAAGGATGCCGGCACGCCGGCTGTGGGGTTGAATCCGGCCGACGAACGCTTTCGTCAGAATCAGCAGGTGGCGAAGGAATTTAGCGAACTAATTGCGCGGCGAGCGGACCTGGGCGTTCTCAGGGCCGTCTCGACAATGAATTTCCAGGACCGCTACGACGCGTTCCTGAATGAAATGGTCGACAAGTCAGACGAGATGGACTTGCTCTCCGGACTGCTGCAATCCGGACGGTTTGCCACCAGCGCCAATGTGCTTGCCAATGCCTTTCGCGCTTGGAAGATTGACAAGGCGGACGAAAACGCGATGCGATTGACCTTTGTCACGCACGACACATCTGAAGGATTCGCTCCACTCGTGAACTATGTCAAGCAGAACCTGCCAACGGAAGATTTCCAATGTTATTTGGCCGGATCTGTGGCACAGAACGTGGATCTCACCAATGGGCTGGCTGAAGGGATGCTCTTTGGCCTGGGAACCACGTTTGTTGTCACGTTTGGATTGTGCGTATTGCTGTTTCGTTCGTTGAAGCTGGCGCTGATCGCCTTGCTGCCGAATATCTTTCCCGTGCTAGTCGTTCTGGGTGTGATGGGAGCGTTCAAGATTCCCATTAGTTCGGGGTCGGCCATGGTCGCAACAATCGCCGTTGGGATCGCGCTCAATGACACAATCCACTTCATGCTGCACTATCGGCAGCGTACGCGTGCAGAAGGTCATACGACGGCCACGGCGGTTGTTGAAACGATGCAGAGTATGGGGCGACCGATCGTACTGACGTCAATCGTCCACATCGCCGGGTTTGCCATCTTCCTGCTGACGGACTTTTTGCCGCTCTACCAGTTTGGCCTATTGTCCGCGGTGGCGATGGTGGCCGCGTTGGTGGGCGATCTGATTTTGCTCCCCAACTTGCTGTTGGTGTTTGATCGGAAGGCCACGCGGACACGGCGCGCGTTCGATCAACCGCTTCGCGAGCCCAGCCCGGTTAGCGGCACGCTTTCGACCTCGGGTGCGCAATCATCCTGAGAGCGTGAATTCACACATCCGGTTAAAAAATCATCAGGCTGCTACCGAATGATGCCTTGCGCGCGGAATGTGGCGCTGTCCAAGACTTGGAACGTGGCCGCCGACGGCGCGGTGGCGTTGCTGCGGCGATTGGACGTCCAAGGCACTCCAAAAGCCGCGACATTACCCGTCGTTGATTCTGCAATGTAAATCACCATGCTGGCGGACTGCGATTGTCCACGGGAGGGGCGAAAGGTTTGGTGGCCGGTCACCATGGAGAAGTCTGGGTTGGAGTTGAGATTGATGCCCAGCGGCTCGAGCACATTGATGGCGTAACCAGTGGTGAACTTGCCAGAGCGCGAATCGAGCACCCAGCCCTTCAGGTCGCCGGTTACGGTGTCCAGGATAAAGATGCCTTCGCCATCACTGTCGATCGGCCCGGTGCACATGATGACGTCCTTGGAACGGTCGCCGGTCGATGCGGCACCGGACTTGTCGGAAAGCAGGAAATCTCCTGCGGCAAACGCCAACAACAATCCAAAGCACAGCCACAAAGCGTGTTCTATCCGAGGTTTGGCCTTCATCAGATCAACTCCTTCGTGTCATCGACGCGTACGAACAGTCCCATCGACTCCAGAGGGTGGAACGTGGTTTGGTCTGCGAAATCACTGCACATGGAATGCCAAGCTTGTCTGAAAAAACCAGCCTAACTCCTTGCAGTGTAACGGGCATCGTATCGGCATCCAGAGAATCACGCCAGAGAAACTCAACGGGTGTGAAGGGTGCTGACAGCGAGGCCGCATCTCTCAGTAAGAATCCGCTGGCAACGACTGTAACGCCCGGCCTTCGAGTGCGCTTGGACTGTCAGAGGCGGTGCAGACCGCGCCCCAACCAACTTGAATACATGCGAGCTAAATGCTCGCCCAGTAAGGAGTTTCGTGATGAAGAAGTTTGCCCGTAATTCACTGCTGCTGGCTGCCGTCGTGGCGGTCGCGTCCATTAATGTGCCACAAGCGATGGCCCAAAGCTGCCAGTCGAGCGGGAGCTACTACCCCATCCGGCGGGCCTACCACCCGCCACGCAAACTCTACGTGCCTGTTCGGCAGGTCGCTCACGTTGAACAGCACGTCCACGTTCAACCGCAGCCGCCGGTGAATGCCGGCATGCAGTTGATTGATTTGCGACTCGTTGATCCTGGCGCTCCTGGCCAGGCGGGTCCCAAGATTCGCGTCGTCTTTCAGAATGCCAATCCGTTTGCCGCCAGCGCTCCCTTTGACATTGTTCTGGCTGCGGCCATTAATGAACAGTTCCAAGCGGAACTCCCCCTGGCCGGCCAGCGCGTGACGGAGATCGCCCCAGGCGAAACAGCTGTTGTTGATTTGCGGCTGCCACCTGCCGCCCTGGAAATGCAGTATCCGGGCGAGGTCCGTCCGGCACCCTTCCAGAACTTGATTGTCATGGTTGCCCGCGCTCGCAATCTGCAAGGCCAGCCCCAGTTTGAACAGTTGGCCGTCATTCCCCGGCTCAACCTGCGATTGGTTGATATGCGAATCGACCCAGCGGCTCAAGCTGTCGCTCCTGCCGGCGCTGTGATTACCCTCTCCGGCGAAGGCTTCGGAACTCAGCCCGGGCAAGCCGTGTTCGCAATCGGCGGCTTGAAGCTTGCCGGCGAAGTGGTGAACTGGAGTCCGCAAGGCGTCCAGGTTCGCTTGCCGCAACTGGCCTTGGCGGAAGCCGTGCCTGCTGAGATCACGCTCATTCGCGCTGATACCGCTGTGGCGGCGATGGGCTTGCAGATCACGCCCGCGGTGGCCGCTGTTCAAGAGACGGCGACGCAGGTCCCGCTGAACGCCGGAACCCCGCAAGGGGCCGCCGTGCCTCAACAGGGCTTCAATCCCCAAACACAGGGACAGGTTCAAGCTCAGCAGGGCGTGGCACAACAAGGTCAAGCACAAGCTGGCTTGCCAATCCAACTCCCCGGTTTGGGCGTGCTGCAAGGTCAGGGGCCGGTCAAGTAGTTGATCGCGCCAAGACTTGTACGCAAAGCGAGGTCGAAGCCATGAGTTTCGGCCTCGCTTTGTTCATTCCCATATTTGTCATTCTGTGACCTTGCCTCTTCCCGCAAAAAAAAAACGGCCGAGGCTTGAAAGCCCGCGACCGTTGTTTGAAGTCTGTTGGAAAGTACCGCTTGCGTTAGCTTCCGCCGCCGAAAGTGGTCGCGCTCAAGTCAGAATCGATATCGCCCCACATCCCCCCTGTTTGTGAGCCGAAGGCACCAATCGCTCCAATAACTGCCATCAAGATCAAGGCCAACAGCACTGCGTATTCGACGGCTGTTGGCCCGTCGTCATCCCAAAAAAGTCGATACAGGAAGCGGCGCATGGGTGTCTCTCTCTCGAACAAAGAAACGCGGCGGACAGGGGGATGCCGCGGTTGGCAAGCCAAATGGCTGCGGGACGCAACGGTGGGACCATACAACGCTAGGTCACAATGCCCCCATCGTCAAATCGCTCCCATCGTCACACCAGCGCCATGCCAGAAAAGCGCGCATGCTTGCCAATGCGCCAACTTGGCGCTGTCTGGCCCCCTGATGTGGAGCGCCTCAATACAAAGCGATTGTGGCCGCAATCCCGGTGACCTACCCCAGACGTTGAAAAACGGCAACACCTGGGCGGGACCATCTACTCGATGATCCGCTTCAGCAGCACGGTCTCCTTGGCGTTGTAATCAAAGCCGCGAACAAACGCCGTCGGTCGCGAGCGATCAATGATGCCGAACATTCGGTGACGGACGATGCTGCCGTCGGTCAAACCCAACTCATGCCCCAGCATCAGTCCGTCCGGATACAGCTCCCGCGAGGGGCTGAGACCGCCCGCAGCCGGCGCCGGCGTGACCTCAAAGAAGCCCACCGTGATCCACACCGCGTACACGTTGGAGCGGGTGGTCATGATATTGCCGAGCTTGTTGAACGGCTCATGCCGCAGGTAAGCATGGCGGTCGCCATCGCGCTCAGGGGGAACTGGATTAGAACCAAGCTTGACTCCGGTGGGTGACGGATCTGTCACAGTGCGCGCCGCCAACAATGGCTGTTGTCCGCCCGGCTCACGCCTTAAATATGTTTCATCAATGTCACTTTCTGAATAGCCCTTGAATGGTCTGGCAAAGAACGACGGTTCTGCCGGATTGAATTCCAGATCCATTTCCGGTGGTGCGGCTGGCCCAGGGATCGCACCGAAACCTTTGCGGGATTGCCGCATCGCGCGAAACGCGTTCACGCTGTTGTAGGCAAGATCGGATATCGCAGGGTCGATTTCGTCGTTGGTTGCCGCGGCAAAGCCTTCGCCGGTGTCCTGCATGTTGTTCAAGTTGATCTTGCCTGGCTCACGGAATTGCGAAAGCTTGTTGAACGGCGGATGGAGCGGCAGGCTCTCAAAGTTCACCGGCGTTCCACTCACTGCCGGCGTCAGCACCTTTTGCGATTCCGGGAACCGGCTGGGCACGTGCACATACTCAAACAGGTGATGGAAGTTGCTCCGCGGGGGCGTTGGCAAACCCGCTGACGGATTAGGATCGAATTCCTGGAAGAATGGGAATAGGTGCCGGAACGGGGCGATATTCAACAACTGGTCTCCGTAGCGCGTGCCAGTCATGCCTCGCACGCTGAAGTCGCGCATCAGTCGGTCAGGTGGACTTCCCGGAACGTTGAGTAGGTCCAATGCGGAAATAAACGGTCGATTATTCCAAGTGAATGCCGGGGATCTTTCCTGATTGGGACCAACCGCCGCACCAACGAAGATGCCGCCAGGGCCGGTTGGAAACGTTGACAAGGTTTGCTCTTGGGCAAGCGCCAAGATATTGAGATAGAAGGGTTGTAAGTCGCCAATCCGTTCATCAGCAATCGGATTTGTCTCGGCCGCAAGTGCTAACGCAATGTGTTCCGCTAAACTCGGGCCAAAGACCGCATCCGTCGACAAAGCTTCGTTAACGACGGAGTTACCGGTTGTCAGGAAATGGTCATTGACGACTGACGTGTTTAACCCAACGCCATCATAGAGACCGTTGACGTGCCCCAATGAGTGCAACACAACCCGATTGTCCCGCGCGTCCGACACTCCAAGATAATCCGCGGCAGTGACTGGTCCCCAATGGCTTTGTTGTGGCACGAGACTTCCGTCGATGAGTAGCTCGCCAGTCTTTTGCCGACTAACGGCTATGCGTGGGGGGTCTTGCCTAGGATGAGCTAAATCCTCCTCACCGTTGTAAACGGAAAGGTCGAGTTGCATCATGTCAAGCGTGATGTACGGATTGTATATAGGGTGATACGGTACCAATGGATTGGCAAGTCGTTGCAAGAACAACGACTCGTCTTGCCAGTCCTGGTAAATATCTGTTTGCAACAGCAATGCACTGACACCACCCTCAGACGGCATATCCAAGGGAACATCGAACGGGTCCGTGTACTCATCAAAATTGTCAAGCGTTCGAGGTCCAGGGTTTGAGTTGGGTTGATTATAGTACGTCGCGACCGTTGAGGGATTACCGACATCGAGCGCCGGAGGCGGTGGTTCGGAGATACTAAGTCCCCTTCCTCTTGCGCGGCCATCGCCATCATCAATCCGCGGTCCATTGATGACGATTCCGACAGGTCGTCGTACAACGCGGTTCGCTGCCCACGGTGGAGAAACATACGTTGTGCTGTCAGCGTCATTGAAGATGATATCTGGCGCCTTTGCGCGCCCAAATCCAAGAGCGTCTTGTAAAGCAGGCGTTGTTAGTGGATTACGTGGATCCAGCAGCTGAATGACAGTTTCAAATGTTTTGTCAGGAGTTGCTGGATCGGGCCAGCTGTGGCCGATCTTTGTCCGAACACGCGGCCCAATGACCGCGTATTGTTGCGGTGCGACATGGAACATGCGCATTTCCGCTTCCAATGTATCAGCATCGGTGAAATCCCAATTCAGCTGGTTACCCAGGTCAACCTGATTCGCCGGGGGGCGATTCGCCCATTGAAGGTCTGAGTAATAAACATGGTCCTGCGCATCTTCGGGGCGCAATGGCCCTGTTGGAAGTGTTGCCGTAACGGCTTCATACGCATCTCGGCTGGTTAACCACACAACACGTGAAATATCGCTGGCGGCTGGCGACGGAAGTGGTTGGACAGAGCTCCCTCGCTGGATCAATGCGTTAAGGTCGGCATCGAACGTTGGCCGCTGTGAGCCAACAGGATTTGTGTCAATGGAATCCGATATGAGCTGATTTCGATCTCCAATAATGAGCCGCCACACAGGATGCGGGGCACGCTCGTCAATGGTTGTCGTTGTAGGATCGTCTGGAACTGCCGGTGCCGGCGCCAATCTCGACAAGTCCACGACATTCTCTGGAGTTCTCTGAGTGTTTCGCCAGGGAACTCCAAGTTGCGGACGCAATTCCGCTGGGACGATGCCACTCACTGTGCAATACAATTCAATAAACAAAGATCCTTGTGGCATACGTGTTTGATCAAAATCTACATCTGCGCCTAGAGGTTGGACGAATTCTCCGTTGCCAGGACCACCTTCGTCCTCAGTATCTCTTGTTCGATTATCATGAAACGCCCATGTTTCTGAGAGGACCATGGCAGGTTTTTCCAGACCCCAGACGACGCGGCGTGTCTCCACAGGTTCTTGAGTTGCAATGTCACCATCAACGTCCCAGGTAATGCCGTCACCATCATTGTCAGTGAAAGGATCCGCGTCGTATTCGAACGCGGTCATGATTGAATCCCGGTCAAGATAGTCCACGGAGTTGGCACAAAACTGTGCAAGTCGCTGGACCGTATATTCCGGCAAGTACGTAGGATAATTGGGGGGACGCGTTGTCGGATTCGGGATCATCGGCAGCGCCGCGCCATCACTCGGTTCAAGTCCCGAACCATCCGTAAACCGGAAATGCGGGTCTTTCAGCACCATCATCAGGCAGAACAATTGCCGCGCGTAGTCATGCCGTGCTAAGTGTGATCGGTTGCCTAGAACGCCGTCGTAGTTTGCATCTGTCAGTTGAAGATTGAGGAACTGGCTGTACTTGGCAGCTTCGCCGGGTAAGCCGGCCGCAATCAAATCCGCGCCTTCGGAAGCCAGATCATAGACCGTCTGCACTAGCCCGTCCGTGTTCGCCTCGCCGGTGATCTCCGGTTCCGCCGATGGAATTGGGGAGGGAGGGGGCCCAGCGCCCATATTCAGGTTGTGTCCCTCATCAATCACGCCATTTGCCGAATTGCCAATGACTTCATCCCGGTTGTTGCCAAAGGGCCGGTTCAAGTCCATCCGAGTTCCACTCAACAGATCGGGAGCGAGCAGATAACCGTAGCCGGCCACGAGACTGGCGTTCGTCAGTTGGTCCGCATCAACGCCTGGTCCGTTTGCCTGGGCGATGCGAAAACGCAGGAGATCCACAATCGATGGTGAGGGAGCAGCGTCTATCAGATCTTGGAGGTACTGCGCTGTCCTGGCCGCCTCTAGCATGTCCTGCGTCCAGCGGATGTTGGGCGCGGATGAGTCCGCGCTATGCGTGGTCAACTGGCCTTGCACACGGCGACCGTTGAGCGTGTTGGGGTCCAGGCTTAATTGCATCAACTCCAACAGGCGGTTTTCCAGCCCGGTGGGGTTGGAGACGGTGGGAGTGTTGACCACCTGGCTGACATCCGCATCGCGAAAACGCAACAGCATTTCCAACTCGGCTGCCGTGAAGGGGCGATCCTCGTAGTACAGTCCTCCCGCTCCGTCGAAGAGCTTGCGAGTCACGCTGCCGTTGAACTCATACGGGTTATCCTTCTGCACATCACGATCAAGCGGGATGCCCAAGAAAGATGCCGGTGAGAGGCGCGAAAACGAAGAGTGCAGCATGTTGCCGTCAACGCCGACGCCCAGGCGATTGATCGCCCTCATGTCCGGCGGCGAGCCGAACCGGCGGCGCCAGTTGCGGTAGTCATGATTGACCACCGCGCTGTACGGATCATGGACGTTGTTGACGCCGGGAGCGGGGAGGTCGAAAGCTGAAAGGACGCCGCGGTGCAGTTCGCCGTAGCGGCCTTCAGCACCTTGAAGTTCGCTCGGCAGCGGATTGGCAAAGCTGCCATACAGCAGCCGGTTGTAGGAAGCGTCTGCTTGCCCGGCAACGTTTTCAAACGCTCTCAGATACGTTAGCAAGTTGACATCTGCAGGGCCTTCTCCCAAACCGGGAGCGGGAGTGGTCGCGCTGGCATGGGTTTG
>JALCBR010000154.1 GCA_028066245.1 Pirellulales bacterium | reverse complement strand
GCGAAACTCCATGTAGAATTCACGAAATCGGGAAACACGCACCCCTATTTCCAGGAAACACCATCTCTATCTTGGCGACGTTCTCGAACGCGCCAGGATTTATTCGACGTCAATATTTCCGACGACGACATAGCTACACTCAGGCAGCAGTTGACCCGTGAGGCCGAGGTCTTGGAGTTGATTCACTCAGTTGGTCTCCGCGGGCGAGTGCAATTGCCGTACGACTTTCAGGCGATGGAGCCATTTCTCGATTATTTACCGGAGACGGATGGCATTAAGGGGTTGAGCGATCTTCTCTATGCGAAGATCGCTCTGGCGGTCCACGATGGAGATACGGACATTGCGGTGGTGACAATCGAAGATACGCTGCGACTTGCTCATGCGCTTCGCGACGACCCAACCATGATAGGACGGCTCATCGGGTCTGCGCTTGCCGTGCGAGGCGCCGAAGGATTGGCACGCTTGCTCGGTTGTCTAAACCTAAGCGAAGAACAAAGACTGAGACTAGACAAGCTCCTGGCCGAAGTCCAAGGCGGCGTCTCTTATCGCACGGTCGTGCTCGCCGAAAGAGCGATGATCATGACGTCGTTAGAGGGAATGTCCAATCGGAATCTCTGGGGCGCGGGCTCGCTCATGGACGACTTGGGCTCATACACCTTTGTGTACCACAGCCTGCGGGCAATACAGCTTGATGACCAGACTGCCCTCATGGAGCTCTTGGCCTACGATGCGGAAACTGCGGATGTGTTCACGCGCGAATTGGACGAGGAAAGCAAACGCCGACATGAAGAGATTTCGACTGAGCATCCGAGGTACCTGGGCTGCACTCTCCTGGCGTCTACCGTGCCCGTTGCGAGCAAGGCTGGTATCCGGCAGCGGCAGGTGTTGAGCGAAGCTCGGCTCGTCTTGCGGATTGACCAGTTTTACCGACGCGAAGATGAACTGCCTGAACGCTTGGACCAGGTCATCGGTGAGTTTGAATCCGCCCCGCTTAACGGCATTCCACTGGGCCTGTTCTCGCAACGTTCTCCTGTTTTCCAGCCGTCTGATTCGGGCTTCCGACGTCCGATAATGTTTCTTATGTTCGTTTTGCCCAGCTTCGCCAGAGTCTCATTTGGGCCGTAAATTGCGGGCTCAAACGAAGTCAACGGCCTCTTGGTCTTTCTGTAGACCTTAGATTATCAGACGGTGCCCCGCCGGCCTTATTCCGTAGCGCTTGGGGCGGTCCCGGGCAACTCTTGGCTGGCGGTTTTTCTCTTTCAGCCGGAGTGCAAGGATGCAATTTCGCAATCAGGGAGTGCTTCAAGGGATCATCGCGAAGAAGGAAGTTCGCGGCGAAGGAAGCGACAAGTTCTACCTCGTGGCCATCGCTTACGAGCAGTTCCGCGACCCGTTCGACTTCTACCTGGGGAAGCGGTTGTACGACCAATGCCCGGACGAGGGCGAGGCGGTCGAAGTCGCCTACGAACTCCAGGCCAAGCCCACTGTGGCCGGCGACCGAGCCAAGACGGTCATTAAGCCGCGCGTCACACAAATCAGCCCAGCGGGAGCGGTGGCCGGCTCTGTCGGCAGGGATGCCGAGAGTACTCCGCGACGTCGCCAAGCGGCGTAGTCCAAGGACGGAGCGTCCCGCTGCCTGGGAACGGTTCTTGGGGTGTGTTGCGCACCTGGGAGCCGTTCCCTTTTTTCGTGGCCGGCAAGGAATGCTGGCGGCTGTCATTCCGTGCGGTCCCTTAGCACGGACGCTAGGGGACCGTGTTTTCGTCAGCGGAACAGAGAAGAGGGGAAGAGGGGTCCGGGGAGTTGGGGCCCGATCGTCCCCGGGCGACCGAACGCAGGAGTCTGTCGCCTGAGAGAGGCAAACAGTCGGCTACGTTTCCAGTCGCAGCGTTCTTCTCAGCGTCCACGTCTGTGGGGAATGCGGCGAGGTTTTGACCCTGACGCGATCGGGATTTACCGGCGCTGGCTGTCTTTGAAGAATTCGTCGATGCGACGAGTGATGTCGTTCCCGTTGAGCGGTTTCTTGTCGGGCGCTAGAGCATCGCCAGCGGGGAGTTCATCGGCAGACGAGGCGTGCTCATCATGTCGGTGACTGGGCACTTTCCCATCTTGAGAGAGCTTCGCTTGGAACTCGACGTAATGGCTGTGGATTTGTTCGTGCATGCGTTCGGGCAGGAAATCGTGCCCTTTTTCTAACAACACGGAGATGTAGTACCCCGAGCGCGACTCCAGCACGCTGCTGCGAGCGGTTTCCGAAAGCGTCACGGCAAAGAACGTAATCACGATACAGATGGCTGCGCCTTTAACGCCGCCAACCACAGCGCCAAGCTGCCGATCAAACTCCTTGAGCTTGAAACGTTCGATCATTCCGCGTACGCCTCGGAACAGAATCCAGATCACCAGGGACGTGGCCGCAAACAGAATCAGCATCGCGATGGCTGTGTTCCACGGTTCCTCCGTGCTGATCATTGGTGCCACCGTGCCGGAGAAACGTTGCGCGACAAGGTAACTCACCACAAGAGAACTGAGCGAAGCCAATTGCCAGGCCATCCCCTTGACCGCGCCCAAAATGACGCAGCAAGCCAGGATTACGATCATGAACAGGTCGTAGGACATCTCTACGCGGTCGCTGAAGGAACGAGGTTAGTGTGATATCGGTAATTTCAACGATTGGCGGTCATGGTGGAATGCGTTTTTGACGTCATTGTAGCAAAGGCAGCCGCACGACCGCATTGCCGATCATATCTGGCCGGTCGCGTTTAGCGTAGATCAGCTTTCGTTCATCTCGTTCAGCGCTGTTGTTTCTTCCGTTGCTGAATTCTTGAAGGAAAAGGGTTGCCAAGTCAAAGCGGTCCAGGGCGCCAGCTTTGCGCGCAGAGCCAGCTTTGGTAGCGGGGAGCCTGGAGAGCTATTCGCTGAAAGCAGGCGAATATTGCTGTTGGGCTGCTAGTAAAGTTTCGCGTTGCCGGTCAAGGACAGCCAGTCACAGATCGACAGGCTCGCTCGTCTTTTCGCCTTCGGGCTGTTTTCGTACAGTCCGCGACCGGCTGGGGCCCGCTTCCGGAATTGTTCATCAATTGGAACGCAGCGCGGCCCCCTCCCCTGCCCTGGTTCGCAAGTTGTTGGACTTCTCCACGATCTTTTCGGTGCAAACTCATGGCCGATTTCAAAACGCACATCACTACCAGTACGATCGTTGGCATGGCGTATGGCGGCGTGGCCTATACGCAGTTTGGGCTTCCCGCCGATCAGTGTGTACTTGCAGCCGGATTGTGCAGCGTTTCGGGCATGCTTCCGGACCTGGATAGCGATAGCGGCGTCCCGTTACGAGAAAGCCTGAGCTTTGCGGCGGCCGTGATTCCCATGCTGCTGATCGATCGCTTTCGCAGTTGGGGAATGTCCGCCGACTCAATGATCTTGGCCACTGCTGGGATCTATTTGTTCATTCGCTTTGTCTTCGGAAAGGCGCTGCGCGCCTACACGGTGCACCGAGGGATGTTCCACAGCATTCCCGCTGTGATTATTTTTGCGGAGGTAGCGTTCCTGCTTTGCGGTTCCGATGACCTGCAGCGCAGGTTATTCCTCAGCTCCGCCGTGACTGTCGGCGTGCTGACACACTTGTTGCTGGACGAGATCTACAGTGTGAACCTCAAGCGACTGCGGATCAAAAAGTCATTCGGCACCGCGATCAAACTGTTCAGCAAGCGGCTCTGGCCGAATATTTCCGCCTACGGCAAACTCGCCATCCTGACATACTTGGTGATCCAAGACCCCATTTGGGGTGTAGAACAGAACAACGCGGCGATGAATGGGGATCTCAGGGCTGAAGATGAGCAAAGCGGGGAATCCGGAATCCTCGGCACGCCGTTTGGTCGTGATCGCGACAGTGGTGCAACGTTGACAACACATGGCGGCGCCGATCCTGCGATGGCAGAGAGCAGCAACACAACAACAAGGCGCCAGTAACCAGTAATACGTGTTGCAATCGCCACCTACAAGATTTACGCGCCGCCCTCCCGGCGGCTGTCCACCAGAATCGTAACTGGTCCATCATTGACCAACGCTACGTCCATGTGTGCGCGGAAGCGTCCGGTGGCGACGGTGACGCCTTGGTCACGAACACGCTGACAGAAATACTCATAGAGCGCGTTGGCTTCCTCAGGCGGCGCGGCCCCTATAAAGCTGGGCCGCCGGCCTTTCCGGCAATCGCCCAACAGCGTGAACTGACTGACCACCAGCATCTCACCGCCAACATCCCCCAACGCAAGATTCATCTTGCCAGCTTCGTCTTCAAACACCCGCAAACCCGTGATCTTTTCAGCAAGAAAGTTCGCGTCAGCTTTCGTATCCCCCTGCCCTACCCCGATCAAAATCAGCAGCCCCTTGCCAATTTGTCCGACGATCTCTCCATCGACGGTGACAGATGCGGAAGAGACGCGTTGAAGGCAAGCGAGCATGGGACACGGAGGAACAAGGTTGAAGCTTAGAGATGAGAAAAAGAAGCCAAACGAAAGTGCGAGAAGCGTCACGGTGGCAGATGACAAGTTCCCTTGCGCTAAGCGAGATGGCGAAAATACAACATTCCCTTCTGCCGTTCTCTACTCAGAATAACTCCCCCTGCCCTACCCCGTCTGGTGGCGGTTGCAGTCCGAGATGTTCATAGCCGGCGGTAGTGACTTTGCGGCCGCGGGGTGTGCGGATGACCAGTTCCGCACGGAGCAGGAACGGCTCGACGTCATCAATGAGCGTATCGGCGGATGTGTTGATGGTGTGGGCGATGGCTTCGACGCCGACCGGCCCGCCAGCAAAAACGCGAATGATGGTCTCCATGTATTTACGGTCTTGTCCATCCAGTCCGATGGTGTCGATCTTCTTGACCTTCAGCGCTTCCAAGGCGACATCCTCATCCACGCGCCAGTCGCTCGTTTCACTCGTGGCATAATCGCGCACCCACCGCAAGTGGTTGTTGGCCACGCGCGGCGTTCCGCGACTGCGAACGGCAATCTGCTGAGCCGCGTCCAGCGTGACTTCCACTTGTAACTTGGCGGCGTTGCGCTGGACCAGCTCTGTCAGTTCTTCTTCCGTGTAGAACTCCAAATGCTCGCGGATTTGAAAACGATCCCGCAATGGATTGGAGAGCAAGCCTGCTCGCGTGGTGGCGCCAATCAGCGTGAATGGAGGCAGCGGCATGTTCACCGTTCGAGCGTTGACGCCCTCTCCCAGCGCGATGTCAATGCGGAAGTCCTCCATCGCCGGATAGAGAAACTCCTCAACGCCCTTGGGTAGCCGATGGATCTCATCAATGAACAACACGGAGTTTTCCTCCGCATTGGTGAGGTACGGCATCACATCGCGCGGGGCCATCAACGCGGCGCCGGAGGCAATCTGCAGTGATGCTCCCATC
>JALCBR010000019.1 GCA_028066245.1 Pirellulales bacterium | reverse complement strand
CCACCAATCGCTGGCTGCCCCCGAACAGCGTGGCAGGCAATACATGCTCCACCACCGTTTTCCAAAGACGCCAAGCCAAGGAAGAGCTCTCGTCCGTATTGACGGTCTGCTTCAGTAAAGGGAGCTGTCGAGAGTCGCAGCCCCTTGAACTGTGACTCCGGAAGTGCTGATTCCGCCTCGATCAAATCGAGAAGGTTTTCAGCTCGCTCTCGATCCAAGCCAGGCAGAGCAGGCATCCGAACATTGCGGGATTGCTCCAAGATCTTTTTGGCATATGGATCACCCCGGTCGAGATAACTGCCGGGGTCCATCATGAACCCGATGAGCCACTCACGATCCTGGCGTTGCGTGACATTCTTGAGATCAGGCCCTGCTAAGGGACCGCCGCCGATCGTGTGGCAGTTCAAGCAGTTTTGGCGGAAATAATCGGGCGTGTCCTGGGCTTGCCCTGGCGCGATTCCGCCAAAGCAGATTGCCAGAAAGGCAAATCCCTGAATTGCGACAAGACCACCAGTCGCGCCTCGTCCGCCACGCGTTTCAACCCGGCATTTCACGAATTCACCTGCAAAATGACCGAAAAGGAAGGCCGGTTACCTTAAACAGGATATTCAGGTCCTTTTGTCCTGCTTGAAAGCGAACCTATCGCCCCTTATAAAAGATGTCAAGGTCCCGATGTCTTAAATCGCAGGAATTTGAAAATTTCTCTTCACCGGCATGTAAGTCTTATGCGATTACTCCACAACCACCTGGAACGATAATGATCTCCCAATCTGTCGAATACGCTCTACGGGCCATCGTTACCATTGCCCAAAACGAGGGTGAACCATGCACTGCGCAGAAGATCGCGGAGATCACCAAAGTCCCTGGTCCGTATCTCTCCAAGCTCATGCAGGTCCTGGTGCGGCGCGGCTTGGTAAGTTCACAGCGAGGCCTCCACGGAGGATTCCTCTTGGTTCGTTCACCCACGGAGCTCACGATTTGGGATGTCGTTGACGCTGTGGAACCAATTCAACGAATCACGACGTGCCCGTTGGAGATTAAATCGCACGCCAACGGGCTTTGCCCATTGCATCGAAACTTGGATCAGGCGATGGAAACTGTTGAGCGAATGTTTCGAAGGACAACGATGGCTGACATGCTTTCTGACAGTGATTCCGTAACTCCACTTTGTGAACACCAGAAGACATTCACTATTGATTCGAGCCGAGTTACCAAAACGAAGAAATCACGCACAGCAAGCGGGGAAGGCGGCAAACGCAAATCGTAGCCGAAGAGTGAACTGCGCGAGCTCGGCACGACTGAATTCCTCTAGACGATGCTCTGAGAACCTCGCCAGAGGGAAGGCGCGTGCATGAACACTTAAGGGCATTTCTTGTTGACGTTCCGTCGCCAACATTGATGAGTGCGGATATTGCTGAGGCGTTGGACGGTACCCGACTGTAAGAAGAATAGGAATCAACAAACGCTCGAGAACATCTCTTTAATGGGTGTTCTGTTCGTCGGCATTTTCATCGCTTCGCAGACACGTGATTGAATGATCGCGGCGTTCCCTGCTCGCCATCCTCTCAGGCGTACGGGCGAAATTGACATTGGTCAAATTTTGGGATGTTTCCGGCGAACATGCGCGCTGCCGAGCGCCATAGGAGGTTGACGGTTAACATGCTGCTGAACTTAACGTCAGGGTTGCCGGTGATGTTGTCGGTGCCATTGCTGGTTAATTGCTGGCCATGAAGCGTTTGCGTCACTCCCTGGGGGCGGGAAAAACTTGACCAATGACAAATTCGCCCGTACGCCTGAGAGCAGGCCGCATGGCCTGCTCTCGTAGGATGACCTCACAGCGTCCATCCGGGCGAGCGGAGCGGCAATCGAGGTGTTCTCGATTGATCAGCCGATAGTTCCTCTGGCCTGGCCGCACATAGGCGAGTAGCGCGACGGAGTTGGAAGCTCAACATCGCTGAGGGCATGGCTTCTCAACAAAACGTTCGTGCCGGGCGGTTCCGTCGGCCGAGCAAGAACTCCCCAAGCGCGAGAGCCTTTAGAGCTTTGCCGGAGTGCTCATTTCCCCGCAGTAAGTAATGCCTACTCCGGGGGGCACCAATCCTAGTTGGATGGCAAGTTCGTGAAATCGTTCCAAGCCCTGTTGCTCCCGCTCGCCCAAGTAGAAATGCAAGTGGTCTCTCAGGTAGGCCAGGCATTCGGCGCGCGTGAGTCCCACCTTGGGGGCTTCAGCAGCGGCGATGTCTTCCAAGTTGGCGATGCCGGAGTCTCGCGCCGCGGTTAGAGCTTGTTCGACGCCTGCTAGGTTCGTGTCCGACTGAGCAACCCAAGCTGCAAACACGAACGGTAACCCCGTGTGCGCAATCCACTCCTCGCCCAAATCCCAGACGACCGCAAACGGTCCTGGCGGTGGATGAATGGAACGATCGCCGATCAAGAGGACCGCATCGGCCGCCGCATCAGAGACGGATTTGCCAATGGGCAACAGTTGCAGCTCCGGACGAATACCGAAGCGGGCATGCAACAAAATCTGTACCAGAGCTGCGCTTGTTCGTGAACCTTCATCCAACGACAGTGTACGAATCTCTGCGACAGGCACACGGCTAAACAACTTCACGCTCAACACCGGGCCGCGGCAAGCAATGCAGGCGTCCGCCAACACGCGGTAGCCCGGCTTGCCAAATAATTCAATCACCGGGACCAGTGCAACATCCAGATTGTTGGCGAAGAGTTCATCCGCCAAGCGACTGGGGACGTCCACAACTAGTTCCGCCTGCGGAGCGAACTTCGCAAACTGATGGATCAGCGGCTTCGTGTTAAGATAACTCACAGCGCCCACACGGATTGGTCTGCGGGGCTGCTGCCCACGACTACGCACATCAGGTTGGACGGGATTGGTCATGGACGGCCAGAACAGACATACGGAGGGCGATGGATCGATTATAGATGCACGCTTCGTGGGCAAAAGGCTTACTCGGATGGCTTCTCTGGAAACAAACCGTAGCGCATGCTCCACATTAACTCAGTCTGCAATCAATAATGCAGCCCGTTCTTCCGTATGTGAACTGCGGGTTTTTCGTCGCGCAAGGTTGCTCCGCCAGTCACTTCGGCCAGGTAGATGCGATGATCGCCGGAGTCAATCGCTTTGGAGCCGCGGCAGACGAGATACGCCAGGGCTTCGGTCAGAATGGGGGGCCCGTTTTCGCGGGCACGGTCAATGTTGACGCCAGTGAAAGCCGGCTCGCCTGGCTCAAACCCACGGCCAAAGTGTTTCATCAAGTGGGATTTTTCCGGCAGCGCATTGAGGATGAATTCCTCCCCTTGCTCCAACCAGTCGCCCACGTACCGGCCCAGCTTGATCGCCACGGTGACCATCGGTGGTTCAAAGCCTGCTTGCTGCACCCAACTTGCCAGCATGCCTGTCTCATCAGCTCCGCTTTTGGCTGTGAGAACAAAAATCCCGCTTGGCAAACGGCCGAGCGCGGCGGCAAATTCGGGAACGGCAGAAGCTTCGCTCATCGGTTGACCAAAATCGTGGAGTGTGAGTCGTTTCAATTATCTTCCGCGAATTGCAGTCCAACTCAAGGGTGGTGGAATATGTTCCGTAGGTTGCCGGCGATTGTGAGTTGCTGATTATGGTGAAAATCATGCGACCAAATGGTATTGGTCTTCGTAGGGAAACTGCGTCCTTTAGGAAAGGGCATTCGTAAAGAAAACGGTCGTGCAGTAAGCTAAATTTCAGTAACCGGCATTTTGTTGGCGGTATCAACCCTTGACCTTCGGGCCACCAGACCTTGGCGATAATCCGCAATGACCTCGCTCTATAGCGCAAAGATGACCGCCTACCGCGAGGAAGGCGAACTGAAGTCCGATTACGAGTCCTTCAGTGGACTGGCGATTGCAGGCTTGCTCTTGAGCTTGCTTTCTCCATTGGCGTTTTTCAACACGATGGGCGCCGTTGTGCCCTTCCTCGCTGTGATTGTCAACATCGTGGCGTTGGTGCGCATCGCTCAAGCTCAGATCAAGGGTTCACGGCTGGCCATGATTGGGTTGGCCATTGCCCTGTTTTGCGCGAGCGGAGGAATTCTGCACAACGTTATGGGTGAATCCACAATGCGGGAACAGGCGAAATATGTCGCCCACCAATGGTTTGATGCGGCCCGACGAGGGGACCGCATCATGCTTCACCAATTGTCTTTGAAACCGGATGCGCGCAACCCCAACCCGGAACTCTTGGAAGACATCTATGTACGGATCGCTAAGGAGCGCGAAGACTTGGCCGGGTATGTTGAGATTGAACCGCTGCCAACTTTGGAGCGACTGAAGGATGGAGTCGATATTGAGTTCCGCAAGGTCCTTAAGGAGACATTAGGTGGCAGGTATGACCGACTGCGACTACTGTATCTGTTTCGCTTCCAGGAAGACGGCAAGAAGAAGGAGGGATATGTGGCGCTGGTGGTCAAGCGCTGGGCTGAGCATCGCCACGCGGAGTCCGGGTGGTATGTGGAATCATACATTGCCGACTACGCCGGACTGGGCATAGAACCTCCGCCAGAACCAACGTTCAAGGGAAAGCTGGAACCGGACCAAGACTCTATGCAAGGTTAGCGTGCCCAGGATTCATACATGAAATGCGTGACGGTAGCGTACTCAAGTTAAGTTTGCGCACCGATCTCCCTGGTGGGATAAAAGCTTCTTGCTCTTGGAAACTCACGCGACTTGCGTGGCTTCTGCTTTCTCTGGCACGGATTCCAGGATATCCAACAGGACTTGATCAGGTTCCATGCCCTCTGCCTGTGCTTCAAAGTTGAGAATCACTCGGTGGCGCATGGCAGGCAGATAGACGCGGCGAATGTCTTCAAACGAGACATTGAAGCGACCTTCCAGTAATGCCCGAACTTTGGAGGCCAGCGCCAGGGTTTGCGCGCCGCGGGGACTGGATCCCCAACGCAGATACTGATTGCAAACCGGCGGCGCGAACGGGCCGCCGGGGTGCGTGGCCAGGATCAAACGCACCAGATAATCCTGGACGTGGTCAGCCAGAATGACTTCACGGATCAAGCCTTGCCACTTGATGATCTCGGCTCCGTCCATGACCTTGTTGGGCTCGATGACTTCTCCGCGCGTGGTACGGTCAACAATCGTGGAGAGTTCCTCTCGACCGGAGTAGCCGACCACAAGCTTGAAGAAGAACCGGTCCAACTGAGCCTCGGGAAGTGGGTAGGTTCCTTCCTGTTCGATGGGGTTTTGCGTGGCCAGCACAAAGAACGGTTGCTCAAGATCATACCGTGTGCCTGCTGCGGTGACGGTTCCTTCCTGCATTGTCTCCAGCATGGCGGATTGCGTTTTCGGCGTGGCGCGGTTGATTTCGTCAGCCAGACAAATCTGGGTGAAAATCGGGCCTCTTTGAAACTCAAAGATCCGTTTTCCGTCCGGCGTCTCCACCACCATGTTGGTGCCCAAGATGTCCGCCGGCATCAGGTCCGGGGTGAATTGAATCCTGGAGAAATCCAAGTCGAGCGTTCGCGATAACGTCCGCACCAAAAGCGTTTTTCCCAACCCAGGAACGCCTTCGAGCAGGCAGTGTCCGCCGACAAACAGGCAAGTGAGCACGCCGTGGACGATATCGTCATGCCCAACGATCACACGACCGATCTCTGTACGCACGGCGTGATAGCGTTGGGCAAACTCTTCGGCACGTTGCTCAATGGATTCCGCGATGCTCATCAACTGTGTCCCTTGTTTCAAACGGCATTCAACGTGCCAGGCAAAGAGTTCGCAAATAGACCGGCGCTGCTGTGTAAGAAGCCTTTTGCAATGTGTTCGCTGGTCTGGACTATTCCTTGCGGTCCTTCCAGACTTGCTTCTTGGCTTTGAGCAGGCGATTTGTATAGGTATCTTCTTCTTTTTGCGGCGTTAGTTCAGCCGAAGCCGCTGGTGTCCGTTGCGACGGAGGCGCGCCACGAGCAGAGCCGGCCTCACGCACGGCGTTGACTTCCGGCGGAGCGTCTTTCTCCGGTTCAAAGCGAGTCGCCGCACGGCGAAATTCGATTTCGGACGCGATCTCCCGTTTACGGCTTTGCAGCCGCGAGATGTACTCCGCTTCCGCAGGAGCTGACTCACGACGCAAAATCGTATCGCGAACTTTGGCTAACAACGGCGGCAACCAATAGAAATGAACCTGGACTCGGCGAACGAAGACATCTGCCAAGAAGAGGCAGCAAGCCAGCAGCAGGAAGAAATGCCAAGCCTTTTGGCTACTTTCTGCTTTGGGGAGGTCATGCCGGAACGGGTTGAGCGCCAGGAAATCCGTCAATGCCTGCGCGCCGGTGCCGCGGGGAGCTGCCAGGAGCGTCCCAGGTTGACCGCCTGTGGGCGTTTGTGAAGCCATGGAAGCCAGCAGGGCCTCGTCCGTGCCACGTTCGCGATACTCGGCCGAATAGGGGACGCTGATCCCCGTCATCAACGGAGCTTCATCTCTCCCTGGGATTAGCGTCACCAGGTAGTTTCCGGTCTCCTCGGCAGAGAACTCGCCCTCGTATCGACCAGGAGCCACCTGCCGCAGGCTGAAATTCCTGGCTGCTGTGTTGGGGTTGTCCGGATCAATTGGTGGGCCCAACGCCGTGCCAACGATATCAAGTTGATTGAGAAACTCATCGTCGGCATCCAGAGCCGTGACCACAACCTTGACTTTGCCATCGACCAATTCTTGAGCGATAGTGAAATCGCCGTTCTCGTTGTTGGACCGCATCGACCAGCGGACCATTTGCGTAAAGAACTTGTCGTAACCATCCCAACTGGTCCACGCATTGGCCCACTTCGATCCGCTATCAGAAGTAAAACAAACCGCTTTGCCGAGACCGTATTGCCAGCCGGCCAAAATGGTGTTGTCACGTCCCGCAGGCTCTGGCGCCATCAACCCCAGCTCCACGCCTTTGGCATCCTTGACGCTGGTCAACACGTAGCCGGTCAGCCGCGGCAGGTTGTTGATGTCGATGCCTTCGAGCATCTCCATGCCAAATCGGGGGGTCGGATAAATTCCTTTTTCGTTCTCGTGGACCAACGGTCGTGTGACTTGTCGCGCTTCCTTTTGGAAGATCCGTGGCAGAGCAGTGCTGTTCTTAACGATGTAGTAATTTCCATTTGTCACATTCGCCACGCGCTGCATCTCTCTGTGCCCGGCTGGTCCGTGCGTACCGATGGCCACCGTAGAGATCGTGACACCGGCCTCTTTGAACGCTGCCAGGGTGCGTGCGCTAGCGGGGCTCGGGTCGCCATCACTGATCACGATCGCGTGCTTGACAAATCCGGCACCTCCTTTGGGAAGTGCGTTGAAGCCGCGGAGCATCATCCGGAGGGGGGCGTCAAAGTCAGGCATGTCACCGGGCGTCATCGTACTGAGCTGGTTCATCATTCGGCGTTTGTTTCTGCCGATCTCCCTCATGCCGTCCCACAACCACCTTTCCTGACCGTTCCACTCGACCACGCCTGCCCAATCGCGTGAGCCCAGCGTTTTTAGAGCCTCTTCACCGACTCTCTTCTGCCAGTGGTTTCCATCAGGAAGCTCGCAAGCGTGCATAACCATCGCCAGTGCTCCCTTGGCAACAACCTTGGCGTTCTTGATGTCGAAATCGACCGGCATGGCCTTTTCCAACTCGGTGTTCGTCCAGCCGCCGGCGCCAAAACTATCTGGTCCGCCGATCACCACTAGTCCGCTGCCCACGTACCGTGTGTTGTTCACCAACATGCGAATTTGGCTGTCGGTGAAGTGCTCGATATTTTCGTCTTCAGCCGTCCGCGGAACGTCGGCCAAGATCACGGTGTCGTACTGTTGCAGTTCGGCAGAGCTGGAATAGGCGACGCGGGCTTCCTTTAACGTGACTTCCAGGTCGGCATCGCGAAGCGCGTTGATGAGCCGGACGTGTTGTCCTTCATCTCCGTGATAGATCAACAGCACACGTTGTTCGCCGCGAACATGGGTGAACGTGCTCGCGGCATTGTTTTCAACCATGCCGTCGTGCGCCGGGTTATCTGGGATAAAGCGCGCGCCGTACTTATAGAAGTGTGGTTGAGTGATTTCTTGCCGCAACTCATAGACGTTTTTGCCCGGCTGCAAGACGACACGTTGCGGATCATCCGCAGATCCTTGCTCGACGCCCTCGTTTGAATTGAGCGTGATGGGCTGATCGCCTGTGGTCCGGGTTAGGATCAGTCGACCGGGAATTGGTTGTTCACTGGTGTTGGTAATCACCGTGCGCAATTGAAAAGGTTGCCCTTTGGCAACGCCCGCGGGCATCGTTAACTTTTCAACGATCGCCTCGCCGATGTTCTCGTAGAAGATCGGCACGGCATCGATGCCAATCCCCTGGTCGGCCAACACGCCGGCCAATCGCTTCGCGTTACCGATGTTCTGTTTGCCGTCACTGACGACCACAATTCGCCGGGCGGTGTCATGTTCGAAGGTCCCTTGCGCGAGCTTCATTGCGCCTTCGAGATTCGTATACTCCTGGTCGATCAGAGATTCGAGCGATTCGGGAATCGGCCCCTCTGCGTAATCCCAGGCCGGAATTTCCATCGCTGCGTCTTTGCCAAAGGCGATCACACCCACTCGATCTTCGTTCTCGCGTTGCTCCGTGATCGCGTGATTGACGTAGCGAATGATCTCGCGACGGCGGGGTTCCGGAATGCTCGCCGACTGGTCCAGCAAATAGATGACCGTCAACTTGTCACTCTGCTGAACCCACATGGGCTGCGCCAGCGTGGCCACCAACAGCAGCAGGACGAGCGAGCGAATGACAATCGCGCTCCATTGCCGCCATGGTCCCATGCTCCGCATGCCGCGCACGCTCAACAGCCAAACCGGTGCCAGCAAAAGCAAAAGGAGCAGGTACCACGGACTTCCGAGCGTCAGGGAAGTGTTTCCGAACATCGGTTATCGCCCTGCCTGGAGGGGTTGCGAACAAACACACAGATCGCGTGTCTCACAACGTACAACGATCGCATGGCCGCGCCGCCCAGCGACCGCGACGACCCCTTTTACACCCAGAATTTTATCAAGCGGGGAGAAAGAACGCCAGCAAACCGCAATCTTGAACGAGGCCTTAGTTAGGTTCGTTGCGGTTTGACACTGCGAGAAAGTTGGCACACCAACCGTTCCAGGATCATACGAGGTGCTAAACGGCTGGCCCCCTTAAGGTCCAAATCGGCATTCAGCAACCAGCGGTCCAGCCGAGCTGCACGGACAGGGCCAATCTGTCGAAGTTGAGCTTCACTTTTGGCCATCACAAACGGCTTGATGCCTGCTTGGCTGAGCGCGTCTCGCACGGTGATCCGTTTCCCTGTGGATTGCATGCGATCAATTGTCCGCGCTGCGGTCGCGAAACGCCGCAGTGTAAACCCAATTGGGCCCAACAGAGCGACGGGATGTTCACCGGCGTTCAGCAGCCGATCAAGTTGTGTCAGCGCTTCGCGGGCATCGCCCCCCAACGCCGCGTCCAGCATTTCCCAAGTGGTCTTAGCCCGCCAGCCGCCAACGAGGTCACGAACCATCTCGGCGGTGATTTTCTGTTCCGCACCGGCATAGGCAGCCAGCTTGGCCAATTCTTGATCTAAAAGCCCCAATTCCGATCCAATGATTTCGACCAACGACTCCGCAGCGGCGCCGTCGAGCTTGGCGCCGTACTGTGATGAAGACCATTTGCTCAACCAACCACGGAGTTTGCCTGGCTTGGGCGCAGCACAGTCAATCTGCATGCCCGTCTTATCCAGCGTTTTGTAAAGCCGCGTGTTCTTGGGCCACTTGCGCACGTCCAACACCAATACACCGGCCGATGACGGCTTTTGCACGTATGACTCAAGCGCTGTTCGATGCTGCGTGACAAAATCGTCCGCGGCATCCATCAATACTAGGGTGCGCTCCGCGCCAAACATGGATACCGTGCGGAGATCATCCATCACGATTGCCAGATCTGCATCTTTTCCACTGACGGTGCGCGACGAAAAGTCGTCACCTTCACCGAAGATGAACTTTCGGATGCGCTTGCGGACGAGGCGGCGGAGAAAATCGTCTTCGCCAAAACAGATAACCACCGCCGGGATGGTCGGCTCTGTCTTGACCGAAAGAAAATCAAGCGCTGAGAGAGCCATACGTTCAACGCGCAACGTGGCGGGAATTGATCAGCGCGGCTGCGAAAGAAACTACCGGTCAACGCGCGTAGATGGACGCGACCACCGGGCCGTGCGTGCTACTTTTTCTTCTCAACGTGCATCGTATGCTTCCGCAATCGCGGGCAATACTTCTTCAGTTTGAGCTTATCGCCACCGGGCTTGCGGCGAAGTGTGTAGTTGTAGTCTCCGGACTCCTCGCACACGAGGAACACGGTTTCAACTTTCTTTTTGCTCTTGGCCATGGCAACGAGACCTGTCCGGTAACAAACGCGATGGGGCGCTTCAGCGGTCGTGAGCACCGATCATAATTCCAACTCGACCGACAGTCGCTCAAGTCTAATGTATGGTGTGCCGGTTTGACTAGAGCTGTTCTTATGCAGGATGGCGAGGGTTGCCCACCTTCCTCGAAGGTGAAAACCCGCCATTAGCGGTCTTACTAAGCGATCTGTGAGCCACTCGCGGGTTTCTCAAATCAACGGGCTAGGAGTTCGCGGGCATCGACCTCTTGCGTACTCTAATGGAGCCGTGGTTCAAGCTATCGACAAGTTGTCGCAGGCGGCCTAAGTTGCGGCGATTGAAGTGCATGACTAGCCGCGGCATGTCCATCAGGTCGGGCTGATCACGTTCATCGCCTAGTGCCCGGCTAGATTCAATTTGGCCGTCGACGAGCACGTCTGCGAACTCTTCATTGAGCTTCTCCAGAAATTCTTCGCTGGGAGCTCGCTGCAAGCGAAGCACGAGCTTATCCCGCACATATCTCATGCTGTGATAGTTGTGATAAAACTGCAGGATCTCATCGACGGCTTCCTGCATGTCGTCAGTCACGATGTACAGCGCTAGATCCTCTTCCGCAATCATCCCGCGCTTGAGCAGGTTATCAACAAGCTCCTGGAAAGACTCCCAGAAGTCGCCTCCCTCGGCATCAAGGAATACTACGGGGCACAGGTCCCGCTTGCCGGTCTGTAGGAGCGTGAGGACCTCGAGCCCTTCATCCAGAGTGCCAAATCCGCCAGGCAGCAGACACACGGCGTCGCACTCCTTGACGAACATCAGCTTGCGCGTGAAGAAATACTTCATGTGAACCAGCTTGGGATCGCCAGCAATGACGGGATTGGCATCCTGCTCGAACGGGAGCATGATGTTGACGCCCATTGAGTGCTCACGTCCAGCGCCGCGATGTCCGGCTTCCATGATGCCGTTGGCGGCCCCCGTCACCACATACCAATCTTGCCTAGCCATTGCCCGGCCAAAGCGAATCGCTTGCTCATACGCAGCAGCCTCTGGCAGGGTCCGTGCCGAACCGAAGACGCTAACTTTCCGCTGCTGACGGTATTCGCTGAAGACCTTGAATGCGTATCGCAACTCACGCAGAGCGCGGCTAACAATCTTCAGGTCGCCGCGACTGGCCTGGTCCTTGGCTAGCTTATCTGCGGTTTCCTTAATTTGCTCGATGAGGTCCGTGGACTGCCAGCCTTGGTCGCCCCCCAATTCACGAGGAACCTCGGTCTCAGGCTGGATGGGTGGCACAGTTGACTGATCGCCACTTCGCTGATTTGCTCTGGAATTCACGTTTTTTCCTTCAGCAACGCCATCTGAAACACGACTATGCCAAATGACGTTTGTTGTTATTTTGAAAAGACTTACAGTGCGATTCCATCGAATCCTAGCGTCTATTATAGCCTGTTGACTTGGCAATCTGGCAATGGGGATCCGCAGCTAAGATCAGCTTCCGCGCCCAGCTATTTCTTTCCGGGGAACTGCCTGTATCATAAGCACCTATCGCCTGGTTTTTGTGCAGTTGCTTTTGTTCACTGAGTAGCCGCCCATGCCATAGACGTCATAAAGCATTGAAAATACTAACTTTATGGATTCCACAGAGGATTGCGATAAGTGGCACAGGAATTGATCTTGCGCTGAGTGGAATTGCCGGGTGTCGGTGAGATTACCAGTTCTCTTGCTTTTACTTACGAAAGAAAGGTCCCGAGTGGAAACCAGAACACCCCAAGAAGTGTTGACGCTTTGTCGGAACAAAGGAGTCAAAGCGGTTGACTTCCGCTTTATGGATTTCCCTGGACTGTGGCAACACTTCACAATCCCTATTGGCAAGCTTGAGCCCGAGACTTTTGAAGACGGACTTGGTTTTGATGGTTCTTCCATTCGAGGATGGCAAGCCATCAATGAGAGCGACATGCTGGTCGTTCCACAGCCGGAGACAGCGTTCATTGATCCGTTCACGGAGATCTGCACGCTCAACGTGATCTGCAACATTCAGGATCCCATCACGCGAGAAGATTACTCACGTGATCCGCGCAACGTCGCCCGCAAAGCCGTTAACTACATGCGCAGCACAGGCGTGGCGGATGCCTGCTTCATTGGGCCGGAAGCTGAGTTTTTCGTCTTCGATGATGTTCGCTTCGATCAAACGCCCAATGCCGGGTACTACCACCTGGACTCCATCGAAGGGGAATGGAATCGAGGGCGGGATGAAGGCCCGAATCTCGGCTACAAGCTGCGATACAAGGAAGGCTATTTTCCGGTTCCGCCTGCCGATCAAATGATGGATCTGCGCAACGAAATGATGCAGACAATGATCGATTGCGGACTGGACGTGGAGTGCCAACACCATGAAGTCGGCACAGGAGGGCAAGGTGAGATCGACCTGCGCTTTCAAAACCTCGTCCACATGGCCGATTGTCTGGTGGCCTTCAAGTACATCATCAAAAACGTTGCGGCACGCCACAACAAGACGGCAACGTTCATGCCCAAACCGCTCTATGGCGATAACGGTTCCGGCATGCACACCCACATCTCGTTGTGGAAGGATGAGCAGCCGCTGTTTGCCGGCGGAGGCTATGCCGGCCTTAGTGACATGGGAATGTACGCCATGGGCGGAATACTACGACATGCTCCCGCTTTGCTGGCGTTCACCAACCCCACAACCAATAGCTACAAGAGATTGGTCCCCGGCTATGAAGCTCCGGTGAACTTGGCATACTCACAGCGGAACCGCTCTGCGGCTTGCCGTATTCCCATGTACAGCGCCAGTCCCAAATCTAAGCGAGTCGAATTTCGCTGCCCTGATCCAAGTTGCAATCCCTACCTGGCGTTCTCCGCCATGCTGATGGCTGCTTTGGACGGCATTCAGAATAAGATCCACCCGGGTGATCCGTTGGATAAGGATATTTACGATCTTCCGCCTGAGGAACTTGCTGAAGTCCCCAAGGCACCAAGTTCACTGGACCAAGCGCTGGCGGCTCTACGGAACGATCATGAGTTCCTGCTCCGCGGCGATGTCTTCACGAAGGACGTGATTGACACTTGGATTTGGTACAAGACGGAGAAAGAAGTTGACGCGCTGCGGCTCCGCCCGCACCCGTACGAGTTCTGCTTGTACTACGACATCTAGGCCAGCCGTTAGCGTCATTCTTTCAGCACACTGACCACGCTTTCCGTCAACTTGCGAAGGTCACACTGGTCAATGATGAATGGCGGCATCAAGTAAACAACGTTGCCAAGAGGCCGTATCCACACGCCGCGGTTGACGAACTTCTGGCGGAAGGAATCGGTGTCCATCTTGTCGCTCGACAATTCCACCACGCCGATGGCGCCTTTAACGCGCACATCAATTACACCTGGTATGGATTGGCAAGCTGCGAGTTCTGTCTGGAGTTGAGCTTCGATTGCGATGACTTGTTCGATGCGTGGTTCTTCTTCGAACAGGTCCAGCGAAGCATTGGCGGCAGCGCATGCCAGCGCGTTTGCCATGAATGTTGGCCCATGCATAAACGCCCGGTCTTCTCTGTCATCCAGGAACGCGTCAAAGATACGGCCACTGGCAATCGTGGCGCCGAGTGCGATAGCGCCGCCCGTCAAAGCTTTTCCGAGGCAGAGAATGTCTGGGAGGATGTCCGCTTGTTGGCAGGCAAGGAGTGTTCCGGTGCGTCCGAAGCCCGTGGCAATCTCATCAGCAATGAACAACAATCCGTGCTTGTGCGCCAACTGCTGCAATGCCCGAAGCGTTTCGGCGGAATGAAACTTCATCCCGCCGGCGCATTGCACCAAAGGTTCGATGATCATTCCTGCCAGCTGAGAGCCGATCTCACTGAGTCTGGTGTCCAGCGCCTGCAATTCGGTGTTTCCAGCGGGAATTTCAAAAACATACTGCTGGGCAACAGCATCCCGGAATGCTCGATGCATCGATTGCTCGGGATCTGAGACCGACATCGCCCCAATCGTGTCCCCATGATAGCCGTTTGAAAAACAGGCGAACCGCGATCGCGCCGGCTGACCAACATTGCGCCAGTATTGCAGCGCCAGTTTGAGAGCGACTTCCACCGCGACAGAGCCGGAATCGGAAAAGAAAACGCGATCGAGTCCCGTAAGATTGCAAAGCCTGGATCCCAACCGGAGGGCGGGCTCGTGAACCAGCCCGCCAAACATGACGTGCGGCATCACCTCAAGTTGTTGGCGGACCGCTGCAATTAAATGGGGATGGTTATAGCCGTGGCAACAACTCCACCACGAAGCGACTCCATCAATCAACTCACGTCCATCAGCGAGCCGAATGCGGCACCCGTCCGTCCCCACAACCCGATGCGGACTCGGAGTGGTTTTTACTTGGGTGTATGGTGGCCAAACCGAATCAAGGCCCGTTTCCAACCAAGCCAACTTCCAACCCTCGTATGCGCCAAGAACTCAGCGAATGGCAGCCACAATGCCCTCGTCAACTTGTACGTCCGTCTAGGCTGTCATTGACGGTGTGTCCACTTCACTCGCGGCCATCTCGATTGGCTTGATGCCTAGACGTCGCAGAAGCTCTTCATCATCGTCTGCATCCGCGTTGGGAGTCGTCAGTAATTTCTCTCCCGAGAATATCGAGTTGGCTCCCGCCAAAAAACAAAGCGCCTGCAATTCGTCACACATCCCTTCGCGCCCGGCGGACAAACGCACAAAAGAATTTGGCATCAAGATCCGCGCTACAGCAATGGTCCGCACGAATTCGAAAGGGTCCATCGGTGTCGTTCCATCGAGTCGAGTTCCCGCGACTTGGACGAGCATATTGATCGGGACGCTTTCGGGGTGCCGCGAAAGGTTCGCGAGCGTCCGGAGCATCTCAGCGCGATCTTCGCGGGACTCGCCCATTCCCACGATGCCCCCGCAGCAAACTCGCATGCCGGCTGCCTGGACGTGTGAAATTGTCTCGAGCCGATCGTCATATGTTCGCGTCGAGATAATGCTCTTATAAAACCCTGCGGAGGTATCGATGTTGTGATTGTAGTAGTCGAGACCGGCTGCCTTGAGCCTCTCCGCCTGGTCCGCTGTGAGCATTCCAAGCGTTGCACAGGTTTCCAGCCCGAGCGCCTTGACTTCACCAATTGCGTCACAGACTGATTCAAGCTCTGAATCTCGAGGCGATCGCCAGGCGGCTCCCATGCAGAACCTCGACGCTCCCGCTTGCTTTGCGTTCTCGGCCGCAGCCCGCACAAGCTCAGGCTTCATCAACTCGCCTGACTTGACTCCGGTATCGAAATGCGCGCTCTGTGGGCAGTAGCCACAGTCTTCAGGACATCCGCCTGTCTTGATTGAAAGCAGCGTCGATACCTGGATCTGGTTTGGCGGGAAGTGCTGACGGTGCACGGACTGTGCTTCAAAAATCAGATCGGAAAACGGTTGCTTGAGAATCTCAAGCACTTCGTCGCTTTGCCAATCATGGCGAAGTGTTGTCGACATCAATCAAAGATTCCTATTGGGATCCGATGAATTCACTGATCGTGACCTTCTCTTGCCCCAATTCCAACGAGTTTCACCCGCGGTCCAGCAAGTAAGGCTGAGACGCACCAGCACTCAGTCCCGCCACGATCAGCATCTGGAAGTAATAAACGCCGGCCAGCCTAGAGATGGGATGGCCTTCAAAGTTAGACGGCAACGTGTACAGTTTAGCTGGAAATGGCCGTGGAAACACGCGAATGAGACTAGCGAGCCACGACCGACTATTCAATGCCATTTGACGAAGGCATGCCCGAATTAGACGCGGTTTTACAGGCAAGGCTTATTCAGCTTGAGCGCAGACAGCGGCACCGTCAGCCGATTTCAGGTCAGCGGTTTGATGGTGTCTACGTGAAGCGAGACGGCAAGTCTTTGGTTTCATTTAGTTGCAATGACTACTTAGGCTTGGCGCAACACCCAGAGGTGACGGCTGCGGCACACGACGCATTGGATCGATACGGCTCGGGGGCGGGAGCCTCGCGCCTTGTCACCGGCAATCATCCACTCTATGAGCGGCTCGAGTCAGAACTCGCGCAGCTCAAAGGCGCCGAAGATGCCTGCGTTTTTGGAAGTGGCTACCTGGCAAACCTCGGAGTTATCTCGGCGCTTGTTGGACCGAACGATCTGATCTTGGCGGACAAGTATATTCATGCGTGCATGCTCGATGGAGCGAAATTGTCGCAAGCTACGCTGAAGCGTTTCGCCCATAACAACATTGAACATTGCCGCCGGCTCCTAACCAAATACCGACCAACTTGTGAGAACTGCCTGATCTTGACGGAAACTGTCTTTAGCATGGATGGCGACCGGGCGCAGCTCGATCAGCTGTCAGAATTGGCCGGAGACAATGATGCCTGGCTCATGACAGATGATGCGCACGGGTTGGCGATCGTTACCTCGGCTCCGACTGACGTCATGATGGGGACCCTCTCGAAAGCGGCTGGCAGCTACGGAGGCTATGTGGCTGGTACGCGGCAACTCGTGGATTTTGTCAAGGGGACAGCGCGATCCCTGATTTATTCAACCGCACTTCCGCCAGCCACAATTGCCGCATCAATAGCTGCCATCAAAGTGATGCAGCGGGAACCGCAAAGAGGAGAAAGAGCGCTAGCGCTGGCGAAGTTGTTTTCGTCACGTTTGGAACTCAGGAGCGCAGAAAGCGCGATCGTGCCAGTCATCGTTAGGGATGAGAAGCGGGCATTGGATCTGTCAGCGATGCTCGAAGCCAACGGCTATTTGGTCACGGCCATCCGCCCACCGACAGTCCCCGAGAGTACTTCACGGTTGCGGTTCACGTTTTCAATGCTCCACGATGAAACGGATGTTCAATCAGTCGCTGACCTGCTGAAGGAGCATCTCGCATGCGAACTCTGACCCTAAGTGGGTGGGGCCACGCACCCGATACGCTGCGACTGATCTCTCCTGATGCCGAGTGTCTTGACTACACGAGCTTCAGAGATACTGATGAAGTGTTCGAGCAAATGGCGAAGAGGGCTCGCTCGGTTGATCGGATCATTGCCTGGTCGCTGGGGGGGCAGCTTGCCGTTCGGGCAATCGCCGCAAAGATTATCCGGCCGCGTTTGCTGACGCTGATTGCCACTCCATATCAGTTCGTTGAGACGGCAGATCTGCCGTTGGGCATGGACCGCAGCCAGTTTGCGGAATTTCGCGAGCGCTACATTCGTGATCCGCAGAAGACACTGAAGAAGGCTTGGAACCTTGTTGCTTGGAACGATGCACGGGCTCGTGCCGTTCGTCAGGCGATGCGATCCCAGGATTTCAACCGCGTCGCCGAAGTCGACTGGCTGCCTTGGCTTGACGTGCTGGGCGCGTTCAGTTGTGAGGAGATTGACTTCAGCGGTTTTCCCAACACGCTGCTGGTTCACGGTAAGAATGATGCCGTGGTCCACTACCTCCATTCATTGCGCTTTGCTGACCGGATCGAAAATGCGACTTTGCTCGTGTGGAACCAGTGTGGTCATGCTCCCCACTGGTACGATGGGGTCAAACTGCAAAGATGGATTATGGCACATTTTGAACCAAAACCTACGGGCGACGCGCACTCTCGGTGAAGTCTTTCAATGAGTATCGTCTTTGAGGAGTTCCCTTTACGGCATCCGGGTTTGCTTTCGCAAAAAGAGATGAAGAAGACCGAATGGCACGAGCGACAACTGGATATAGAAGCCTCGATCCCTTGACCGTCCAAAGGAAATTTGGCCGCGCCGCAGAGCACTATGACAGCGCCGCTTGGCTACAGCAATCTGTTCGAAAGGCATGCTATGCGAAAGCCAGGGAACTCTGGAGCCCGGGCTCCCTCGTCGTTGACGTGGGGTCAGGAACCGGCGCACTATACGATGAATCTCGGTCCGACTGTTGGCGAATCATCGGTCTAGACTTTTCGGTGGAAATGTGCCGCATTGCTCAAAAGCGAGGTTGCCGCGTCGTCCATGCCAGCGCCGATTGCGTTCCTTTCACTGACGCGAGCGTGGATGGCGTCTTTTCATCACTCATGCTGCAATGGATCAATGATCCACAGGTTGTTTTTCAAGAGTTCGCGCGCGTGCTAAGAGAAGACGCATATGCCATCGTCTCGACCCTAACATGCGGAACGTTGCACGAACTCATAGATTCGTTCTCGGTCATTGATCGTGCTCCGCATGTCACTCAGTTCGCTGAGCCGGTGGCAGTTCACGGTTGGGCGGCGGACGCGGGGCTCGAAGTTGCCTGGTCGGACGAGGTGACCAAGATCGAACACCACTCAAACGCTCGCTCGCTCATGGAATCGCTACGGACGATTGGCGCAACAAATGCGCATTCTGGTCGCCGGAAAGGATTGATGACGCCGCGGCAGCTCGAACGACTCGAGCGAACGTATGCAACACAGCACGGTGTTGCTCAAGGGCTGCCTGTAACGTGGCAGATTCTGTACATGTTACTAAGGAGAGCTTAGCCATGAACAAGAGGCGATCCTTCTTCATCACTGCTTCAGATACAAGCGTCGGAAAAACGATTGTGACGACGTCCTTATGCTGGCAACTCCGGCAGCGCGGTGAACGCGTTGTTGCGCTCAAGCCAATCATCACGGGATACTCACCGCATGACACGGATTCCGATTCATCGTTGATCCTACAAAGCTGTGGTCGTGAGCCAACGCTGAAATTGGTGCGCGAGATTTCACCGTGGCGTTTTGAAACGCCGCTTTCTCCCGATATGGCGGCGAAGCGGGAACGTCGCACCATCGAGCTCGACGAAGTCATTCAGTTCTGCAACGACCATGAGGATGACGATTCAACGACCGTCTTGGTCGAAGGAGCAGGTGGAGTCATGGCGCCGATTAATCCGAGGCAGACGATGCTCGACTGGATGGATGGTATCGGCTGGCCAGTTGTCCTTGTGATGGGAAACTACCTGGGTGCCCTGAGCCACACGCTAACGGCTATCGAGACGCTGAAGTCACGGAACATTTCGTTGCACTCGCTCGTCGTCAGCGAATCACATACCAGCAATGTCCCCTTTGAAGACACAATTGCCTGTATGCGGAGCTTCGTTCCAGAGGCCATTCAAATCATGAGTATTCCGCGCATACTGGCTGAGGGAGAATTGTGGCGAACCGCACCACCACTTCTGTCTCTGATTACTGGCTCAGGAACGGCTCTAAAGTAACCGAGGCGTGTTAGTTGGCGCCGGACAACAGTCGTTCCCGCGGTCAGAAACTTCTTGCAACCGGGTGTCGGCGGTGTTAATGTCCTTGCGGATAAATCTCTCGACAAGGTCCGCTTAGACACGATGTCTTGCCCCGCCCGCGACCTCACCGTTCTTTGCAGGCTCAGGCCTTGTCGACCTACTCACCGTTTCCGCGTATTGACGTTGACCTGAAGTTTGTCTGACTACCCATTGGTGGCAGATGAATTTTTCGGCATAGCGCGGTCCTGACGCGATCTTCACTTTTAGAGGGTGCGATATGCGGGCTCTTCGATCGGCCACTGCTCATGGGCTGTGCGCAGTTCTTGCCTCGCTGTTTGTCATCGTTCCGCTTAGCAAGCTCGCATCTGCGGGGGATGTGAATACTGCCGAGACAATTGTCTTGCAAGGCGCCACCATTCACACAATGACGGAACAGGGAACCTTCGTCGGTTCCGTGGTAGTGGAGAAGGGCAAGGTTAAGTCGGTTGGCAAAGATGTCAAAGTACCCGAGGGCGCAATGGTGATGGATCTAACGGGTCACATCCTCACGCCCGGCTTGATCGATAGTCGTAGTGTGTTGTGGCTGACTGCCGCTGCTCGAAACGAGGCCAGTAGCCGCGGAACGCTCAACATTTTGGATGGTGTAAATCCGTTCTTAGAAGATTGGCGCGAGGTTTCCCGACAGGGCGTGACTGCTGTCTATGTCCAACCAAGTAATTCTGGCGTGTTTGGTGGACGTGGCGCCGTGCTGCGAGTTGGAGCCGGGAATTCGGTACGAGATTTGGTCATCGCGACTGATGTTGCCGTACAGTCGGCGATGGGAATCACTGGTGACACCGTTCGCGAACGGGCGGCGCAGATTCGGCGTTTCAAGCGAGCATTTCAAGCCGTCAAAGACGGCAAAGATCCTCCCAACCTAACCGGGAACAATAGGCAGCAGGGCAACCAGGGGGGTAGACGTAGCCAAGCGGCTCAACCTAATCAAACCAAAGAGCTGATCAAACTCGTTCTCGACCGAAAAGTTCCACTTCGACTGGAAGCTCATCAGGAAGATGTCGTTCGTGCCGCGTTTGAAATGGCGGACGAGTTTGAGTTCGATTTGATTGTTGATGGTCTTTCATCGCCTGGCAGTGCTATCTCAGACGTGGCTGCCCGACAGGCGCGTGTTGTGGTTGGTCCCGCATGGGAAAGCGGGGCCGTTCCTAGCTATCGTCGAGATCGTGATGATCAGTTGCTTTCGCGCATTGCGGAATCAACAAGCCGCTGGGCCTTGGCGACGTACTCAACCGAAGCGCGTGGGTCTCGCATGGTGCGAGTTCAAGCCGCTGCGGCGGTTGCTTCTGGCGTTGAAGCGGAGAGCGCGTTGCGTGCTGTCACTGTCGAAGCCGCGAGGGTCTTGGGCGTGGCCGATCAGATTGGATCCATTGCCCCAGGGATGCAAGCAGATCTCGCTGTGTTCGCCGGCAGTCCGTTGGATCCAGCTGCTTCCACCAGAATGGTGATGACGCGTGGTGAAGTGGTTTACGAAGATGCGGATGCATCTCCGAACAATTCCAGCATTACCACCGTGGACCTGCCTGCAGAAATGCCTGAGAGCTATGTCATTCGAACCAAACGAATGCTCAACGCTGTGGGCGAGATGCAGCCAGCGGAAATGTTCATCCAAAACGGCCTTGTCGCCGCGATTGGCAAAACGGTTACCATTCCCAAGGGCGTTCCTGTTTTTGATGTTGGTGATGGAGTTGTCACGCCGGGATTGGTCAATGCCCATTCCTATTTAGGGCAGCAGTCCATGCTCAGCGACGACACCGAAGCTGATTCAAGCCAGATCCGCGCGGCGGACGTCATCGAAGCAAGTTCGCCTGTCGCAAAAAAGATGCTCGCAGGGGGGTTTGTGAACATCGGATTTGCGCCCACTTCCGTGAACCCGTCCGCAGGCGTTATGGCCCATGTTCGCTTAGGAGCGAAGAAGCCGATTGTCGTGGATGACATTGCTGGCAAGTTTGTGCTCTCCGGCGACGCGCGGAGCAACGATCGGCTGCCGAGTTCGCTCGTTGGACAGGTGATGTTTTTGAACTCGCTCTTTGGCGGCACAACGCCGATGACCCGTTTGTATGTGCCTGATCCTGTCGCCAGAGCAATTGAGCGCGAGCGCCGTGCCAACGTGGATGCTGTGGTGACCGGTGGCCGGCCTGCGGTGGTCGCGGCAGAATCGGCGCCTGAGATCCAAGCTGCCATCAATTTAACTCAGCAACATGGTTTCACTTCCGTCTTGCTGGATCCTGAGCGAATTCAAGGCTTAGCCAATGATATTTCCGCGGCAGGGATGGGCATCATCGCACGCCCGTTTGATGATAACGACTTCGATTCCTACTCTCAGCAACTGGCCAAAGCAGCCAATGCGAGGATTCCCATTGCCTTCTCCGGCCAAACACCGCAAGAGATTCGCGTCACGGCCGCAATGGCAGTCAACGCCGGGATGCCCAGCGTGATGGCGTTGCGTGGATTGACGGCAACGGCCGCTGATATGGTCGGCATGCCTACCGGTACGGCCCAGCTAAATAAGGGAAGCGTGGCCGACTTTGTTATTTGGACTGGCAGTCCGCTGGATTTGCGCGCGGTTCCGGTTCGCGTTCTCATCCAAAGCGAGTTGGAAACCGTTCGCACATCAACTGGTGCCATGAACTAGCGCATGTCTTACAGATCCTGGATCGTGATGAATATGACTATCACTTCAGTCTTGCGTGTTTGCGCTGCGTTGGGGCTGTTTGGCGTTGCTTGCGCCACGTCTGTCACGGCGGAGTCCACGCTGTACAAGGCCGGCACGGTCTACACGATGACCGGTGATCCACTTTCGCCGGGGCAAGTCTTAGTGACCGATGGTAAGATCGCGGCGGTTGGCGGCACAGTGAATGCCCCCGCTGGCGTTACAGTCGTGGATTTGGGTGATGACTCCTGTTTGTTGCCGGGGTTTATCGATGCGTATACGCAAACCGGACTTTCAGGCGGTACGGATGAGTTCACAGCGGAGTTGACGCCTGATTTTTGCCCCGCGTTGGCAATCGACTGGAATGACCGTGGGTTTGCCGAAGCCTTGGCGGCGGGAACCACAACACTGGCAATCTGTCCCGGGACAGAGAACGTGATCGCCGGTTGCTCGTGCTTGGCAAAAACCAATGGAGAAAGGGAATCCAGGATTTTGCAGAACGATGCGGCCTTGTTTATCAGTGTGTGCTCAGACCCTGCGCGTCGCAACCGCGCCCGCGCCCGTCCGGATGGCTTGTACAACCGATTGCCAACCAACCGGATGGGCGTAGTCTGGATTCTACGTAGTACGCTGGACAAACTTCGCCGCGGGCGTGACATCGAAGCAAGGGACGATATTGAATCCGGTTTCTCCGGCCAACGTCCACTCATGGCTGTTGCGCGAACCTCGCACGACATCACGGCGCTGCTGACAATTGGAGAAGAGTTTGCTTTTGCGCCGCCCATCATCGTTGGCGGGCAGGAAACCTATAAAGTTACGGAGCAAGTCGCTGCAGCTGGCTTACCGGTCATCCTCGGCTCGTTGACAACCGGAAGCGCAAACGGACCAGAACGAACCGAGCTTGCCTACAATCAGGCGGGCTTGCTTTCCAAGGCAGGTATCACGTTTGCCTTCTCGGGTGGCAATTTGTTGGAGCAAGCACGTTTCGCTTGCCGGTTTGGCTTGGAGCCTGGCAAAGCCTTGCAGGCGATTACCAAAACCCCTGCCGAGCTCATTGGTGTGTCCGACCGGGTGGGCACAATCGCTCCCGGGATGGATGCGGACCTGGTTGTTACTGATGGCGATCCACTGGAGTTCACCACTGGCATCCGCTTTGTCATGGTCAATGGGCAAGTCTTTGAACAGTAAATCTCGCGATCAATGAACGCCTGTTTAACTTTGCAATCAACTGTCTTTGCACATCAAGACAAGGATCTCATCGTGGCACGAATCACTCGCAATATGACTCATCAGGCACCGCGATTCGTGGCGGCGTTTGTTGCGGCGGCCATATTCATGATCACCTCGGTGTCGTCCGCTCAAGAAACCGTCGCCGTCAAGGGCGGACGTATTATCACGATGGCTGGCGAGCCGATCGAAAACGGCGTTGTGGTCATCGTGGACGGCAAGATCACGGCCGTAGGAGCGGATGTCTCCATTCCAGTTGAAGCGAGTGTGGTAGACGCGACAGGAAGAGTCGTGATGCCCGGCTTTGTGGAAGCTCACACGGCTGCTGGCTTGAGCCAAGCAAATGAAAGCTCGAACCCAAGCGTGCCATACCTTTCGGTCTTGGATGGGATTGACCCTTCGCGTTCCTATTTCAAGCAAGCACGTCGCGATGGCGTCACGTCCGCCGCCATGGTCCCTGGCAACAGTGGCATGATTTCCGGGCAGGCCGCCGTCATCAAGACGAGCGGGCTTTTCGTGGATGATATGGTGTTGAAGAGCAACACGGCAATGAAGATTTCTCTTTCGCCCACCGGCGGGAGGAGCCGCATGGGCCATCTATCAGCCCTTCGCCACGAGCTGGATGCGGCAAAAGATTTTGCTGAAGAGAATGCTGACGCAGACGTCTCAACGCTAAAAGAAGCCGTACGGCAGCAACTTCAGCTGGCCATTGTCAAATTGGTTACAGGGAAGATGCCTGCGTATATCTATTGTGCTGACGCGATGGATGTGGCACACGCTGTTCAATTAACCAAGGACTATGAATTCAAGGCGACACTTGTTCTCGATCAAGATTGTTACAAAGCAGCTGAACAAATCGCCGCGGCCAATCTGCCTGTGATCCTAGACTCCACACTGGTGTTTTGGGAAACCGATCCTCGCACAAACGAAAGCGAACGAATCGTCACGACGGAGGTCTTTCGCGCCGCGGGCGTGCCTTTCACTTTCCAAGCAGGGAGTTCCAACAACTCGACTTTAGGCAACAACTACTTGTGGTATCAAGCCGCGACGGCTGTAAAGTACGGCATGCCAAGAGACGAGGCTTTGGCTGCGCTGACAATTCGCCCCGCCAGAATGCTCGGTGTCGATCAGTTCATTGGATCTTTGGAAGTTGGCAAAGATGGCGATCTGGTCATTCTCTCCGGCGAGCCGTTGAAGAATGATACCTGGGTTGAAACCACAATCATCAACGGCGCCGTCATTTATGAACGTTCGGCAGACGTGCAGCTGCGTCGGCTGCTCAATGGTGACGCCAAAGACAACTAGCCTCCAGGGTATCTGGCGAACCGTGCCTTTTGCACTTTCTATCTATTCATCGGAAACGCGATCTATGAACGCAATTCCACACGTACGTCGGCTTGCTGGTAAAACTTTCGCGGCGTTGGTTTGGTTCGCTGCGCTTGCGGTCTTGCCAGACAGCATTGCGACAGCACAAGTCGTCGATGTGTATCTTGTGGAGAGCATCTACACAGCCGCAGGTGAGCCCATCCAGAATGCCGTCATGGTTGTGACGGAAGGCAAGATCACGGCACTGGGCTCACGTGATGAAATGAAAGTACCCGAGGGCGCGAACGTCCATGACCTCGGGAACAAGATCATCATTCCCGGGCTTGTTATCGCGCAGTCGGATTTCGCGGATGAGAGTTCTAACGTCAATCGCGCGTTGACTCCGTATGTGTCTGCTGTCGATGGCTTTGACTTCTTTGCGGACCGTTCCAACGCTTTCAAGGGCGGTGTGACCACAGTGCAACTTTCTCCCGGCGGGGGGCGATTGATCTCTGGCACCGGCGCAGTCGTCAAGCTAGCCGTTGGCAGGAAATCCGCTCAACTCCTGGCCGACGATGAAAGCTTACGCGTAGTTCTCACTTCGGCCTCGCGGAATCCCCCCACGATCTATGAGCCACCGGTTGGGCCTGTTTCGGAAGAACGCCCCATAGTTCCAACTCGACCTCAACTTGCCAGGTCGCTTGCCGCGGCAGCTTCGGGTCTCCGGGCCGTTTTCCGCGTTGCCAAAGAGCGGATGAGTGAAGTCCAAGAAAGTGAAGCAGACCGCGTCATGGATGCACTGGTCGCCCACTTAGTCGATGGCGGTCTGGTTCGTTTTGATGCGAACACCGCAGCGGAAGTGCGGTTGGCAATGCAGGTTGCAAAACAAAACAACCTGACCAGTGTCTTGGTTAATCCACGTGAACTGGATGAATTCTTCGATGATGACGATGCACCGCGAATACAACTCCGCGGCGTGATTCTTCGCGGCCAGAGTCCCGGCGAGTTTTCCAACCCGTCAGCTGAAGACGCCCAACAGCAGGTTGGTCCGTGGGAATCGGCTCGCGAATTGGTCGATGCGGGCTTTCCGCTGGCTGTTTACCCCGCAAACGACAACGACATGTCCGACATGTTGTTTGTTGCCGGGCAGTTCATGCAGGGTGACTTGACGCGTGCTGAGGCTTTGTGTGCTGTCACGTGCTGGCCTGCCCAGTTGATGGGGGTTGATGATCAAGTTGGAACGTTGGCCGTTGGACGGGCGGCCGATTTCGTTGTGTTGACCGATGAGCCGTTCAGCGTGCGATCCACGGTTTGGGCGACGTATGTCGATGGCGAAGCCGCTTACGAGCGTGAGCCATCCCCACGGACGACTGCCATTCGCGCGGGAGGAGTTTACGCTGGCAACGGGCAGTTCCTGCATGACGCTTCTGTAGTCGTTAAGGGAAAAACCTTGCGCAGCGTAGGCGAGAGTGTTTCCCTTCCGTTGGATGCAACTGTCCGCGAATACCCCAATGCTGTTATTGTGCCTGGCTTTATTGATTTGGGCGCGAGTGTTGGAACTGCGGGAGCTTCACTGGGAAACAATTTGAATTTGCAAAGCAACCTGGCAGAGCGAATTGACCCCGCCGATCCAGCGATTGCCGTTGCTCGTGAATCTGGTGTAACCACGGTCTTGTTGGGCGGTGGCGGCAACAATCCATCTCCGCTGGTCGCGTTCAAACTTGGTGACGACGCCCGCGTGGTTGGCAATCCTGTGGCCGTGCGTTTTCCGTTGACTGGCAATTTGAGTTCGCGAGTGCCGGCTGCCGAAAGGGCTCTCGCCCAAGGTAAGGCCTATCACGAGCGCTGGAAGAACTATGAGCAAGTGCTCGCTGAATACGAAGCGCAGCAGCGAACCAGCACTGAAGATGAGGAAACCTCCGACCAATCTGATGGTGGTAAAGACGGCACGACCGAAGAGAGCCGGCAGAAGACGGAAGACAGAAGGAAGGGGCGCGGCAGTCAAGGCAACATCGCCATGACCAATTCACAAGATATGCAAGAACAGCTGCAAGGTCGTGGACGTCGAGGTGGCACCCAAGATGACGCTGGCGATGAGCAGCGCCAGACCGAACAAAACCAAGAGACGAAAGACGAAAAGCAGCGAACGAAAGACAGTGCTGATGCAGAGGATCAACCGCCCAAAAAGCCTGAGGTTGATGAAGCCCTTGAACCGTACCGTGCGCTCTTTTCCGGTCAGATTCCTGCTTTCGTCGAAGCACGAACCCTACCAGAGATTGAAGCCGCACTGAAACTTTTCCGTACAGAGAATGATATTCGCACGATTCTTGTCGGTGTCGACGACCTCAAGCGATTTCCTGAGTTACTGGATGGCCAAGATGTCAACGTGTGTGCTGGGCCAGCGTTAATCGCAGAGGGTGAAGACGGCCGGCTCAACATCCCCCAGATGTTGGCAAATGATCAAATCGCTTTCGGTTTTCGGTCTGAAGCCACAACCGGCGTTCGCGATTTGCCTCAGGCGGTTCAATTCGCCGTCTATCAAGGATTGGGAACTGAAGATGCGTTGCGAGGGTTGACCTATGGCGCGGCTGAACTGCTCTCAAGCGAAGCCAACTTTGGCTCATTAGAGGCAGGCAAAGATGCGGACTTGGTTGTCCTCAGCGGCCCCCCTTTTGAACTTTCAACCAAAGTGCTCGCTGTGATGATTGACGGGCAATGGGTTTATGAAAAGGAGAACGGACGATGATCCGTCGTGCGTTAACCGCGTTTGCGATCATGTTGCTTGTTCCGGTGATGGGCTTCGCGCATTATTCGAACAACGTTGAGGATGGCACAACTGCGGCTTCGGGAAGTTCGCCTTCCAGTCCCAGCTCGGAGCTTGAGCTTCTTGGTTCGCCGCAGAAATCGTCTGAGCAAACAGCTGAGAAGCTCAATGTGGCTTTGCTGGTTGGAAAGATCCTGACCTGCGTCGGTGATCCCATTTCCAACGGCACCATTTTGATCAGCAACGGCAAGATTGAAGCCATAGGTTCGCGCAGCGAAATTGAAATCCCTGAGGGTTATAACGTTATCGATCATTCTGACATGTTCGCCATGCCGGGGATGATTGAAGCGCATAGCCATGTTGGCGGTTCTGGTGACCTGAATGAGATGGTTTACCAAACCAACCCGGAGATGCGGAACTGGGATCAGATCATCCCTCACAATGATCAGCTAAAAGTGGCAATTGCTGGCGGAGTCACCACGATCTGCTTCATTCCGGGTAGCGGAACCAACATGGGTGGCTTCGGTGCGCTCTTGAAAACCGGGCCTGGCAAGCCGGAAGACGTCATCATCAAAGCTCCCGGTGTGCTTAAAATCGCTCAAGCCGGAAATCCTGAGCGACGCACAGGCGAGACTGGGTCCAGCCGAATGGGCATGAACTACGTCATCCGCCAGCAACTGATGGAAGGCCAGATGTATGTCCGTCAGTGGGATGATTATGAAGCTGGGCGGGCCTCGCAGCCGCCAGAGTTCAACCTGAGGTTGGAGAACTTCAAGCCGCTCTTTCATCACGAAATTCCTGTTGTCGTTCATACGCAACAGCATCAGGTGGTCATGTCTTCCGTCCGGATGCTCCATGACGAGATGAACTTGCGGATTGTGATTGATCACGGAACATTCAACGGGTTTCTCGTTGGGCCGGAACTCGCCAAACGCAACATCCCTGTCATGGCGGGCCCGCGAGGCTTCTATCGCGATTCCGATACCGGACAAGTTTTGGGTGTTGTTAGTGAATATGCCAAACGCGGGGTGACAGCCTTGGGTGTCAACACGGATGCCCCTGTTGTGCCGCAAGAAGAACTGTTCTTTCAAGCGACTATGGCTGTCCGCTACGGTTGGGATGAAGAAAAAGCCATTCGCGGCCTGACCATTGAGGCCGCCAAAGCTTTGATGATTGATGATCGCGTGGGTTCGTTGGAAGTCGGCAAAGACGCGGACATCCTTATCGTGACTGGCTCCATCATTGACCCGCGCAATTACATCAAGCAGGTCTTTATTGATGGGCAAAGCGTTTATGATATCACCAAAGACCGACGGCGTTTTTGATCAACACTTTGATGACCGGAATCCCGTGAATGAACTCAACCTCATCACGGCTCAACTTTCCTGGAGCTAAGGTATGCCCTGCGTTTTAAAATCGGTGTTCCTCAGAACGCTCTCAGGGACCAGCTTGTTCGCGATAGTCGTGCTGGTGCTATGTGGGCGAGTTTCTGCACAAACAGGCATGGCAAGTGGCACGGTTGCGTTCCGGAACGCCACATTGGAAACTATGGGGCCAGACGGCCGCATGGAAAACGCCACGCTCGTTATTCGTGACGGCAAGATCATTGCCGCTGGCGTCAACGCTGATGTGCCCGATGACGCACGCCTTGTGGATGCCACGGGCAAGACTATCATGCCAGGCATTGTCGATCCCTACTTTGTCTTCAACAACCAGGGAGGGAATGGTGGAGGGAGGCGCGGAAGCTTGCGGCGCTTGTCTGAGTATTTCTACCCCTATGAAGTCAACTGGGTCCCTTTCTCCAGGAGTGGCATCACAACTGCCAACTTGGTCCAATCTGGCACGGGGCAATCGGCGGTCGCTCAGATCGTGCCAAGCGATTTGGAGAACCTGTTGCTCAAGCCTGACGGGTTTTTGTTTGCCACAGTGACAAATCAAACAGCCTCTTTGAATTTCGTCCGCAACGGTCTTAAACCTCCAACGGCCAGCGGCAGGCGCAGAAGTCGCGGGCGTGACCGCAGCGAAGAATCACCCTTTGATATGACTTCCGCTCCGGTGCAAGACCAAAGTGATCAGCAGGAACAAGAAGGAGAGAACACGACGGACACAGCGGAATTGTGGAATCAGGTTCGCGCGGGCGATCAGCCTTTGTTTGTGAATGTCAACAACACGGCTACGGTTCTCCACTTGCTCAAAGCCTTGGGGGATCATGAGGCCGTCAAAGTTGCAATGGTTTGTTCAGGCTCCAATCTCTATGAAGTCATGGGGGAATTGAGCAGCCGCAAAATCACTCTCATCCTGCAGCCTGGCATTGACAATGTTCCGTATACATCAGAACGGGTGAACATCGCTCGAATGGCTCTGGACAATAACGTTCCATTTGTGTTTTCCTTCTCGCTCAACCGGGGACAGCTCAACGCCCATCAAGATGACCCAATGTTCGTCATCTCCATGCTCGTCAAATCTGGGCTTCCGCGCGAAGCCGCACTCCAAGCAGTCACTATCGGGCCTGCTAAGTTGATCGGTATGGAGGAGACTTTGGGATCCTTGGAAGAGAACAAACAAGCCAACCTGCTGATCTTTGATGGCGATCCGTTAGAAACTGGTTCGCGTCTAGAACAAGTGATGGTCGAAGGGAGGACCGTCCATGAAAACTAATCTGCTACAAGCTCACAGGCATTTGATTGCCGGCGTCGTTTGTGTGGCCTCCGCCTGTGTCGCTTTTGCCTCACCGTTTGCCTATGCGCAAGACGGCTTGCAAGCGCGCCGCCGCACAGGTCAAGAGCAGAAAGCCAGCCAGGAGGGCAAACAAACTGAAGCGACAAAAAAAGAAGGCGAGGAACAGAGCAAGGACCAGCCCGGCCCTGTCACGGCGATCACCGGCGCCGATATTCACACTGTCACTGATGGGATTATTCGGGCAGGCACCGTCTTGGTTCAAGATGGCAAGATTTTGGAAGTTGGACAAAACGTAACTATCCCCAAAGGCTCCAAGGAAATTGATGCCTCGGGTAAAGTCATCACGCCTGGATTCGTGGCAGTACAGATGAGTGGGGTAGGCGTGGGCGGTCGTGGTGGGCGAGGTGGTGGAAACTCCGGCAACAATAATCAACTTGCAGATACGGTTAATCCATTTGACCGTAACATCAAATACTCTCTTGGCGTGGGCATTACCTCTGGCTGTGTTCAGGTTGGCGGTGGAGCACGGGGACGCCGGGGGCGCAGCGGCGCGCCCATTGAGCGATTCTTGGGATTAGAGCCTGATCCGGAAACTCTCATCACACAAGAAGAAAAGGACTTTGGCCCTGCGGACACGGCACTTTGCCCTTGTTGTGGCCTACCAATCCTCCCCACAAAGCCCATCATGCCTGATACCCCTTCCGCTCCAAATCCCCAAGACCATGTGATCATCAAGCTGAGTTATGGACGTTTGGATCCGATGATCATGAAACAGTCTGCATTTTATGACCTGTCTTCAGGCGCTCTTTCCGGAGCGCTCAACCGCCACAATTGGCGGGCAAACATCAGAAAAGCTCGTGAGCAAATGGAGGGCCAATCTTCCGGAAGTTCCAGCTCAAACGCGCGCGGACAAAGCGCACGTGAAGGCGGCGAGCAGAGTGGTACTCAGAGATCTCGTAACACGCGGCGCGGGGGGAACTCGGGGTTACAACGTCTGCTGCGCAAAGAGATTCCACTGAGAATTCAAGCCAACACGGTTAATGAGATCCGTGACATGATTGCTTTGGCTGAAGAGCTGGATTACAACCTCATCCTGACCGGTGTCGTGGAAGGGTGGGTTGTCGCCAAGGAAATCAGTGAGGCCAACGTCTCGGTCGTCTATACGCCGCGCCAGCGACGCCAGGCTCGGTCCGGGCAAGAAGAAAGTACAGGCAGTTCAATTGAGTCAACTGGCATTTTCGAACAGTTCGGCGTGCCATTCGCCACGGCTGCGCTCAGTTCGTCCGTCAGCATGGGGGGGATCGCCGGGCGAGACCTCACGAGCCTCCCGCTCGAGGCGGCCTTTGCCGTTCGTGGTGGTGCGTCTAACCAAACCGCGTTGGAAAGCCTCACGATTGTTCCTGCTCGCATGCTGGGAGTTGATGATCGGATTGGTAGCATTGAGGCAGGTAAAGATGCTGACTTGCTGATCCTCAACGGTCCACCGTTAGATTATCGAACGTATGTTGAGCAAGCAATTGTCGCTGGGGAAGTCGCTTACATTCGCGCGGCGGACCGTGTTTATCCAAACTATGAGCGCTAGCCATGCTCGGGTCCACGACTTCTGGCCGTGAACTCGAGGCAGATTTTAACACGGTCCGTCATCATTGGATCAGTAGAAATTCTCCAAGTAATGCCCTTCTCTGCGGCCAAGTTCGAGAGGGTAACATGAAAGAACTGAGTACTTCTGCAACGTAGCGTGTCGCACGACAATTGCAGTGGCAACGCTCCTGTTGATGACTGCGCAGAGTATAAGTCTATTTCCGCGCTAGCAGAGCGCCGGGATATGCGGTGTCTGTGGAGCTGCTGTCAGGTCCAACCGACAGCTCACCTCGCAATAGATTCATTGCACAGATTCTACGCGATAGAGAATGCGGCGGCGTGGAGATGCGGTACATTGTACTGAGGACCTTCCAACGGGGCTTCTTCACCCACCGGAACCATTCTCCGCACTCCTCCGTTGTGTCTCAGGGTTGTTCGGCGCAAAGCAACTGAAAGTGTGTGCATAATGGCAAGGCACTTGGCGATTTGTGTGAAACAACTGAACTTGGCGAGTGCAGAGCTGCATCTGAATGACGCACAGTGTGATCGGATCGCGTTAATCCTGATCGATAACACGATCGAGATCATTCTTCAAAATTATCTTCCCTACTATTTTGAGCATCCGCCGATCGTCACTCTGACGTCCAAGCAGCGCAAGAATCTCAACCGAACCTTTGCTCCAAAAGTTGACTTCGTCCGCTCACGGTTCAAGCTGAGGGAAGATGATGCTGAGTTTTGCAAGCAAGCACATGCGTTTCGTAACGAGTCGTACCACCAGGCTGCTTTGCACGATATCGGCCATGAGTTGGCGTGTGTGTATCTCGGTCTTACTTGTCGAGTGCTGGTGCGGTTAACGCCAACGAATCGCCACGTGGCGGTTGAAGCTGTTCAAGCTCTTGATAGTCACTGGGCCCAAACGCATCGCACGCTGCAACAAGCCTGTAGCGAATCGGCCGGCACTCGCGTCCAAGCGATTCATCGCAGTCTCGCTCAGATTGCCAAATTGACGTCCGGGCAGCCTTCCCAGCAGAGCATTCTTGAATCAATCCAAAGTCGTATTGAGGAGTCAAAACAAGTCACACTTGATACTCTGGAAGCATGGCGCCGGCGCGGTCGACGGCTAAGGCGCAGGCAGAAACCCGGTGCCCTCTTACAGCAATACGTTCAACTCATTGACGAAATAGCAACGCTAGAGGATCACATCGATGATGTCCTGGACGCTCTGGATCTTGAGATGGATGAGTTGATTGATTGGTTGCGAGATGCACTCGATGTAGGAGTGCCATCTCAGGCGAGCCAGCGTGAGGAAATAGCCGCCGCGCGTTCAGAGCTCGTTCAATCTTGGTTTGCGCAGCTTTCGTGGATGGGAGGGATGTTTGGCTTTCGCTCGCTCACATTGCACGAGGTTGCTCAAACCAAGAATCTCTCTGATGCATCTTTCATTGTTCGTGTAGCATTTTCTGTGGAGCCCCTGGAAAGTAACTCACGCTTCTGGCGCCTGGGGCCGGGGACTCTTGACGATGGTTGGATTCGATCGAAGGAGTTTGAGTTTCTGATTTCACGCACAAAGAGCGCAACTTGGATTCGTCTGCTTGCGTTTTACTAGAGCGTTTTTCCACTTACCGTGCGGAGTATTCGCAGTGGCGGAAGTAGGCTTGGCATTCTTGGGGTGTGAACTTGTCGAGGAGTTTGCCGAGCGTGTCTTCCAACGCGGTGACGGTGCGAGCGGCCGCCGCGCGAAGAGGACTCTTTAGCTTCGCGAAATGCCAGTTCGATCGGGTTCAAGTCAGGGCTGTAGGGGCCCACGAGCGTCGCGCCGGCAGCCTCAATCGCTTCGCGAACGCCGGCCTTCTTGTGGTTGGAGAGATTGTCCGTGATCACCACGTCGCCGGACGGAGCGGGGCGCCAGGTGCTGTTGCACGTAAGCCAGAAACATGTCGACGTTCATCGGGCCGTCAACCATCAGTGGCACCGTGATGCCGGTCGCTCGCAACGCACCGACGAAGGTTGTCGTCTTCCAATGTCCGGCGGAAACTTTGCTGACCATCCGTTCGCCTCGAAATGCCTGGCCGTGGTGGCAAGCCATCTTGGTGTTGACGCCGATTTCGTCAAAGAAGACCAAACGAAACGGATGCAGTTGAGCCTGCCAAAACTTCCACAGCCAGCGGCGTTCGGTCACGTCGGAACAGCAATCAAAGAGTCGCTCTAGCCTCCTACGCCCTTCTTTGAGAAAACGCCACCGTTAAGTTCAACCTAGGCTAAGTGCGAGCAGGCTTCTCGCATGGACCGCAAGTCACGGCAAAACTTCAGTCAGCCTCTCGTGAGGGTATCACTGTTCGGACTTGACGGATGAAGCAACACCAACACCTGGCACGTCGTCGTTGGCCATTCCGACGGCTGCCGATCGCGTAAACTTAGCGACAGTCGAAATCAACAGGTGCCTATCAACCGGCTTCTTCAAGTACTCGTCACAGCCGGCGTCCAAACATTTCTCGCGGTCTCCCTGCATCGCGTGGGCTGTCATTGCGAGAATTGGCTTGTCATAGCCGGCTTCTCTCAGCCGGGAGACTGCCTCGTAGCCATCCATGATCGGCATTTGCATATCCATCAAGACGACATCGAATTCCTCCGCGTTAGGTTGTCCGATGAGTTTACGCACCGCTTCGAGTCCATTTTCCACGATCGTAACATCTGCTCCGGACTTTCGCAGCAAGTGGCCAATAAGGCGCTGATTGTCGACTCCGTCTTCGACCATGAGGACACGTGAACTGAGCTCGGAAAGTTGCTCGTCCTTTGGTTGGGGGATGGCTGCTGGGCCGCAGATCTCTGTAACTAACGTGGCGTCAGCAATGTCACTAAGAGGAAGGTTCAGCGTGAAGGTACTTCCCGCTCGGTACGTACTTTCCACTTCAATGTGGCCGCCCATCATCTCCGCGAGGCGTTGGCTAATTGCAAGCCCGAGACCTGTTCCGCCGAACTTGCGAGACAACGAAGAGTCCGCCTGATTAAACGACTGGAAGAGCTTGCTCATCTGCTCCTCCTTCATGCCGATGCCTGTGTCCACGACCGAGATTTGCGCTTGGGGGTGATCGCCATCTAGGTTAATGCCACGGATCCTGACTGAGACCTCTCCGATTTCGGTGAACTTGATGGCGTTGGAGATCAAATTGAGGAGGATTTGGCGCAGACGTGTGGGATCCGTCAAGACCTTGTCCGGGATAGGAGAATCAACACTTGCGTGCAGTTTGAGTTTCTTGGCAACCGCACGAATCCGCATCAGGTCGACCGTGTCACCTACGATATCCGCGATGTTGGTGGGAATCTGCTCCACTTCGAGCTTGCCCGATTCGATCTTCGATAGGTCGAGGATGTCGTTGAGGATTCTTAGGAGAGATTCGCCGTTTCTGCGGATTGTTTCCACGGCCTCTGATGCGGGGCCATCCTCGCTGACCTGTGACTTGAGCAGATCGGCATACCCGATGATGGCCGTCATGGGCGTGCGGATTTCATGGCTCATGTTGGCGAGGAATTCCGTCTTCGCCTTTGACGACAACTCGGCCTTGTCCTTCAACTCGCGAAGTTCTTTGACCATGCCGTGCAGTTTTCGTCTTGCGCATTCCGCCTTTTGCCGAGCGGCATCCGTCTCTCGCATCATTGTTTCGACATTGAGTTTTGAACTCTGCAATTCGTTCGCTTTGCGTTTGAGAGCCATGTTGGTTATCAGCAGCTCTTGCTCCACTCGCGAGCGCTCGTCAACCTGCTCCTGTAATGAGCGAGTCCGCTTTTGAACCTGTGCCTCTAGGTCTTTGCGGGATTTCAAAAGCTCTTGTTGCAGCCGGTGCAGGCACTTGAGGAAATACGCGGCCACAAGGCCAATTGCCATCAGTGATAACCCAGTGAATGCCCACCAAGTTCCCGTCCAAACCAGCCGGTAATCGAAAAGGCTGGCCGTCAGCGCTAACGACAAGCTGAGGTTTGCGAAGAAGACGGGTTCGATTTCCTGTGTGCGAATTCGACGGATGATGAAGAATGCAGCGGCAGCAAAATACCCGCCTGCCCCTACGGCCCCCAAAACCGTGGCCCAATGAGTGAACTCGATCGAATAGAACGACGCGAGATTGTCGCGAAATGCGTACAGCGAGATCCCGCAAAACGCGATCGCAATGGATGACACGCCTCCGACGATCATCTCACGTAAACGATAGCCGCCGACCTTGATTTCCGGCAACCAAACCAGCGCGAAGAGTGAACCGCAGATCGCGAGTCGTCCTGACTGAATCCAAGAGATCAAATGCTCATTCGTGGCAACTGCCAAGAATGAGCCGAAGACTGCCATGGCCGCCAGGGACGCCGCAACCCATGTATAGCGAAAGCAAAGACTTGAGTTGCGTTTGAGAACCAGCATCATTGTCGCCAAGATGGCGCAGAGCATGACGCCCAAGCCTTGGAAAAGGCCATGCAACGAGGGACTGACGAGTTGCCAACTGGCGATCTCAATTTGCAAGGTCGCACTTGTGCCTGCAATCAGGATTGCAGCTGTAAGCAGAGCAGCCAGGTTTCTTTCGAGGAAGGCTGGCCGTGGACCGTGTGCGGCTCGGGGGCTGTCACTGGACATGATGACTGATCTGCACTCGGTTCTGACGCCAATAAAATGCCAACGGAAAGGCAAACCCGCTGGAATTCGGGCGCCGTTGAGCGGTTCTCGCTCGAAAACCTACTGCGCAATTGTGTGGCTCGGAAGAAATGTGTTGCGCTATCACGGAGCGGTTTGGCACAAGAAGTGTTACAACCTGCGAATGCCGTGTAATCAGGATAGGACGAGGCCGAATGGGCTCCCATCGCGGCACTTTCGTACTGCTATGGGAGTCCTGTCCTTGAAGTTTCACGCACCCTTGTTGCTAAAACACTGTTTGCTGGCGACGCACAACCACCAGGCTCGTCCTACGAAAGCACGAGAAACAACTTCACGGCAATTTCGAGCCGTGTTTTCCAGTCGTTGGGGACTGCTTCTTGGCGAATCGTCGCTAAGCAAAACTGCAGGAAGGAATGGAAACAACCTCTTAAATCACCAAACATTGGCTCAAGAGTAAGCCTCTAAAATAGGCAAGACGCTTGTCTGCAACCCACCCGTCACGTGAACCTGGCCATCACGGTCGACGAAGACGTCAACCTCGCTGCGGACGCCAAATTCCTCGAGATAGATACCCGGCTCAATAGAAAAACATGTGCCTGGCAAAATCTGCCGTTCATCATGCGTTTCCAGATTGTCGATGTTGGCGCCGTTGCCGTGAATCTCCTGTCCGATGTTATGTCCGGTTCGGTGTACAAAGAACTCACCATAGCCAGCATCTTCAATCACGTTTCGGCACACATCGTCGATCTGCCATCCTTGAATTGTTTGTTTTTGGGAAAAGGCATCGCGTGCAAATTGGATTGCCGCATCTCGGGCAGCGGCAACAATTTGAAATATTTTCTCGTATTTTTCCGGAACGCGATTACCGACGAAGCCCGTTTTTGTGAGGTCGCTATAGACAGCGTTCTCGCGAGGTAACTTGGCCCACAAGTCAATCAGCACGAAGCTGTTTTCCTTAATCTCTGCGTCATGACCGACCTGTGGTTCATAGTGCGGATCCCCACTGTTGGGACCTTCGCCAACAATAGGTCCATGATCCCAAATCAGGTCGTTGGCATTGAAGAAATCCAGAATGGTCTGCTGCACGGCTGTTTCCCGAACGGAACCATTCGCTCGGACTGAATCAGCAATGAACTTCCATGCTTTTTCAAAGGCCGTTTTTGTGAATTCGGAAACTTCTTGGTGCATGCGCCATTGCGCGTCAGTCCACATCGCTTCGAAAAGCTGGACGAGATTGCCTGAAGACTCGACATTCGCCCCAGTTGAACGCACCAACTCGACCGTTCCACAGTCAACCTTGGAGATATAGGGAATGGAGTTATTGGGCGAATACTCCATGGCCACATTCTTCAGCCTCCCCACCATTTCTCCCAGGGCGTTCTGTAGCTCTTGCCAGCGCAGATAGATTCGCTTCTCACCCGGCAAATGATCTAGCGCCCCAGATTCAATCCGATGCACCAGCTTCTGCGGCTCCCCGTTGGCGGGAACGAGATAGAAGAATCGTCGCGATCCCATGGATTCACTGGGAATTTGGAGGATTCTCCGTGCCAGCACGTTGGCGCCGCGGAAGTCATAGAAGAGCCAGCCATCAAAGCCAAACTCACGGATCGCAGCCTGAATCTTGGACAAGTCAAACATCGGTTTCCCATACAACGGTAGAGAATTTCAAGCGACAACGGTCCATGCCGCCAAGTCGCAATGGTTCGGCAATCCTGGAGGGCGGGCTCACCTTGGGGGGGTAGCGCCATCGAATTGCCCAGGAACGCCTGAGTATCTAACCTGGCGTCTCACGAAGCAAGTTGCGAGAGGAATTTGTGTCCGGATATCCTCGAAAACGACGCGTTGCCTTGGAACGCTTTCTTGTTGAGATTCCGCTGCTGACATTGACGGAACTGGCGACCGCGGGATGACTTGACAACGTCCGTTTGGCGAGCGAGGCAGCAATCGGCCAGGTACTCGATGCTAGCAAGTTGTTCTTCCGCAATTCAATTCTAGGAGACTCTCATGAAAGAACGCGGGCAGCAAGATGCTTCGACCAATTTGACGCTCCACCACAGTGCTCGAAAACGACAGCTGTTAGCAATAGCGACAATTGCCGTGCTCGTAGTCACAGCTGGCTATGGTATCTATGGCATCTGGTGGGACTTGGACGACACTCAATCAGCCAAAGAGCGAAACACCGCCGCAATTAACTTGCATAGCATCGGCATAGCCATGTACGAATTCCACGATGTGAGACAACACTTTCCACCGGCGTCGATTACTGTTGATGGTGAGCCTGGCTTGAGTTGGCGGGTGCACTTACTCCCGTTCCTGGATGGCCCCAACGCCGCAGAGTACTTTGACTTCACCTCGACGAACCCTGGGACAGCCCACACAACATTAAGTTTGTGGAGCGCATGCCGGTCTATTACGAGTCACCAGGATTCGATCTCGCTCCAGGCTACACCTGCTTTGCTGCCCCCAGCGGCCCCAATACGATCTGGAAGCACGTGACTGATAGAGAAGATAAAGAGAGTCACTTTAGCCTGGACGATGTTACGGACCCCACGAAGGAAGTCGGAGCGATCATAGAAGTGCCTGTCGAGATGGCCGTCATCTGGACAAAGCCTGACGACGTTGATTTGACCGATCCACGACTGAGAACATCGCGTGGAAGTGGGACATTAGTGGCCAACGTAAACGCCCGAGTCCACTTTATACCAGAAGCGGAAATCCTCCCCGACAACCTACGCGCGTATTTTGATCCCAACGACGGTCTTTCAGGATTTCAAGCGTTATCCAGATAACTGTTCTTCACGTGATCGCAACGCGTCGTAGGGCGAACGTTCGCGCAGACAATAAGGCATATGCTTGCCTCAACGACGGCAATGGAACCGTACACACCGCTTGATGAAGACAAGTCGACAGTTGCCAACTGTCTAGAGATAGTAATCGTCTTTGACAGTCGTTGCCTGAAGTTCGGCGAGTTTTTCGGGACGCTCGATTAAGTCTTGGATCCACCAGTTAGCAGAATTATAGAGGCACGTCACTTCACGGCACTCGTGGGCTGCGTCAAATCGGCGAATGATCTCACCGGTTTTCTGATGCGATTCGCATGCGTGCTCCGCATCTCTATAGCCATTGCGGGCGGCGACAAGCGCATTGGGCACACTCCGATAGACCGGGCAATTGAACACGCCATGCGGCGTCAACACCTGCCGGAAGAACTGCATGTGGCATTGCTTAGGTTGCTGGGTGTAGTGTTCCCAGTCACCATTTTCCAGCATTTTCAGGTTTGTGCTTTCAATGACCTTAAAGTCTTTGTCTTCCAATTCTCTTGCTTTGTCGACAGCCGACTTAATTTTTCGGATAATCACGCTCAATTTTTCTTGAGCGGCCGCTGGGTCCATGACCTCGGAGCCGTTTTCTTCTGCGCGGATCAAGAACGGTTTGATGGAGATGTAGTCAAAACGGTGTTGTTTGGCGAGTTGGGCCGCCGTCAGCAATTCGTTGATGTTTTCAACCACTTTGGCGTCATCGCGTTGTGCGCCCTTCCACGTGACAATAAACGAGAACCCCATTTGCAAGTCAGGGTTGCGATCTTTGATTTTGGGCACCCACCCGCAAATCTCATCCAAGGTGACTGGCTGCCGCGGTTTGTGCATCGCCTGGAATGTTTCGTCCTTACCGGAATCCAGCGAAAGCCGCACCCAATCTCCGGATGTAAAATATTCGGCGGCCTCGAGAATGCGATCATTCCTCCCGCCATTGGAAACGACAGCAACCTGTTGATTGAGTTCTTGCTTCAAGTAGCGAACCACGTCAACAAATCGCGGATAGACGGTCGGCTCACCTCCACCAATCAAGATCACTGACTTCAAGCCACGGTCTGCCATTTCCTGCAGACTGGCGAAAAGCTCTTCTTCTTTGTGCTTGACGCCCGAGTTGAGGATATCCCAATCGATGCAGTGGTCGCAGCGGTAGTTGCAGGCGGTAGTCAAATCGAGATTGATCGAGATTGGGGCCCATTCGGGGACACGGGGGACCGGTTCGCCCGCAGCTTCCGCCTGCTTAACTTCCTGTTGCCAAGCGACGTAGTCCAGCACTTGTGGCAAAAGCGAGACCTGCTGGAGCTTTGAGCCAAAATTGTGGAATTCGTGGATTTCGTCCATCGTTCGATCCTTCGCTGCGACGGTCGGTGCGGGGAGCCACGACAAACCCTGCCGTTAAACGCGGGCGCCCGTTGCTCATCTTCCGGGAGAAACAACCGCGAACAGTTTTGGGCTGTCGTGGACTTGCGTCAATGTCATTTGCCGAGAGTATGGCGTCGAGCAATCGCCGGGTGGCTTCGGCGAGAACCAAAACCGGAGTCACGTAGCTTTTCGTACGGAACTACGCACCAGCAATGCCCTAACGTATTGGCATCCATTTCATCATTTGGGCTCTCGTACCGAACAGGACCGAGCTATGAAGAGAGCGAGATGTGTTGCGGTGTATCGAATCCAGCAGGCGGCGATGCTTGCGATGCTTGCTGCCGTTGGCTGCGGCGAGGACTCTGAAACGACCGGATCGACAGCGGCAGCCACAAGGACGACTCCAGGCGACACTGCGGCTTTGCTGGGCCAAGATCAGCCAGATGAGGACTTGCTACCCATCTCCTCCGATGTCGAGCGTCAATTCGATTTCTGGCTGGGCGAATGGGATGTGCAGAACCGGTATCTCGTCAACGGAGCCTGGCAGGAAACGGGCCAAGCCCAAGCTTTGATTCAATCGGTCGCGGGCGGAAAAGCCATCCTCGAACAATGGGATGGCACGGCACAACATCGATTGCATGGATTCAGCATTCGTACATACGACGACGAACTGAAGAAATGGGTTATCGTGCTCAACTGGCACGGCGGCAGCCCCAGCGGATTCTCGCAAATGCATGGTGTCTTCAGTGAAGACCGCGGCGAGTTCTTCCCCCCAGGCGGCGGGCCCAAAGGTACCCGATTCACTTTTTCCAAACCTCGACCGAGCAGTTGCCAGTGGGACCAGGCAAACAGTCAGAATGGCGGACAGACCTGGGAAACAAATTGGATCATGAGCTTCACCCGTCGCGAAGAGCCCACCACGGCGGACGCCAGCTCGCTCCCCATTAAGCAACTGCCTGAATCCGCGAAGTCATTTCCCAAGTCACGTCTGTTCGACGGACAAATCGGCTGCTGGAGCGGCACAGCGGAACGGATCACCGACTCCGGCGAATGGGAACAAGGGACCGTTGAGGTTGCCGTCAGCAGTATGATTGAAGGCCTAGGCTTGATTCGACTTGCTGACTATAGCTGGGACGAGCACGCATTCGCGGCGCTAGCTTTCGATCCCAATCGCAACAAATGGGTATCGGTCGGCGTTGATAACCTGCAAGACCGCTTTCAGTGGTGCAGCGGAATGCCGAGTGACGATGTCGTTACGTTCTCCGACATGCGGATGAATGCGGAAACAATTCTCCAAGAAACCTGGTCCGGTCTTTCTGGAGATGCCGTCCGCGTTGAGCGGGAAGTTTCTATCGACGGCGGAAGAACATTCAGCAGTGTCCTACGGGCCAACCTGGAGCGTCAAATCGACGATTAATGGAGAGCATTCTTGCCCAAGTGCTTTAGTCAACCAGTGTGGGGTGTTGGAGTCCCACACACTCGCGCTCCCTGTCAGTCGTTAGCTGGTGAAGCTACGGATCACCACCTTGCGCGCTTGCGTGAAACTCTCCTGCCAGTGAATCTCAGGCGTTCCATCTCGCAGGCAATCCCGCAACTTCACCAGAGTATTTTGAGCCATGTGTGGACATTTGTTGCAGGCACAGGTCACCCCAGGCACGGGATGATAGCGATGCCGTGGGGTGGCGTTTTGCAGTTGCCACAGCATATTGGCTTCCGTCGCGACAAGGAAATCCATGGGATCGCGATACTTTTCCACGTGCTTGAGCATACCCCGCGTACCGCCAACGTAGTCGGAGTGTTCGCGAATGTTTGCTGGACATTCGGGGTGGGCGATGGTCACGGCCTCCGGCAACCGTCGCTTGAGTTTCAGAAGGTCGCCAACGCTGAAAATCTCATGTACTTCGCATGCTCCGTTCCACAGGATCATTTTTCGCCCCGTCACATCTTGTAGGTAGCTTCCCAGGTGACGGTCCGGAACAAACAAGATTTCAACATCTTGGTCAATGCGACGAATGACTTCCTCGGCATTTCCACTGGTGACGACCCAATCAGAAATCGCTTTAACCCCGGCGGAACTATTGACATAAGTCACCGTTTCAAAACGGACACCCTGAGTCCGCAGTTGCACCTGAAACTCGGCGAGCGCAGGCGCGGGACAACTCTCGGCCAGGCTACAGCCAGCGAGCAAGTCAGGAAGTAAAACGCGTTTCTCCGGGTTCAGCATCTTGGCGGTTTCCGCCATAAAATGCACGCCACAGAAGACGATCGTGGACGTGGAAACCTCCATCGCGGCGCGAGCAAGCTGCAAGCTGTCGCCGGTGATGTGTGCGAGTTCCTGAATTTCGCCGTTCTGATAATAGTGTGCGAGCAGGGTCGCATCGCGCGATTTCAGCAGATCCTCGACCTCCAGGCACAAGTCTTCCGGATCAGAAGCACCGGTTTCTGCAGGAGACGTCAAGCCCGTATGCGCAAGCTGAACGGGGGCGCGCGCAGTCGAGGAATCTGAAGCGTGACGGACAGGAGGGGATGTGTAGGCAGGAAAGTCATCAGGCATGATGGCTCCTTGTTTTTTGTGTGGCGGAGGGCAACCCACATCCAGCGATTTAGCGACGGCCTTGCGTCGATGCTTCCTTTATACGGTGATGCTTTTGTTGATCAAGGCCAACGGATGCATGTAAAGCTATTGCAAACGTGGTAAGCCGAAAAAATCGCTTTAAATTGTATTTAGATTTGAGAAACGGGCGAGCATGGCCGAGATTTCTCTTGTCCTACGTGAGAGCTGAGACTAGAGTTCAAAAGTCATGTTCACGTCTCGATTCAATTCCAACGGCAACCGCAATTCTAACCGCAGCTGCGGACGGGGTCGCCGTTTGTTGAGAGCCTGAGCAAGACTCAAATCAAAAAACGAGCGAATCACCCCGTCCGACCAGGACGGGGTTTTTTTGTGTCTTCCCCGTTCCGGACTCATTCACAAGGAACGCGGCATGTGCGGTTTTTTGGCAATTTTACAGGCAGATTCAACTTTCTCGGTTGGCGGTCACGCTCCTCGAGCGGAATTGTTGTTGGACCGGCTTGAACATCGAGGTCCGGATGCCCGCGGAGTCTGGCAAGGCACAGCTTCTTGGCTTGGACATCGCCGTCTGGCCATCGTCTCCCCGGAAGATGGGGCCCAACCGTACGAATTTGATGGGCTGGCCTGGGTCACCAACAGTGAGATCTACAACCATCACCAGCTTCGCCAACAAACTGGCGTAGAGGGCCTTTCCCCCTGCGATAGTGCAATCTTTGGTCCGGCATGGCAGGCTTACGGAACAGACCTTCCACGCCACTTGGATGGGCAGTTTGCTTTTGTCATCGTCGATGAGCAGCAGGGAGCTTGGATTGCCGCGCGTGACCCGATCGGAATTTGCCCCCTGTACCTCGGTCGTCACGCGGACGGAAGTCTGTGGTTTGCCTCCGAAATGAAGGCCCTCGTTGACGATTGCGATTCTGTCGAGATCGTTCCGCCGGGACATGCGTGGATCTACGACGAACACGGCTTGCGCCGCGAGAAGTGGTACGATCCGGCCTGGCAACAGCCAGGATATATCCCGCAACAAACCGTTGACGAAGAAGCTGTCCGCGAAACGCTCATCAAGGCGGTTACCAAACGGCTGATGTGTGACGTGCCATGTGGCTTGTTGCTCTCCGGCGGATTGGACTCCTCGCTGATCGCGTCCATCGCCGTTCGGCTGGGCCCGCAAGCGTCGGGACTACGGAGCTTCAGTGACAAATTCCATACCTTCTCAATTGGGCTTCCGGGTTCTCCGGATCTCCTCGCCGCACGACGGATGGCCGAATTCCTGGGAACCATCCATCACGAATTTCACTTTACGGTCGAGGAGGCGCTGGCCGAGGTTCCATCTGTGGTCCGCCACCTTGAGAGCTTTGAGCAAATTCGCACGGCTGTGCCAACAAAGATCCTCGCCCGTAAAGTTCGCGAGTGCGGTATCAAGATGGTTCTCTCGGGAGAAGGTGCCGATGAACTGCTCGGCGGCTATCTGTACTTTCACAAAGCGCCAAGCGGGAAAGAAATGCAGGAAGAACTGGTTCGCAAGGTGACACGACTGCACCAATTCGACGTCATGCGAGCCAACAAAGCGCCGATGGCCCACGGTCTGGAGGTTCGATTTCCTTTCCTGGATCAAGCCTTTGTCGACTTGGTTATGGACATTGATCCACGCGAAAAGATGTGTGACATGGATCAAACGCCGGATGGTCGTCATCCGCGGATGGAAAAGTATTTTCTCCGTGCTGCATTCGATGATGATCGACAACCTTGGTTGCCCGAAGAAACCCTCTGGCGCCCTAAAGAGCAATTCTCTGATGGCGTCGGATACGACTGGGTTGACAAGTTACGGGAACATGCCGCGACCACTATTTCGCAACAAGACTGGGATGCTCGGACGGAACGATTTGCCGATGCCCCACCTACCACGCACGAGCAATTCTGGATGCGCGAGCTGTTTGAAGAATTCTTCGTCAGCGGTCGCACCGCGGGGTCCTCAGCGTCAGCTACTGTACCGCGGGGGCGAAGCATTGCCTGCTCGACACCCGAAGCTCTCAGCTGGGATGAATCATGGCAGACGGCATCTGGTGACATCTCCGGGAGAGCGATCTCCGGTATTCATCCGGCCGCATCCGGATTCTCCATGGAACGCGTTCAAGCGTCACATGCATAGTGAAACCAATGGCTTGGTGGAACACTCCGCTAATTGTTGACCGAACGGCAGATTGCCATCAGCGCGCAAAGACTGCGGAAAAACCTTGTCCGAGATTGCCGCTTGAACCGGATATGCCCGAGAAAGTGATGATGCAATGCCTTTGCGCCGATCCAGTTCCCTGCTTCCTCGATGAGGCGAAACCTCCACACTCCGAGAGCAATGGAATCGGAATAAGCCGGAACGTGTATTCGGGCGATATCGGATGAATCGCGTCCGATTGGACGAAATCGCGCCGCGCCCGTACGCTAAGACAAGGAGAAACTTTTGCGCTAGCTTCGCCACACCGTGCAATTATCAGGCTCTTGCGGTCGCGCGAGTCGTTACGTTCCAAACCCAAGATCACAACATGTTCCATCGTGCAATCGTCTGCTGTGCGTTAACGCTGGCCTTCTGCCAGGGCGGTTGTGGACAAGAGGGGCCGGCAGATGCGCCCGGTGGTGACGCGAGCAAACCAAAGGATTCGGTTGGCGAAAATGATTCCTCAACTAGCAAGACCCCGGGCACAGAAGATTCAACGGCGAAAACCGGCGATGGAACATTACCGCCGCTCCCCGGCAATGCCGAGGGCGACGAACTGCCACCGACGATCGAAACTATCACGAACCTTGGCGGCAGTGCCGAACAGTCAAGCGGCGTCATCGCCCAAGTCTATTTTTCAGACAAACCTGTCAACGATGACGACATCGCCCTACTTGAGAAGCTGCCGGGACTGAAAAAACTCTATCTCGGCAATACATTGATCACCGACGCCGGATTGGCGCACTTGCACTTACTCAAAGAGCTGGAAGTGCTGGATCTCAATTTCAGCAGCGTCGGAGACGCTGGCATGCAACATGTTGGAAAGTTGCACAGCTTGAAGGAACTGGGCTTATTCAGAACCGATGTCGGCGATTTGGGTGTGGCACATCTGTCGCAACTACCGCAATTGGAGGACTTGAAACTGCAACGGACCAAGATCACTGACGAATCGATTCCGTATCTCAGTAAGTTGACGACGCTCAAACAACTTTGGCTTGGGGATACGGCAGTGAGTGCGGCAGGGGTCGAAAAGCTGCGCAAGGCCTTACCCAACACACGCATTCGCGACTAAGATCCTGCCTGATGATCGACGGTAAGAAGTACGATTGCCTGCGTTGATACGGGCGTTGCTAACAGAGAAAGTTCCCCACGAATCGACCAATCAATCCCGCAGCTGATGACCTCTCCAGAGCTGGCCCATCTTGAACTCCTGGCCGAAGTGGACGCCACGGTGGCGGAACTCCGTGCCTGGGCTGACTCCACGCCGGACTGGCCGCCTGCCCGTGCGGCTCAATCCCTCCTGAGCAGGTTGGTCGTTCGTTCGGAATCGTTGCGCATCCGCCTAGAAGCGCCGCTGGTAGTCGCTACATTGGGTGGAACTGGCACCGGAAAGAGTACGTTGGTGAACGCTCTAGCCGGAGAGGAAGTGACATCTTCCGGCAAAGAGCGACCGACCACACGGATGCCCAAATTGGTGTGCCGCCCCGACATCTCGCCAGAGAGTCTCGGGCTTCCTGCTAATGTAGCGCATGTGCATCACTGCGAAAGCCCGACACTGCGGGATCTTGTATTGCTGGACTGTCCAGATCCAGATACGACCGAAGATGTCGAGGCGTCCGCCACGAATCTCGACCGTCTGCGCCACCTCTTGCCGCATTGCGATGTCCTGCTCGTCACCGGCACACAGCAGAAGTACCGCAGCGCTCGGGTCAATAAGGAGCTTGCGCGTGCCGCCAGCGGCGCGAAGATTGTCTTTGTGCAGACACATGCTGATACAGACGCAGACGTACGCGAAGACTGGCGAGCCCATTTGACCGACGAATATCAAGTCGGCGAGATGTTCTTTGTCGATAGTGTTCAAGCTTTGAAAGATGCCCAAAGTGAGATTGCCCCTCGCGGCGAGTTCGCGCGTCTGACAGATTTTCTCAACCGCGAACTCTCTCGTTCAACAGCCAACCGCATTCGCCGGGCTAACTTCCTGGAACTGGTTCAAGAAACTTTGGCCGCATGCGAAAACAAGATCAAAGTAGGGCAAGCGGCAATTGATTCGCTCGACGCTGCCATCACAGAAAACCGTGGGAGACTCTCATCGCGTCTGATCGTCCAACTGTGTGAAGAGCTCCTTGTCAGCCGACGCCAATGGGAAAGCCGCCTGTTGGGTGAGGTCACCAGCCGTTTTGGATTCAGCCCATTCTCACTGGTACTCCGCGCGTATCACGGGTTTGGTGGATTGATGGCCAGTGCCGCACTTACTCGAGTCCGAACGCCTGGCCAACTCGCGCTATGGGGTGCCTGGCAGGCGGGACGAAAGCTTCGCGGCAGCAAGAAAACCAAGGAAGCCGTGGAAGCGATGGAGGAAACCGTCGCCTGGAGTTGGGACGAAGCGGAACTTCGCACCGCCGCCATCATCGTCTCTGGACACGCTCAGGAAGCAGGGTTATCCACGGATGAACTCCGTGTGGAAACATTCCAGGAGTCAGCTGCTGACGCCGGTGCATCTTTTGTCAAACGTGCCAGCGGACAACTGCAAGATGTCGTTAAGCGGCTCGCCGGTAAACACACGCATTGGTGGACGCGGGTTCGTTATGAAGTTCTGCTCTTGGCGATGCTTGGGCTGATCGTCTTTCATTTGGGAAAAAACTTCTTTTGGCTAAATCTTATCGGCCCCATGGTAGGCCGTGTTGACGTTGAAACCGCTCCGCCAATTGAGGGCTTGCCCTTCTTCCTGCAGGCGGCTTTCTGGTTGCTCGTCTGGAGTATGCTACTCGTTTGGATGTTTCTCAGCCGCTTGCGACGTGGTCTCAAGCGTGAGATCAATACCTTGGCCGACCGTTGGAACACAGAGGCTCCCGCAACCGGTCTCTTCACCGGACTGGAAAACCGCATCCTCGGGATCAAACAATTCTCCGCCCGATTGGAGCGTCTACAGCTCAGCGTGGATGAGCTTCTCGGCAAGGTGACACAGCCTGCCAGTGGCCTGACATGGCGAAAAGAGGAATCTCCTGCGGGGTCGTGAACATAACGTTAGCGCGAGGAATACGATGATCTATTTTCGCAATTCCGTTCTGATGTTTCTCACAGTCTTCATCACGTTCCCCTTAGCCCTTGGCTGCGGCGATCAACAGCTCCCGCAGACGTCGTCGAGTGTGAACGCCGGTGTGCCGCCGACAGAGAGCCTAGACGAGACGAAACAGTCCGAAGGTGATTTCACTCCACTTGATGGCTCCAAGAACGGGCCCTTCTTGGCTGTGTTGGGCATTACGCAAGATGCTGGATATCCACAGGCGGCATGCCAGAAGGAATGTTGCCGTTCCGCATGGCAAGATCCTACGCAACGTCGCCATCCGGTTTGCCTGGCGATTGTCGATCAACAGGCGCAGAAGCGGTGGATGGTGGAATGTACGCCAGAGTTTCCCGAACAACTACAGATGTTGGATAAACTCGCTCCTGCAGGATCTCCACCGGGGCTAGACGGAATCTTGCTCACGCACGCACACATTGGCCACTACGCCGGTCTGATTCACCTGGGCCGTGAAGTCATCGGTGCGGACTGTATCCCCGTTTACGCTATGCCACGAATGCAGGCGTTCCTCACAGAAAATGGCCCGTGGAGCCAGCTCGTGTCTTTGGATAACATCGACATCCGCCCGTTGGAGAGTGACAAAGCTGTGGACCTCTCGCCGACAATCAGCGTTACACCCATTCACGTGCCTCACCGGGGCGAATATTCCGAAACGGTGGCCTATTTGATCGCTGGACCCAATCGTCGAGTGCTGTTTTTGCCGGACATTGACAAATGGGAAAAGTGGGATCGGCGAGTGGAAGACGTGGTTGCGACTGTGGACGTTGCGTTCCTGGATGGATCTTTCTTTGACGGTGACGAACTGCCTGGGCGCGACATGTCAGAAATCCCACACCCGTTCATCATTGAGAGCATGTCTCGATTTGCGAATCTTCCAGCGGAAGGAAAGGCCAAGATTCGTTTCATTCACTTCAACCACACGAATGATGCCTTGCGCTCAGGAAGTGAAGCCGCGAGACAGATTCGTGATGCCGGATTCCACATCGCCGAGCAAGGCGAACGCGTGGAGTTGTAAGTGGCAATGAGTGAGAAGCGGAGATCTTGCAAACAAGGCTTGCAAGAAGCGAGCTCACGAGTCACATCCATGATGGCCGGCCTTCCAGCAGCCCGGGTGGGCTGCGCTCGCTTCTCGCTTAGTTCCTCTGGGACGCTGCATATTCGCCATATTCCTGCATGCTGGCAGAGTCAGCCTGCCATGAACAACCTGAACAACCGGCTCAGCGGGCTGATTTCGAAATTGCTCTGGTTTCACGCACAAAACTACGATTTTCATTTGGCATGCGCGCTTCCGCTTGCAGTAGCAGGTAATGCGTTCTTGTAACTGCAGGTGCTGTTTGTGGGCACACTGTTCGCAAGGTTCAACATAGCGATTTTGCAAGAAAGCTAGCTAAGCTCGTTCTATATATGCTCGACGCGTCGGTCCAGGTAAGGCTCCATGCGATCCGCAGGCCAAAGGAATCGAACAATTTGCGCTCTGGCGGCAGCGACGATTCTGTTGCTGACTCTAGCGGCAACGCGTTCAGCATCTTCTCAATCATCGGGGCAACTGTTTAACCGTCCAAGCATGCTTGGTTCGAGATCTCACCGAACGTCCCGTAGCCAAGCGAAACCGCAGGCGACAAGCAGACTCGACGACGTCCGACGCGTGCCTTCGGTCATTCGCCACCATCAGGAATCTCTCGCCGCGGTCCCACCTGCACCAGCTGCAAACGCGCACACTGGTCCACGCTATGGCCAGCAACGCACGCTGACGATTGTTAAGTTACCGCCCTTGCATCGGCAATCTCTGTCGACAAAGCCCAGCATACTAAACAGCGGGCCCATCGATCGCACAGCGGCAAATGTCCCCGCGCGGCATCGCGAGCAGACCGCCCGACAAACCGATTCCCATGTGCCGCAATCTCATCAGCGACAGCCTTGGATTTCTGGCATCGTTGCGGCAGACAAACGATTCGCCACCGGTGGATTGGAGTTTCCTCCCCCCTCACAGCCTTGGTGGGACGAGCTTGTTCAAACTCCGCTGCAACCACAATCCGCCGGGGTGCCCATTGGGCTTGATGAACTCAGTGCCGCAGCGTTGCAGTTTTCATCATACGTTCGTGTTGTGTCCGTTACGCCACATATTCGGCAGGCGGAATTAGCTCAGCAAGATTCCGTATTTGACTGGCGCACGTTTCTTGAATCGACATACAGTGATGTCAGCGATCCAATTGGGAATACGCTGACGACAGGAAACAATGATGACCGGTTCACTGATCGCAACTGGTCATTGGATGCAGGAGTCAAACGGCGTACGCCCTATGGCGGTGAGCTTGAGCTGGCGCAACGATTCGGAACACAAAACAACAATTCGCGTTTTCTGTTGCCTAACCCTCAACGAACGACTCGACTGGAGTTGCAGGTCACTCAACCGCTGCTCAAGGGCGCCGGACGGATACAGAGCGAGAGCCAGATTGTTCTCGCGCAGTTCCAAGTTGACAAAGCAACTGAGGAAGTTGCCACACTGCTGGAATCACACCTTGTCAAGGTTGCAGAAGCCTACTGGGAATTGTATCGCTCTCGCGCGGAATTCTTGCAACAGCAACGGCTGTTGCGCCGTGCTGAAAAAGTTCTGCGGACTTTGGGCGAGCGCCGCAGTGTTGATGCTATTCAGCGTCAAGTGTTTCGCGCTCGCGGAGCTGTCGCCCGGCGGAAAGGGGAAGTGGTCCGCGCTGAGACCGCCATTCGAACATGGGAGTCTCAACTGCGACTTCTCGTCAACGATCCTCTTTTGGTTCAAGCCGGTGCGCGCGAGTTGATGCCGAAGACGAGCCCGCTGCTAGAACCATTGCAGGTTGACATGGCAGATTCGCTTCACATCGCCTTGATCAACCGCTCAGACATCTCACGAGCAATCATCGGGGTTCGAACTGCCGCCGTGCAGTTGGGTGTGGCCCAGAAAGATATCCTGCCCAAACTTGATTTTGTCGCCAGCGTCTATGTCGCCGGGCTCGCTGCTGAAGCCGACGCTGGGCATGCATTGGGAGATCAGTTCTCTGAAGGCCGCCCGTCGGTGAACCTTGGATTGGAATTCGAGATTCCCTTGGGAAATCGAACGGCACTTGCGGAAGCTGACCGGCGACGCTGGGAGATGGCGCGTGCGACGAACCAATACCGTTTGGTGGTTGAAGAATCTCTCACCGCCGTCGAGGTCGCGGTGCACGCCGCGCGTGCGCGCTATCGCGAGATGGCAAGCAAGTTGGCTGCAGTCCAAGCTCTTGAGGCAGAAGCAGCTTACCTGGAAGACCGATGGTCCGTTCTTCCAGGTGAAGGTGATTCTGCAGCGCAACTTCTGGAAAATTTGCTCGACGCACAAGAACGCGTTTCCGACGAGGAAGCCCAGGCGGTACGAGCTCAGGCTCATTACGCGATGGCATTGGTTCAGTTGAAAAGCGAGTTGGGAACACTCCTTCGCCCAGTTGGACCTTAATAAGCACATCAGTCAATTGCCAAGACATACCACAATTCTCCATTCGCCTCTGGGGCACCTGTTTAGCAATGCCGTTTCTCTCGCAGTGTGTTGATTTTGCAAAAAAAGCAGCCCTTCCACAGCTAGGCGCCGTTGACAAGCTGATCCCATCGATTCGTACTCGGTGGCATTCCCTCAAGGCAGATTCTCCTCAGGATCTATGTGCACGAGGGCATTCCGCGAAGCTCATGGCGGCACGGCAAGGTGTTGATTCAGACGAGTGCCGCATTCTTGCTTTTGCGCTGATGGCGGAAGCTCTACGCCGTTCGCGCGGGATTGAACTGTATGATGTCCAAATCCGCGCATCGCTCGCGTTGGCGGGCGGAAACATCGCGGAAATGCAAACGGGGGAAGGTAAGACATTTTCGTGCGCGCCGGCGGCCTATCTGCACTCCTTAGCTGGTCGCGGAGTGCACATCGCGACTCCTAATGACTATCTCGCCAGCCGTGATTTTGACCTAGTGCTGCCAGCATTTCGTTTATTGGGAGGTCGAGCAGGGTTGCTCTCGACCGACTCTGACGCATCCCGCAAGCAAGAGGCCTACCAGTGCGATGTCACCTATGGTCCGGGGCATGAGTTTGGTTTTGATTACTTGAGAGACCAACTCTCACTTCGTGCGGAATCGCAACGACAGTTAGGGGAGCACCTGATTTCCGGCACGTCGCCTAGCGATCATCGAGCTTCTTTGCTCCAACGCGGCCTGTACTACGCAATCATCGACGAGATTGACAATGTCTTGCTGGACGATGCGGCATCACCGCTTGTGCTTAGCCAAGCCAGCGGTTCTCCAGCTGCTGACGCTGACGTCTGTAGAGCCGCGCGGAAGGTTGCGCTGCGACTAGACCCAGAAACTCACTTCCGTGCGTCGGCAGCATTGAGTGGAGTTCGACTTACGAGCGAAGGGGAACAATTGATCCACGATTGCGACTCGACCTATGACGTCGAACTGTTGCAGAGGACATGGACGGAATACATAGAGCAAGCCCTGCGAGCAGAGACACTTCAGCGAGATGTGCACTACACCGTGGATAGCGAAGGGC
>JALCBR010000153.1 GCA_028066245.1 Pirellulales bacterium | reverse complement strand
GGTTGAATTAGTGGGTAACCATGGCCTCTTGGCACTCGACTTTGAAAAATACATCAATGCGCTCGTTGAATCCGGAAGCAACAGGTCTGACTCGATTATTCGCGTTTATGGCTGCTTCCTTCAACTTGCCGTTGAATCGGATCAATCGATAAGAGATGAAGTTTTCGACTCCTTCAGCGCCTTGGGAGGGAACTTCGACGCCTACGTGGACGCATTGATTTCCAGAGGTCGGTCAAAGGAAGTTCTTGAATTGATTGCATTGTTGGCCCCCCATTGGGATCACAATCTCGGCTACTGCAAGCTCGGCAGTGCTGCGTTTAGAGCGGGCGACATAAAGGTTGCCGAGCCATTCCTCGTGAAGTTATGGAATGGAATTGAAGGATCCAGTTTTTCAGCAGAAATGAGCATGCTCGCTGAAATCTGGTACAACCGTGACAAGCAAAATGCCGCTAGCGACTTGTTGATCGACTGCCTGCGGAAAACTGTCGCTGAAATACAAGAGACGAAGTTCATTTCAGATCGACAGATGTTAGCCGACCAATTCCACCTTCATCGATCAACGTACTTACGCCTGTTTCCAGATGGTGAATCAGATCTAACGGAACAAGGTCTTTTGGATGGACCTTGCTGACCCAACGTCTGCCATCCAGCAAAGTCTCTGGGCGCTGCGGGCTGTCCGCACCGTCACCCCGTTGGAAACACACTCGGCAACTCCCGCCCCAAGAATACCAAGCCTGCTTCCGCCCTGCGGATACACCACACGAATCATGGAAAGCGCTCTCGCGATTCCACCTCGCATCGCTGGCTCAGGCTTTCCAATCGGTGATCCAGCTTTTCACGTCGAGTGGATCGCTGGGATCAAGTTGCACAAGTTGCTCCGCAATGCGCAGCGCCTCATCGACTTTGTTCAGTTGCTGCAAACTCCAGGCAAGCCCCTTGGCGGCCTCCAGGAAATCGCGGTTGGCCGGCAGGTCATACAACAATCCAGCTGCCACGCTGGCGTGTTCAAGTGCTAGATTGCCAGCGTGATACGCATAGCCAAAGTGAGCGCGGGCGAGCTTGAGATCTTCATCTCCCATAGCGATCTCACCGAGCATCTTGTGAGCCGTGATAAACTCACTGCACTCGGAGAGCAGCCAGCGGAGTTCATCTCGGGCGACGTCAAATTCGCCCATCGCCAACATCTGTTCGACATCTTCAATGTCATCTGCCCGCTCTTCGGCGCACTTTGGATGCACGAATTCCCAATTCCCATCGCTCAGTTCCTTCAACCCAACCGCCGGCTTAGGCTTGGTAAACCTGCGTTGATTTTCCCGGCGCTTAGGCATGAGGCTTTGGGCGAATACTTGCTAAGGAAGAAACGACTACAGCGCCAGAGTGGCTACCGCAGATAACAAACGATACGTTAAGGTTGACCTTCAAAGGGACGTCAAAGTTGTCACTATTTTTGTCGGAGCTGGGCTATCGCCATGTCCCGTTACGGTCATCTGCAAACTGTATAACTTGCCCTCGCACGTGATGTAGAGCGTCTTGCCATCGGGCCCGCCGAAGGTCACGTTCGAGCAAAATTCGGGAATTGGCACAAAACCCAAAGCCTTGCCTTCCGCCGAAACCATCCACACTCCGCCCCGCCCGGTTAGATACAGGTTGCCGCCGGCGTCGATTGTCATTCCGTCGGGACTGTTCTGATTCGTCACCTCCGGCTTGAAGAATGTTTCTTCTTTGCCGGGCATTCCTTGATCATCCAAGGAATAGGAACGCCAAAATTTATCTCCACTGTCGCTGATGTAAAGTGTGCGACCGTCCAGCGACGTGATGATTCCATTGGGCGCTGGGATGTTACTGATAATCTTCGTCGCATTGCTGTCTTTGAGCAGGTAGACGCCGCTTTGTTGTGTTTGAAAGTTTGGATCGGTGAAGTAGATCCGTCCGTCAGCCGTTTGGCAAATATCATTGGGCTGGTTGAGCGCGTCACTTTGATACAAGGTCTTTTGATCGACTGGGCCATCTTCACCAAGTCGCCAATCGATGATGGCCTTGGCTTTCCCTTGTGCGCCCAGCATTCGACCGTCGAGCGAAAGGAATGTACCGTTGACGCCCTGCGACTTCCCCTCCCAGGTCACCGCATCGCCTGGCTTTTCCAGCCGCAACACACGGAGGGACGTGTTGTTGTCATAGAACCCGGAGAAGTACAACTTGGCGCTGGCGGGGTCCCACATGGGGCCTTCATAGAAACCGTCGCCGGAATAGACCTCAGTCAGCTTTGCACCCACGGCGACCGTTGGCGGCAGCCCCAACTCCTGCGCAGAAAGCGCGTTGCCAAAGGACGATCCGAAGGCGGCAAGCGGAATGAAACCACGAAGAGCAAGCGACCACATTAAAGATCGATAGGAATTCATCGCAAAGGCCAGACAGGGAGATGGCAAGTGGATTTCATAGCGGACCTCCGACGAAAGGCATCCCGCCACAACGTGACGGCCAGTATAATACTTGCTATTGCAGATTGCTGTAGCCACTTTGGCGGCTGGTTCTCGCTTGGGAAGATGCATCATGGATAAGAAAACCAAGAAGCGAATGGACGTGATCAAGACAAAGTTGCAATCGCTGCGCAAACAACTCGCTGGCGCCAAGCAGCAGCCAGACGATCCGGAAGAACCTGCCCGGTTAGAGCAGGAAATCGCTGCGCTCGACGCAGAGTTAACAAAACTGAGAGAGAGTTAAGCGGGCAGCTGCTCTACTGAAACGTACAGCCGAAGCCTTCACGCAGCTGAATCACCGCGTAGCACTTAGATATCTCCTTGTGTCGATTTCACACGCTGCTTGACTTCATCCAGGCAAACTCGATACTCACGAGTGGTTACACCTCTTGTCGCACCAATAACCGTTGCTGGCTGACGCACTCGACTTTTGCCAGCGATGGAAGCTCATTCCACCTGCAAAACAAGAAAGACGCAAACATGCGACGCGCAAAGATCACAATTGTGGGAGCCGGTAACGTCGGCGCAACCGCAGCTCATTGGTGTGCTGGGGCCGAACTCGGCGATATCGTACTGGTCGATATTCCAGCCGCAGGTGACATGCCCGCCGGCAAGGCTCTCGATCTGATGGAATCTTCGCCCATCATGGGCTTTGATGCCCAGATCACTGGCACCAGCGATTATGCCGATACCAAAGACAGCGACATTGTCGTGATCACCGCCGGAAGTCCGCGCAAGCCCGGCATGAGCCGTGATGATCTCTTGGCCACCAACGCCAAGATCATGGGTATCGTTTCTGAGGAAGTGAAGAACACCAGCCCCAACGCGATTGTGATCGTCGTCAGCAACCCGTTGGACGCCATGGTACAACGTTGTCTGGAAGTGACCGGCTTTGAGCCACAGCGAGTTATGGGTCAGGCGGGCGTGTTGGATACCGCGAGATTCCGTACGTTTATCGCGATGGAGCTCGGGGTCAGCGTAGAAGATGTCTCCGCGCTGTTGATGGGCGGGCACGGAGATACGATGGTGCCGCTTCCCAATTACACGTCCGTGGGCGGCATTCCCGTCACTAAGTTGATCAAGAAAGATCGCCTTGAGGAGATCACTCAACGAGCGCGATATGGCGGCAAGGAGATCGTCGACCTGCTGAAAACCAGCGCCTACTACGCCCCGGCTGCGGCCGTTGCACAAATGTGCGAAGCTATCATTCGTGACAAAAAGCGGGTGCTTCCGGCAGCCGCGTATTGTGAGACAGAATACGGCGTTGGCGGATACTATGTGGGCGTTCCTGTCGTTTTAGGTGCCTGCGGCGTCGAAAGAATTATCGAGCTTGATCTGAGCGAGAGCGAAAACGCCGACTTCCAAAATAGCATCAACGCTGTCAAGGAACTCGTGTCGGTGATGAAGAGCTTGACATAACGCTGTCCTACAACAGCAAAGCTATCAGCGATATTGTGACCGTTTATCGTTCGATTTCTGCTCGCGTTGACACGTTGAATCGCTTGGACGTACAGTCCGGTTTGCTGCGCCGAGAGAATGCGTGAATATTCAAGCAAGGGCATGAGCGGGGTTCTCCTTCGGAAATGGACTTCTGAGTGACTGGGAGCATTGGATGGAGCGGTCGCATCGCAGGGGAACCACGTTACACACGGAAGAAACGCCTGCGTTGTCTAATGCGGCTTCGCGGATTCCGCGAGATACATCAGATCACGTCTGCTTGTTTGGGCCGCTGCATTATGAGCCTGACTATGCATACCCGTTGATCGTGTGGTTGCATGGAAACGGCGGCTCGGAATCGGACGCCCGGCGCGTGATGCCGCACATTAGCATGCAGAATTTTGTGGCCGTGGCCCCGCGCGGGACGCAGCCGGTGACGAAGCGAAAGTTCGGCCACCGTTGGTCACAGAAACAGGTAAACGCCGCGGAAATCCGCGTTCTGCGCGCGGTGGAGCTTGCAGAGGCCCGGTTTAACATCGGTGAAAACCGCGTTTTCCTGGCGGGTTTTGATAGCGGCGCGACGATGGCCTACCGCCTGGCATTTGCTCACCCAGAGCGATTTGCGGGCGTGATCGCCGCCTGTGGTGGTTTTCCCAGTGGACGGAGGCCATTTGCCAGACTGGCAGAATCTCGCGACTTGCCAGTCTTGATGCTCTATGGCGAACAAAGTGATGTCTACCCCGCAGAAGACGCTTGCGCGGATCTTCGTCTGTTCCACGCTGCTGGATTGGACATCACGCTCCGGCAGTATCCTTGCGGGCAATCACTCAGCAAGGAAATGCTCGCAGATGTGAATCGGTGGATCATGGAGCGACTCGGCGCAGTCGCCTGACGCTCAGTGGTCTCATCCCCCATATGCTGAGATTGCCGCTATTGCGCATCCAACTCCTGCAGCGAAGCCAGTAGACGTTGCACTTCGTCGCTCGTGTTGTAATGCAAGATCCCCACACGAACGGCGCCCTCTGGTTCCAACCCCAGGGATTGGGTTAGCGCGAGCGCATAGTAGTTGCCATCCCAAACAAAAATGCCACGATCACCTAGGTACCGAGCGACTTCTTGCGACGTGAACCTCTCGTGCGTGAAACACACCGTTGGAACGCGTTCGGAGATTCTCTCTGAATCCGTGATCCCCCAGACTTTGATCGCGGAAATTTCGGCCAAGCCGGCCAACAACTCTAACAGCAGCGGACGTTCATAGGCGGCGATCTTCGTGAAGGCGTTCAACAACGCTTGACGCCGCGAAGCGGAAGTCCCTGAGGCGTGCGCGTCAAAGTCCTGCCCACTGAGCGCAGCGAGGTAGTTGATCGCGGCCAGTGTCCCCGCAACACCTTCAAAGCTCAACGTGCCGGTCATCCATTTTCCTGGCAGGTCATCTGGCGCGGGACGAACTTTGTAAGCGCTGATTTCCTCCATGCGATTTCGCCGTCCCCACAACACGCCCATGTGCGGTCCAAAAAACTTGTAGGGTGAGCAGGCGAGGTAAT
>JALCBR010000018.1 GCA_028066245.1 Pirellulales bacterium | reverse complement strand
GAGAGCGTGGGTGTGGGCCACCAGCTCAGGATGACTTGACCGCGTCCGTCTGGGCGAACGGAACCGCAATCGGACAGGTGCTCTAATGCCTGGTAAGTATGCGACGCCGTATCTGCATCAAGTCTCGGAGCCAGCAAGCGCAACTTCGTGATTCGATCGTTGACGCCAAGTTTGCACGATCGAAGTCTCTGGGATCATTGCACCAGCCTCAGCCGCGGGTTCATGCCTGCCCCCACAGGGGGGCACCAGTGTGACGACGATTACGCACAGCATTCCTCCGGCGTGCTACAATGCACCCGCACCGCTCGCCTTCGATTCAAGTCTCCGTCTTGCCACTCATGAGAACCTGCATGAACTCCTCCATTTCACGGTGCGCCATCACGGTGGCGATTTTGGTCGCGACGTTGACCTCAGGAAGCGTTGCAGAAGAAGCCATCGCTCAACAAGTTGGCGCGAAGCGTCCGTATCGCCCGCGGGTTGGCCAACGACATCCGGACTTCACGCTGCCCAACACGGCGGACGGGACACCGGTTTCACTTTCGGACTATCGCGGCAAAAAGGTGCTGCTGATCCACTTCGCCAGTTGGTGAGCGGGCTGCCGACGTCACGTGCCGGTCTGGCACGCTGCGATGAAGGAAGCTGTTGAATCCGGTCAGTTGGTCATGTTGGGTGTGGTGCAAGAGCAGCACCCGGACCGCACGCGGTTGTACGCGCAATGGCAGCAGTTGCAATGGCCAATTCTGCACGATCCCATCAATGTCATCGAGACGGCGGCTGTGCCGATGTTTGTGGCCATCGACGAACACGGCATTGTTCGATCCACACGTGCAAACGCCCGGACGTTTGCGGATGAGTTTTTGAACAAAGAGTTCGCTGACGACGCAACCGCCGAGGTTGAGCCGGCGTTCACTGCCGATATCGACGCTTGGCAAGATTTCGCGAAACACTTTGAATCTCAAGCGGCGACAGACGCGCTGGTCGCTGATGTTGGAAAGCAGCGTGCTGCCAACATCGCGCGGGGCTATGCCGATGGCCTCATGCTTTGGTCGGAAGAAAACGTCGATGACAAGGCGATCGCCACGTACGAGCTTTCGGAACAACTCTGGCCACGCCCGTTGACACGCTTCCGTCTCGGCGTGGCGCACCGCGCTCGTTACGAGACACCACGCGGCCAGTCGAGCGACTTTCAACAGGCGATCGATTTCTGGAATTCGGCACTGGCGGAAGAACCCAACCAATATATCTGGCGGCGCAGGATTCAGCAGTATGGTCCGCGGTTGATCAAGCCGTATCCATTTTATGACTGGGTGGAAACGGCGCAGGCGGACGTTTCCGCTCGTGGCGAAGAACCAATTGCCCTGCGGGCTCCTCTTTCACCTGCGGAAATTGCGCGGCCGGCCCGTCAATTTGGCGAACAGGCTTCCGCGACGAATCCCGATCCTGACGCGAAGATTCTGCGCGACACGGCCGGCTTGATTGCCACCGAAGCGACCGTCGTCTCCACGTCAGACCGTCAGGGCGTTGTCGCCACAATCCATTTTAAGTTTACCCCAGCTCAGTTACTGAAAGCCCATTGGAACAACGAAGCGGAACCCATGCGGCTGTGGATTGATCCTCCCGAAGGCTGGAAGGTGACCCAGCAATTGTTGGAAGCGCCACAAGGTGACGCGGCGGAAACCAACGAAGTCCGCCGGTTGAGCGTCGAAATTCGCAGTGACAAACCCATCACTGCGCCGGTCAAGCTGTCGGCTTTCGCGCTTTACAATGTGTGCGAAGATCTCGGCGGCGTCTGCCAATTCTTGCGGCAGGATGTCAGCGTGGAGATCAAGCCGCCTAAGTACCGCAACCGTTGATTGTTGTTTGAGACCACCGCGCGACGGTTGAACAACACGTTCAAGCAAGTCTCAACTTGATGTGGCCACGCGTGTCGAAATGGTGCGCTGTGGCGCTGCATTGGTGCATCTCTACATCGCCCCGCTCGCGCTGAGCTTGTCGCGTTGCCGGCTCCTTCGTAAACACTCAGCGAGATTCTTGGCGCCGAGACTTGCCAAAATGACCGCAAATCGCCGATCATGTCGGGCGCACAAATGGATTCTCGTGCCGCTTGAAGTGCGCTGCCGAGCCACTCCCCTTTTGCCTGAGGATGACTATGTTTCGCCGCTTGATCTTGGTTATCGCATTGTTGGCCGTGTCGGTTCTCGCCTTGGACGGCAACCCGTCCGTGACGGCATCCACTGACGAAGGGATGTGGCTGTTTTCCAACCCGCCCGTCAAGTTGCTCAAGGAGAAATACAACTTTACGCCCACGAAAGAATGGCTGGAGCACGTTCAACGAGCGTCCGTCCGTTTCAACGTCGGCGGGTCAGGTTCGTTCGTTTCTTCCAACGGCCTGGTCATGACCAACCATCACGTGGGCGCGGACGCGCTGCAAAAGCTAAGCACGGCCGAGCACGATTTGCTCAAAGATGGATTTCACGCGCGCACGCGTGATGAGGAACTCAAATGCCTGGATATGGAACTCAATGTGCTGCAAAGCACGGAGGATGTGACCGCCCAGGTCAACGCAGCCGTGAAAGAGGGGATGTCCGCCGCCGCGGCCCAGCAGGCTCGCCGTGCCGCGATGAATACCATCGAGCAGGAATCTCTTGAGAAGACCGGCCTGCGGAGCGACGTGATCACCCTGTACCAAGGCGGTCGCTACCACCTGTATCGGTACAAGAAATACACAGACGTGCGATTGGTGTTCGCGCCTGAGCAGGACATCGCCTTCTTCGGCGGTGATCCCGATAACTTTGAGTATCCCCGTTGGTGCCTGGATGTCGCGTTTTTCCGTGTCTACGAAGACGACAAGCCCGTCAAGATTGAGCATTACCTCAGTTGGAGTGAAGCCGGAGCGGAACCGGGCGAACTGGTCTTTGTCTCCGGCAACCCGGGCAGCACGGACCGCATGTACACGGTCGATCACTTGAAATATCTCCGCGATGTGTCTCTGCCGGATGTTCTCAACCTGCTGCGTCGGTATGAGGTGATGCTGAACATCTACTCGAACGAAAGCGCGGAGAACGCCCGTCAGGCGCGCGACGACCTGTTTGGCATGCAGAATAGTCGCAAGGCGCGCTTGGGAGGTTTGGCTGGACTGCAAAGCCCGTCCGTGATGTTGGCCAAGCAGGAGGCGGAAGATTCATTGAGGAGCCATGTCCGCTCAAACGCGGAACTCAGCGCCACGATTGGCGACCCTTGGTCTCAAATCAAAGAGACGCTCAGCGTGCTGTTAACCATTCGCGATGACTACACGCTTTATGAACAAGGCCGCGCATTCAACTCTCGTACGTTCGACATCGCCCGTACGCTGGTGCGCCTGGCGGATGAAAGTCAACTTCCCAACGCACAGCGCCTGCGAGAGTACGCGGACGCCGGGATTCCCTCCTTGGAGCAGGCGTTGTTTTCTGAGGCGCCTCTCTACTCCGATCTTGAGAAGGTCGAGCTGGCCGATTCCTTGAGCTACTTGATGGAAATTGCCGGCGGCGATAATCCCTTCGTCCAAGAGGTTCTCGGAGGTATGTCGCCAACAGATCGCGCGGCGCAGCTCATTGACGGGACGCGGTTGTTTGATGTTGCCTACCGACGAAGCCTCCGCGAAGGGGGCAAGCAGGCGATTGAGAACTCAACCGATCCGCTGATTTTGCTGGCCAAGCTGGTTGATTCCCGCGCCCGTGCTGTCCGCAAAGTGTACGAGGAAAAGGTCATCGAACCGCAGGAGCAAGCGTACGCCAAGATCGCGGAGGCGCAGTTTGCCGCGTATGGTGATTCCGTTTATCCCGACGCGACATTCACGTTGCGACTGGCTTTTGGCGAAGTCAAAGGGTATGAGCTTGGCGGCCAGCAGGTCGCCCCTTTCACAAAAATCGGTGGTACTTATCAGCACGCGGCCGACCACAACTTCGAGGCTCCCTTTGCTCCACCCAAGAGTTGGATGGAAAACAAGGATAAGCTCAACCTTGATACGCCGTTCAACTTTGTCTGTACAGCGGACATCATCGGCGGAAACTCCGGCAGTCCTGTCATCAATCGCCAAGGAGAGGTTGTCGGCATCATCTTTGACGGCAACATCCAATCGTTGGTGTTGGGTTTTGCCTATACAGATGAAGTCGCCCGGGCGGTCAGCGTTCATTCCGCCGGCATCAAGGAGGCGCTGACCAAGATTTACGGAGCGAAGGAGCTGGTAAACGAGCTGGGGAATTAGAAGTGGAAACGTCAAGCCGCTGGCTGAATCGGGGGCGGCGTGTGTACTTCGCTCCATGTACCACCGGTACGGGCGATAGCTTCCGCGTCTGCTTCCGGATGCAGCCAAACCCTACGCTCACTCATCGGCAAGTCCAAGCTTGCCACGAGTTTTCTCCCAGGGGACAGCTTGGACAACACCTGACCTTAGGTCATGAACGCGTTTCTGAAGTTCCAGCCGCCAAGCCGATTGGATCTCATCGTCAGTCTCTTCTTGCAAGCTCTCGATCAACATTGCGGCCAATGTTGCCCGTTGCTCTTCGGAGAGCTGCAGAGCACTCTTGAACAAAGAGTCTGGCGAAATATTACTGTCCATCAGCGCTACTCCTAAATGCCTACGCGTCGAAACTAGCACCGCCACACCTTCGAGTCAATTTTCGCTTTCTGTAAGTTCGTGTGAAGCCAGGCAGGCGAGGATTTCCTCCGCGCCCCACATGGCAGGTTGCCAATCTCCGCGTGGAGAGGTAATTTCGAGCGTTTGTGGCGCTCCCTCTCCTACTCCGGATTAACATGCCCCAAACGGTTGAAGATCGAGATCGCATCGTCATCACCGGAATCGGGCTGACGGCTCCCAACGGGAACAGCTTGGCCGAATACCGCCAGGCGTTGCTGGACGGCCAAAGCGGAGTGCAAGATTACGAGATTCGTTACGTCGGCCAAACGCACGCCGGTCTGTGTGACTTTGAGGAAACTCGGCACCAAAAGCGGAAGGATCGCCGCCGGGGGACCAGGGCGGGAAGCGTGGGGATCTACTGTGCTGCCGAGGCCATGGCGGATTCCGGCCTTCACTTGGACGACTTGGACCCCGCCCGAGTAGGGATTTATGTCGGCGTGACCGAGCATGGCAACGTCGAAACTGAAAACGAAATCTACGAACTTGCCGGCTACGACTACGACGTCAAGTTTTGGTCGCACCATCACAATCCTCGCACGGTGGCTAACAACCCTGCTGGCGAGATTTCGCTTAACCTGGGAGTCACTGGGCCGCACTACACCATCGGAGCGGCGTGCGCGGCAGGGAATGCGGGCCTGATCCAGGGCTCACAAATGCTACGGCTGGGCGAATGCGATCTGGCTATCTGTGGTGGAGTCTCTGAAAGCACGCACACGTTTGGAATCTTCGCCAGTTTTCGCAGCCAGGGAGCTTTGGCCTGCCATGATGACGCTACGCGCGCATCGCGACCTTTTGATATGGCTCGCAACGGGATTGTCGTGGCCGAGGGCGGTTGCCTCTATACATTAGAACGGCTGGATGACGCCCGTCGTCGCGGCGCCAAAATCTACGGTGAGCTCGTTGGCTACGCGATGAACAGTGACGCCAAGGATTTTGTCCTGCCGGACGACACTCGCCAGGCGGAATGCGTGCATGCGGCCCTCCGCAAGGCAGGGCTCAATGCTGACGATATCGACATTGTCAGCACTCACGCGACGGGCACAACTTCCGGTGATGAGCAGGAATGCAAGGCCATGCGGAGCGTGTTCGGCGGTAGCCCGCGAACGTTCATCAACAACACCAAGAGCTTCATTGGGCACGCAATGGGGGCCGCGGGAGCCCTGGAGTTGGCCGGAAATCTGCCCGCGTTTGAGGACGGCGTGTGCCACGCGACCATTAACGTCGAGGAATTGGACCCAAATTGCCATCTGGAAGGGCTGGTACTCAATGAACCGCGAGAAATCGGTCGGCCCACCTACATCTTGAACAACTCCTTCGGTATGCTGGGCATCAATTCGGTCGTCATTATCCAGCGAGTCTAGGCGATTTGCGTGGCGGCGCGGCAGAAACTGCAATCACCGTCAGCGGCAAAAAGTCCTGCTTGCCGTGCTCATTTCTCGCATCCAACGCCCGGAAGATTAAGAATCTTATGGCGTCTGTTTGCGGAAATGCCCTCAAAACTCGCTCACTGAGTGTTGTCCAATAGGAGAGTTCGGCATGAAGAAAGCCGAGATTCGGGAAGTCATCTTGGAGATTCTCAAGGAAATCGCCCCCGATGAGGATCTCGGCGATTTGCAGGATGATAAGAGCTTCCGCGAACAGCTCGAATTGGACAGCATGGACTTCCTGGACATCGTTATGAGCCTGCGCAAGCGGTATCGCGTGCAGATTCCGGAAGATGACTACATCGAACTGGCCAGCATGGAGAGCACGGTGGCCTATCTCGAACCTCGCATGGCGGACCTGGAGAAGGTCTGAATCACCGCGAACTCGTGATTTCTTGGTCGGTCAGGTTCAAACTGGCCAATCCTGTGGTTCACCAGCTCGTGGTGGATCAGGCCGGTGTTGGCCAATTGAATGTGGGGCGTCTTGCGGACTTTCGCGAGACTGCTAACTGCGGCGACGCACAAACAGCGCCAACAGCCACAGGCCGAGAAATCCGTCCACAAACAAGATGATGATCACCGGCCGTGCCAGCCGGTTTGTGTCATCTGCGCCAAACAGCCAGACACCAGCGGCCAGCACGAGTCCCCAGAGAAAGACCGCCAGGGAAATCCAGAACAAAGGGCGGTTATCGCGCATTGGGACAGCGCAAAGTGAGGATGGATCGCTGGGATGGAATGGTTGCTGCGTGCGACGGGAGAGACCCGCAACCCGCAATGAACCAACTTAGCCGCGGGGCGGGGTTTGCCACAAGCGGCGAGCAGAGCAAACGTACCGATATCCGCCAGATAAGGACGGTCTTGGGATCCTGCCGTCGGTGCTCTTTCTGCCGAATTCTTCCGTCGAAGTTACATCCTTGACCGGCTATCGAATACGGGAGACCGGAGGCGGAGTTCGACGCTTGGTCGGGGGCTGAACCTCGCCCCCCGCCGTGCTGGCGTTCCCCTTGTCGGTCTGAACCTAACTTCATATGATAGCTGGCCGTTACGGCGAAAAGAGTGCCGATTGGCCTGGCCTTGAGTTTGACGGTTGGCAGGGTCGCGGCGTTTGTCGTCAGCGGCTTAACCTGAGCGACCCTGATCGCCTCGGGGATCGTCTGCAAAAGATGGATTCGGCTTGACTCCCGCCGACGCATCGTCGTCGGCGTCTCTCATTTTCGGGAATTGCAGTGTTCAGCTCTCTGTATTCGGCGCTCGTCCTCCTCGCGCAAAACAATGCGGACGGGGATGGTGGGGCGGCTCAAACCAAAGACGGCGGAGCGGCGGATGGCAATCCCGGGGCAGCCAATGGCGAGCCGGTCGGGCTGTTTGAGACTTTGTTCAGCAATCCCATGATGCCAGCAATGGTCGGCATCATGATCCTCTTCTATTTCATGTTCATGCGGCCTCAATCCAAGGCCCGGCGTGAACAGCAAGACAAACTGAAATCGCTGAAGAAGAACGATAAAGTCGTCACCATCGGCGGCATTCACGGTGTGGTTGTCGGGTTGCAGTCTGATGGTCAGGAGGTTGTGATTCGCGTCGATGAAAACACCGGCGCAAAAATCAAAATGTCGCGCGCGGCCATCCATGAGATCATGCGCGACGGTGGAAACAAGGATGGCACCAAGGGCGATTCCGCGGATAAGTAGCCGGGTGGCTCAACGCTTCGCGGGTAATGAGTCAATTGATGGAGAGAGCTGGAAACCTACTGAAGAACCACTCGGAGACGTGGACTTTGGCGGGTGCGGCAACTGAAGAAACACGGCGGACCTAACAGGTCTCGGTGACGGGAACACGCATATGTTTTGGAATCTGCTTCTTCCGCTGGCCCAAGCCAATGAGTCCGAGTCGCTTGGCGCGGGCATCAATGTCTATTGGAAACTGCTGATCACCGTCGGTTGTGTCGTGGCTGCCTACCTGGCGGGCCGACTCATCAGCCGTTCCGCGCGGTTGCCGGACTACGGTTGGAAGATCTCCTTGATCACGTTCACGCTTGTCACGGGCGTTGTGATTGTCGTTCTCGGCTGGCCGCCCAAGTTCGGCATCGATCTCGATGGCGGTGTGAATCTGGTCTACGAAGTCGATCCAACCATCGTTGGAACGGAGGGCCAGAACGTTGACATGGAGCAACTGATCGCCGCCGTCAGGCTGCGCGTTGACCCCACCGGCACCAAGCAGATTTTGATCCGGCCATACGGTCAGGGGAATTCGGTGGAGATTATCGTCCCCCGAGTTTCCCAGGCTGAAGTTGAAGAGTTGAAGCGGCAGATCGTGGACTTGGGGACGCTTGAGTTCCGCATCACGGCCAATGAAAGAGACGATGCGGACGCCATCATGGCCGCACGCAATCTGGCTCTCAATCAGAAGCGGGTCACTCTCAACGGCATTGAGGTTGCGCGGTGGGTACCGGTCAACCGCAAGCCGGAACGAGTTGACAGCATGAACGCGCCGAGATTCATCAGGCGCGAAGTTCCAGATACGGCCGATCCGGATGCTGATCCTCGGCTGGAAGTTCTCGTCATGCTCGATCCGTACAACGTCGATGGTGGGTACCTGCGCCGCATTTCCGACGGACGCACTCCGTCGGGTGATCTCGCGGTGAATTTCACGTTTAATGCTGCAGGCTCTGATCGATTCTTTGATTTGACCAGTGAGCATGAGCCAGACAGCGATGGATTTAAGCGGAATCTGGCAATCGCATTGTCCGGTGAGTTGTACACAGCTCCCGAACTCAACGAGGCGATCTCCAACAATGGCCAGATCTCTGGCGGCTTTGACAACAAGGACGAAGTCAACGCGTTGATCGCTATCCTCAACGCTGGAAGTCTGCCGGCGGCCTTAAACAAAACTCCCCTGCGTGAACAGCAGATCTCGCCGACCCTGGGACTGGACACCATCAGCCGTGGGCAAGTGGCCATGGCGGTTTCCATGAGCATCGTTCTGGTGTTCGTGCTCATCTATTACCGCGTGGCAGGCGTGGTGGCTTTTATGGCGCTGGTGACCAACCTGGTCCTGATCTTGGCCGTGATGATCAGCATCAACGCAGCGTTTACTTTGCCGGGGCTGGCTGGCTTGGTGCTCACCGTCGGTATGGCGGTGGACGCCAACGTGCTGATCTTTGAGCGAATTCGCGAAGAGTTGGGCCGTGGCGCTGCATTGCGGATGGCCATTCGCAATGGATTTGGCCGAGCGACAACCACGATTGTCGATGCCAACTTGACCACGTTGATCACCGCGGTCGTGCTGTACGCCATTGGCACGGATCAGATCAAAGGCTTCGCCGTGACCTTGATCCTCGGGATCTTGATGAGCATGTATTCGGCCGTGTTCTGCTCTCGCGTGGTGTTTGACCTGGCGGAACGGACGCGAAAGCTCAAACAACTCAAGATGATGCGGTTGTTCACCGCCACCGACTTCAACTTCCTGGGCAAGAAGATGCTCTGCGGCACGGCTTCGGTGGTGCTGATTGTGGCCGGCCTGGGTGCAGTCATCATGCGGGGTTCTGGCGTCCTGGACATTGACTTCACCGGCGGCTCTCAAGCTCAGATTCTCTTTGCCGAAGACTCGCGTGATGGGCAACTTTATGACACGGCCTACGTGCGAACCAAGATTGATGAATGGAACAACAACGTTGACGGCGCTGCTGACGGCGGGAATCTGCAAGCATACCTGGACAAGCAGAGCCCCGGTTTAACGCAGGAGCTGGAACGCGCTTTGTTGGATCGATTGACGACGGAGATCAGCAACGGGTACACGGCCGAAGAACGCGAGGAATTAGATAACGACGATTCCAAGATCAAGAAAGCTGCCCAAGAGAAAGCGCAGGGAAGACTTGCTGACGAGTTCCGCAATCGTTTGCCTGACCTGGCCAGCTTGGCGGACCTCTCCGTCTCAGAAGTCACGTATCTGGACGACGAAGATCACAAGCCAGAGTTCGTGGTCAATACCGCCAATAAATCACTCTTGGCCGTGGAGACGGTCTTGGATCGTGTCTTCTTAGGCGAGCTGGAAACCAACGAACTCACGTTCAACCGCCGGGCGGATGCCGGTACGAACGATGACCCCGTCGGCGCATTCAATGACCCAGCAGACGTGATCCCTGATAATGTCGGTCCGGGGACCGGCGGAACGGGTGACAACGCCACAGACGCCGGAACGTCTGGTGGGGATGATGGCGGGAATGGCGATGCAACAGGAAGCGGAGGAGACAACTCTGACGGAGGCTTGGCCTCCCTTGCGGCATGGCCGGTGATGAGCGCCGCCGTGTTGACGATCCAAGATCCACCTCAAACGGGTGACCAGCCGCCACTCACCGCGCCGCCCACCGGGAATCAAGGGACCGGGGACGCGCAAAGTGGAGATGATCAAACACCCCCGGAAACGGGAGCAACTCAAGATGTCGGTGACGGAATGAACGCCCCGTTGACCGACCCGACCGCAACTACGGTGAGCGCCGATCTGAACTTCACCCACAAGATTGGCAAGAATGACGTGGAAAGCTTGTTGGCAGCCGTCATTCCCCAAGTGAACGTGGATGTGACCGGCGGTGAAGGAACAGACTTTACCGAAAACAGCACACAGGCATACCACGATTGGATCGTGAAGTTTGATGGCCAGTCGTGGGCGGACGTCGAGAGTTGGCTGAATCAGGTTCAGGCCAACGTCGCGAAGAACCCCGTCTTCCCGGCAACCAATAACATTGGCGGCCAGGTCGCGGCGGACACGCGCAATATCGGAATCGCCGCGATGGTGGCCAGCTTGTTCTTCATCGTTGTTTACATCTGGATTCGCTTCCAGAAGGTTTCTTATGGTTTTGCCGCCGTGGTGGCGCTGGTTCATGACGTGCTGATCACGCTGGGAGCCATCGCGCTGAGTGCGTACTTGGTCGGCATCCCCACCATTGACGCTTTCAAAATCAACCTGGAGATGTTGGCTGCCTTTTTGACGCTGATTGGCTATTCGCTCAATGACACCATCGTGATCTTTGACCGCATTCGTGAGAACAAGGGCAAGAGCCCGAATCTCACGGAGAGCATGGTCAACACCAGCGTCAACCAAACCTTGAGCCGGACAATCTTAACGTCCGGCACCACGTTGATTGTGGTTGCCATCTTGTACTTCTTCGGTGGCCAGGGCGTGCACGGCTTTTCGTTCGCTTTGTTTGTGGGCGTGATTGTCGGTACGTACAGCTCGATCTTTGTGGCATCGCCTGTGTTACTGTGGTTGAGCAAATCCAGTGAGAGCGGATCGCAGCCGAGTGGACGCAAGGGAGGCAAGCTGCAAGCCAGTGAGGCGACCAGCTAACGCGACCGTTTCGCCGGTAGAGATTTCGTACGTTCGGTGGCCTCCTGAGTCATCGGATTATCAGAAGAAATCCGTTCATCATTGAAAACCGCGACTGACCGCCATGGGCGATTCCAAGTATGTGACGCTCGCCGCCAATGAGAATCAAGCTTTAGGAATTGGGCGGTTTGCCGTTGATTTCATGGCCGGCAAACTCGGTCAGCCTGCTGATGATGTCTTTGAGCGGGTGGAACAGTTTCACTTGGATAGCATCGCCTGCGCCGTTTCGGCGATCGCCCTGGGAACCAATGCTCCCAACGTGCTGCGAGCTGAAGCTGGCGAGTATCCGCGGAGTCGCGCGGACGGTGGAGTTCCCCTTTTGGGAACGTCCACAGACGTCAGTCCGGAAAAAGCGGTCTTGGCCAATAGTTCCGCAGCGCGCGAGTGGGACTCCAACGGCACCAACTTTGGCTATAACCCTGAGCGTGGCCATACGCGGGGCGAATTTGGCCACAATGACTTCTACCCCGTGGCGGTTGCTGCGGCCCAGCAACGGAAGCTCAATGGCGAGCAAACGCTAGCGGCGATGATCTTGCTGGATGAGATTCGCGGCCGGCTGGCGGAAGTCTTCGCCCTTAAGGACCACAAGGTTGATCATGTCGTCCATGGCGGAATCGCGTCGGCTGCCACGTATGGCGCCGTGCTGGGCGCTACGCCGGAGCAAATTGAATCGGCCATTGGGATCTTGGTTGCGCATTACATTCCCTTCCGAGCCATTCGCGCGGGAAAGCAGCTTTCCGATTCCAAGGGAGCCTCCGCTGCCATTAACGCGGAAGCTGGCGTCATTGCCATGCAGCGGGCGATGCGTGGGTTCATCGGGCCTGCGGATATCTTCCGTAACCCGCAGGCAATTTTCTGCTTGTTTGAACCCCCGGCGGAAAAAGATTCCAGCCCGTTTGATCTGATCTTCTCCGGCTGCGGAAGTGACTTCGCTGTGATGGGCATGCACTTCAAGCTGGGGCTCTACGAGCACCAGTCCGCCGGAGCCATCCAGGGATTGATCAACCTGCTGGAAAAGAATCCCGCAATTGTTGAAGACGCCGACGCGGTCAAGAAGATCAGCATTACCATTTATGAGCCGGCCTTTAGCATCATTGGTGATCCAGCCAAGCGAGACCCCCGCACTCGGCAAAGTGCTGACCATTCCATGGTCTATATCATTGCCACGTTGCTACGGAAGGCGTTTGAGCAAAAGTCGTGCAGCTGGAAAGAACTCATGCTGCTTCCCGCAGACTACGATGATGACGCGCTAGTTCATCCCACCACACGCCAGTTGATGGAACGGATCGATTTTCGCCACGGTGGCGAAGAATTTGACAGTCGGTATCCAGATGGCATCCCCACCACACTGGATATTGAACACGCCCAACTGGGCGATCTCTCCAGCGGGTTGGTCATGTATCCGCTCGGACACGCCCGGAACGAGTCCAAACAGTTATCGGACATGTTGGCGCACAAGTTTCGGCTGCTGGCCTCACTGGGGGTGGATGACGTAGAGGCGCTCTATCGCCGCTTTACCGGACTGCGAAAGAAGTCTGCCGAAGAGATCTCAGCGCTCTTCGACTTTGAATTAAAGCACCGCTAGCAGCCTGTTGATTTATCAACTGGCTGCGTGAATCCCAAGGAGGGGATTCCAAATCGTGGTACGAATGTGCCGCGATTTGCGAGCCGTGTGAGATTCACTCTCGCACTTGGCTCGGGTTGAAAACGCCACGATGGCGTTTTTCAACGGACTGCTAGACATTCGCGCGCTTCGCCAGCTAAGAGAAAACCCAGCTTAGAGAAACGCTGGTGACTCACAGGGGCAGAAGGGGCTCTTGGTCGGCTATCGCAAATTGCGAAGCGTTGTCCAACTGATGTAGCCCAAAATCCCGGCTCCCAAAATGAAGCCGATATTCACGATGCCGTAAGCCGGTCGTTGAAATGGGATACCAACGGCAAGGTCAAGCCCGAAGACCACCAAGAACAGCGCGGCGATGGCCATCCCAACAAATGTGAACGCTTTGGGCATCGATGAGGAAGCTTTTTTGCCTAGTGATGCGGATGCCATGGTGAATTTTCCAAGTATAATTCGCTGTTTTGGGCTGTCACCCGAAAAGCGTTCTACTTCCGACCGACGGAGAATCCATGACTTACTTGGTGACAGAAATTACCAGTATTCGCCAGGCCGCCTAGGCGCACAAGTGTTTACACGCCCGAATTCTTGCCCTGCCGGTACCTGCGCAAAGGCAGCGGCAAAATCTTGAAAATCCGAACGACCGCCCGCTGGACTGGGTCTGCATCTGGCTCAGAATGGATGGTTGGCATAATCGATTCCAGGTTCGGTTGTTCTTATCCTTCTCCTGCTCCCCTCAATTCTCACGCAAGCGCCAGCTGAAAGTCCGCATATGTCAACGCAAATCTCGACGGAATCTTCAAACATCGACATCCGCTCCTCTGCGCCAGCTTGGAAAGAGTTCCGTGAGCGGATGCCGGTTGCGCGGACGTTTGCTTACTTTGACCATGCGGCTGTCAGTCCCTTTCCGCAGCCAACTTATGATGCCGTCTCTGACTGGGCCACAAACATGACCGAGTGCGGCGACGCCCAATGGAGTCAATGGGCAACACGGCTGGAAGTCGCCCGATCTCTCTCGGCGAAGTTGATCAACGCGGAAGACGATGAGATCGCTCTGGTTCGTAATACGACGGAAGGAATCAACTACGTTGCCGAAGGGTTCCCCTGGCGCGAGGGGGACAACGTCGTGATCCCGGCGGACGAGTTCCCCTCCAACCGTTATCCCTGGCAGCACCTGGCGCGGCGCGGCGTAGAAACGCGATTGGTTCCTTGCCAGAATGGACGTGTGGAAGTGGACGACATTGCCGCCGCGTTCGATGGCCGCACACGGATGCTCGCCGCCAGTTGGGTCGATTATTCGACAGGCTGGCGAAATGATCCGGCCGTACTTTGCGAACTGGCGCATTCGCGCGGAGCGTACTTTTTCCTGGACGCCATCCAAGGCCTCGGTGTATTTCCGTTGGACGTGCAAAGCATCCCGGTTGATTTCCTGGCCGCTGATGGGCACAAGTGGTTGTTGGGCCCGGAAGGCGCCGGGCTGTTCTATCTGCGAAGAGAGCACTTGGATTTGCTTGATCCCATGGGCGTTGGCTGGAACAGCGCCGTCAACGCCTCGGACTACACCCAGCAAGATTGGAAGCTCAAGCCCACCGCCGCGCGATACGAAGGGGGAACCTATCCGGTGGGTTGCTTTGTCGGGCTGGCGGCCAGCTTGGCCTTCTTAGCGGAATATCCGCAGCCGGACACCGGCGCTCGCGTGCTGCATATTTCACAGCATGCCGCGGAAGAACTGAAATCCGCAGGCGCGGAAATCGTCAGCTTTCGCGAAGTGCCTGCCGACAGCACGGCGCCGGATCGCCGCAGTGGAATCGTTGCCTTCACTTGGCCAGGTCAAGATCCCGTCCAGGTGCGCAAACGCTGCTTGGAGCAAGACGTGGTCATCAGTTGCCGAGCTGGGCGGCTGCGGATTAGCTTGCACGCTTACAACACGGAGGAAGACGTTGCCCGCTTGATCTCCGCGTTGCAAGCCGGGTGACGCACGTGTGCCACTGCTGGCTTGTCCAGCAGTGCTCTCCGTGGGAGTTGTTTGACCTCATCCCAACAGCCGGTCACCCACCTTACTGAGCTTCCAAGAGGAGGCTGAGCTATTCGTGGGAGGTTGCGCGAACGGACGACAGCCCAAAGAAGAGCACTGCTGGACAAGCCAGCAGTGGCACCCGGCGCAGCGTACCCAGCCTCTCTTCGCACTGATTCAACCATCACGAAACGCATTAACATGTGGAGGCCGACACCTCGGTCAACTCAAAACAGAGGAGAATAAGCACTGGCCCAGCCTGCGGCACCCGCGCGCGGTGACAGTGGTGTGCCTTCTGCCGTCACTTCACGATGTCACTTCATGATGTCAATCACGCTTCCGGATGCGTGCCGCCATGGGGGTTGGCAGAGCGCGAAGATTGTCTCGGCGACGTCCGCCGGCGCAAGGGCCTGCTCAGCGGGAAAGTCCGGCAGAACGCCTCGCAGCATCGCAGTCTCGACCGCGCCTGGTAAAACCGCATACGCGCGAACTCCGGCTGGTTTCCCCTCTTTGGCGATCGCCTGAGTGAACAACGCAGCCCAGGCTTTGCACGCACCGTAGACCGCGAATCCGGGGAATGGATCTTTGGCCGCTTGCGAGGCAACGTTGACGATGACCCCAGAGCCTTGTTGCTGCATGGCACGCCAGGCAGTCTGAGTTGCATGGAACGTGGCGGCCACGTTGACGGAGAGCATTCGCTCAAACTCATCAGCGGCCAACTCTTCTAGCGGCGCCATCACGGCGGCGCCCGCGTTATTGACCAGCACGTCAACGCGTCCCAGCCGATCAAGCACGTCGGCAATAAACGTGGCCCCGGCTTGCGGCTGAGAGAGATCAATCGTGATTGCTTGGCATTCCATTGCGGCGTCTGTCGCGATCTGCGCGGCGGCTTGCGCCAGCTTGGCTTCATTCCGTCCGCACAGGGCGACGGAATAGCCCTGGGTGGCAAACTTCTTCGCCGTAGCCAGCCCAATTCCGCCGGAACCGCCGGTGACCGCACACACGCGCCGTTGGTCAGTTGATGTGTTTTGCATGGACGCAGCATAACGCGCCGCAAGGACAATCACACACACGCCAGCACAACTTCGCAGCATCGCCGACAGGCGCGCGGTCGACGTCCGAACCACCGTTGGCTTGACAATCAGTTCCCCAGGCCATCCACTGAAGAATCCGCCACCGCTTTGGTCCGTTCGCTTTCTCGTCTCATGCGAAAGAACCGCTTGCCTGCTCTTGTCCGCTGGCCGCTGAAGGCGCTGGCGATCATCTGGGCATCGCCTTACACGCTGTTTGGCAGCTTGGTGGGCGTGGTGGGAATGTGCTCTGGCGGAAAGGTGCGCTTTCGCGACGGCGCTTTGGAGTTCCATGGTGGCGGAGTGGAGTGGCTGCTCGCCAAGGTGACCGGCTTCGCGTCGGCCATGACTTGGGGGCATGTCATCCTTGGACGCACGGACACCGCTTTGGATCTCTGCGCGGAACACGAGCGCGTTCACGTTCGCCAATATGAACGCTGGGGGCTCTTGTTTGGACCGGCCTATCTGTTAGCTTCGGCGTGGATGTGGGCTCGCGGCAAACGGCCCTACAGAGATAATCCGTTTGAGCGCGAGGCGTATGAGAAAGCACCGTGATCGCTACCGATGATCGATCAACCACGGAAGAAGGAAAGCATGGCGACCAAACTCACCTGGCTGGGACACGGAACCTGGAGCATCGAAACGGGATCGCACAAATTGATCCTGGACCCGTTTCTGAATGACAACCCTACGGCGCCCATCAAAGCTGAGGACGTCCAAGCGGACTTCATTCTCGTTTCGCACGGCCACTTTGATCATGTCGCTGATGTCGAATCAATCGCCAAGCGAACCGGAGCGACCGTGATTGCCACGTTCGAAATCTGTCAGTGGTTTGAACAGCGCGGCGTCACAAACACGCATGCACAAAACCTGGGCGGCGCATGGAAGCATCCCTTCGGTACGGCCAAACTGACAATCGCGCACCACAGTTCGACCATGCCTGACGGGGCGCCTGGCGGTGATCCAGGCGGTTTTCTGCTCAACCTGCCGGATGGCAACGTGTACTTTGCCTGTGATACGGCGCTCTTTTCTGACATGCAATGGATCGGCCGCAGGGGGCTGGACCTGGCTGTGCTTCCAATTGGTGACAACTTCACCATGGGCCCGGAAGATTCCCTGGAAGCGATCCGGCTGCTCAATCCCAAGCGCGTTGCGCCGGCCCATTACAACACCTGGCCGCCCATCGAACAGGACGCTTCCGCGTGGGCGGAACAAGTCAAGCAAGAAACGTCCGCCGAGCCGATCGTGATTGAACCAGGCGGAGTGATCGAGCTATAAGTCCCCAGGACATCATCGGCATGTGACATCTCCCGTTGTGAGGAGCTTGCTCGGTCCCACAGAAACGTGCACGACCCAAGGCGACCGACCGCGCGGAGTGCGCGTTTCTAAAAGCGAGGGAGAGAATGACGCTCAAGCAAACCTGCTCTGGCGGTGTTGCTGCAAACGCTGTGTTGCTACAAACCTCGCAGTCGGTTGGGCAAGTAGCTTCCATCCGCAAAGATGGCGTGTTGGGGCGAAGTACGCCAGGCGTCGTCCAGCATCGCCTGGGTATCATCGGCGATGGCCAAGAGTCGCGTTGTCCACAGCGAACGAAAAACGCCTGACTCATCAAACAGCTCTGGATCAAAACAGCCGATGACGCTTTCGGCGATGCGGCCATTCCAGTCTTCGCTGGAATTATATTCACGCCACAGCACGGACAGTGATGTGCGTAACGAGGCCAGCACCAGCGCCCACTCCGTTTGTGCCTGCTCTCGGGATTTGTTCTGACCGAAATCCTCAGCAAAGTCCCGTGCTCTTTCCGGTTCGGCGGCAAACTCCGTGACGTCGGCATAGCAGGCCAAGGAACCAACCAACACATCCGTCCAGCGTTCCGTCCGTTTCCGCAAGCGATTGAGTTCGATCGCGTCATTGGCCGGCACGCCACGCCCTTGCAACAAGCTGCGCAACACGCGAACGCGCGCTTCCGTGTGACTGATCAGAACACTGCGAACGACCGGCGTGGCTTCCGTTTCTTGTCGGGCTTGATCAACCGCAGCGCCAATGGCGGCGAACACGCGCGTCAAAACTTCAGACAGAAAGATCTCTTCCATGGCGCGGCGGACCTGTTCCCACCGTGGAGTTGGATTTTCATCCGGCAGCAATTCAGAATCCGGGTCCGTGAATTGTTTCAACGTCCGGCTCCAATCGCCTGCGCGAGATTGCGAAGCCGTCCAATATCGCAACAAACAATCGCGTGGCACCGGCTCTTTGCGCTCAATGAGGGCAGGTCCATGACTGGAAAGTTGAGCCGCGAGTTCCACAAGAAATCGAATGTGCATAGCGATGCCGAACCTAGAAAACTGCTGGACGATCCACGCGCGACCATGTCGCACAGGAAGTGATTGCCAAAACTGACTCTGCTTGATGGTTGCAATCGCGATGCCAGCCAAGGTGCCCAACGCGGATTCGCGCCGAAGGATTCTTTAAGCGCGTGGGTTCACGGTGTTTTACGCTGCGAAGTTTTCGCGGCCATTATTAGAGGACAGGCAAGAAGTGATGCCTTTTGGCAACAATTGCGGTCCCGCTGTTGTTCCTCGCAGGCGAAATTCTGAGGGCGTCTGGCGACACTCGTCAAGACTTATCCCGCCCCCGCTGAAAGGGGGTTTTAGGAGGAATTCTAACAGGCGCGCCAGGGTCCAAGCCAACCGTGTCTCCAACAGGTGAGCCAGGGTCCGAGTCGACAGGGGCGCCAAGAGGTGTTCCAACGCCGAACTCTTCGAGTTCAAAAAAAACGTCTGTGCGAATGTCAATCTTTGCCGCAGCTTGCTGAGTGAGATCGCCATCAGGTGACGCTGAGAAGCGGGGGCAGCAGGCCATGCAAAACGACAAGAACCACATCCTGTCTTTCATTCGTGAAATGGCGGCAGACAACGGCGGCGTTCCGCCCGGCCAGCGAAAATTCGGCAGGGCCACCGGCATCAGCTCATCCGCGTGGCGCGGAACACATTGGAGTTCCTGGAGTCAGGCGTTACAGGAAGCCGGCTTCCCTCCCAACAAGCCGAGCGCCAGGATCAGCGACCAAACCGTGTTGAAACGTCTGGTCGAAGTCATCGGGGAACTTGGCCGCTTTCCCACATCGGCCGAACTGCAACTGCGTTCCAAACAGGATCCGTCGTTTCCCAGTCGAGGCGTGATTGCGCGGCTGGGACGTCAACCCAAACTGCTCTCCAAACTGATCGACTATTGCCAGCTCAACACGGGACATGATGACGTCGAGCGTGCTTGCGTTTCTCTGCTGCATGCTCGGAAAAGATACGGCAGACCCAAGCCCCTTCCCACGTGTGTCTATCTCATCCAAGTTGGACATGATTACAAGATTGGCTGGACGGCAAACCTTGAGCGGCGAATGCGAGACATGGCAACCTATGTGGCTGAAAAGCCGTCCCTGATACACACAATACCAACGGACGACCCCCTCGGAGTTGAAGTGTACTGGCACAATCGTTTTGCGAACAAGTGGATTCGCGGTGAGTGGTTCGCTTTGACTTCGGAAGACGTGCGCACCTTCCGCCGATGGAAAACGATGTAGTGCGGCTTGCCAAAGACATTCCGCATTGCGTGGTTGAACGTTCCATCCCGTTTTCTAGGAAACCGCACCCGGCTAGCTTAACCTCGGATGAATCGACTCTGGAATGATTGGCCCTGAATGGACTTTGACCTTGGGTGTGAACTCTGAGGACCGCAGCACGAGAATCAGCGCGAACATGTTGGTCGCGTCTTTGTCCATGGAGAGCACACAGAGCAATTCATTCTTCCACCCTGCGACAAACCATGATCAGGCTCGACAACTACACTGCGGAATTTTCCCGACTGATCCGTCGGGCGACGGCTCTGCTGGGCGAGCCTGCGCTGCCGCTTGAGTTTGATTGGGGGGTCGAGCAGGCCGTTCTCAAGGTGGCTCGTCGGCTCCGTAGCGAAGGATTGGACCAAGAGCCGGCCCTGCTGTGCATCACCACCGGCCGTGGTGGGCGGGACTTGACGTACGGCGCCGAGCGGTGTGCCTTCTCCATTGAGGGCGAGCCTGACGTCGAGCTGGTGCGCTTTGAACTTCCTCATTGCGGGCTGCCTGACTTCTGGGCTGTCAAAGAATCTGACTGCCGCCGCTTCTATCGAGCCGCGCGGCGGCTGGTGCGCAAACAACGCCACACGCCCCAGCCATTGCTGGCCGAAGAGACACGGCAAAAGCTGTGGGACAACACGGTTGGCTTCTTGCTCCGTGAGAACGAAGTCCTGGAACGGTACCAGATCGCCAAGAAACGTGGACTGCTGCTGACGGGAGAGCCCGGAAACGGCAAGACCATGGCTTGCCGCTGGTTGTTCGATCAGTGTGCCCGCCGAGGGATCGATTGGAACACGGTTTCCATGGAGGACTTTGAGACAGCTCGACACGCGCGCTCCATTTCCTCGCTGTTTTCCACCGATGGTCCTGGCGTGGTCCTGTTTGACGATTTTGACGTGGCGCTCACGCGGCGAGACCGGTCGCACGACCAGTTCAACCAGGCCACGTTCCTGAGCGAACTGGATGGCGTAAACAACAGGGCAGGAACGGTCTATCTGTTTACCAGCAACATGGCGATCACCGACATTGACCCCGCGATGCGCCGACCTGGGCGGATTGACGTGATTCTCTCCTTCCCAGCACCGGATGAAGCCCTCCGGCGGAAGTTCGTGTTGCAGCGGTGGCCGCGGGAGGCGATCTGCGTGGCGTCTGTTGAAGAGTTGGTGGCCGACACGGCCGGGATGAGCTTTGCGGAACTGGAAGAAGCCCGCAAGCTGTTGATCCTTCGCTACCTGGATGAAGGAGCATGGCACTGGCAAGAAACCAAGGCGCTGCTCCGCAGAGCGAACCAAGGTGAGCAAGGGCGGCCCATCGGCTTCTCACAACACCCTGAGAACGTGGAGTTAGCCCTGACACAAACGGCCGCATCGGCAAAGTAAATCAACAGGAGGCAATCGCGAGATTCGCCTCCTGTTGAATTGTAATCAGCAGTTGTTGGAGAAATAGCGTGCCGGAGTGGCAGTGCTTGGCCAGTCAACAAGAAAGCGTCCTAGCTACCGGCTGCGGCCGCAGCGGCGGCTGCCTGTTGTTGTGCGGCGATCATTGCCGCCGCTGCCGTGGTACCGCTGTTCCCGTACAGCGACGTCAACGAGGGGATGCCATGCCCTTTGCCCTTGAGTGGGTTGCTCCAGAGCTGCGCACCGGTGATAGGGTCCAGGCAATAGGTGTAACCCCGCACGCTGCAAATCAGGCGATCATTATCGAGCAACACGGCGACGTAGTCCGAGGTGCCTTTCGGCGAGTTCCATTCCCAGTGGATGTCGCCGGTTTCGCGGTCCAGGGCGATCACGCGCGAGTTGAAGCCCAGATATACGAGATCCTGAATCGTGGGCTCCACCTGGTGGGGTTCTGGCGGTGGGAAGCTGGACATGATTCTTTCAATCCAAGTTCGACTGGAGGAGAGGTGTACTCCAGGTGAAACCCTGCCGATGGCCTGCCGCAACAGCGCGGAGCGCGATCAAGGAGCGAGCAGCAAACGGCCAGGGTTCTGCAGGTAATCCTTGACTTCGTTAAGGAAACGGGCAGCCGCGGCGCCATCGACCAAGCGGTGATCGTAAGACAGCGAGAGAGGCATCATTAAGCGAATTTCCACTTCATCATCGCGGGTGACCACCGGTAGTTTACGTGACCGTCCCAAAAGCAGAATTGCCACTTCTGGGTAATTGATGATGGGCGTGGAGTACGTCCCACCAATGGCGCCCAGGTTACTGATGGTGAAGGAACCGCCCTTGAGGTCTTCCAGTGAGAACTTTCCGTCACGGGCAGAATCCGCCATGACCGCCAAGCCGCGGGCGAGATTGGGAATGCTTTGCGAGACGGCATCTTGCATCACGGGGACAACCAATCCTCGCGGTGTATCCACGGCGATGCCAATGTTCACATAGTCTTTGTAGATGATCTGGTTGTTGTCCAGATCCAGTGTGGCGTTGATTTCCGGGTGGCGTTTGAGCGCCAGGGCGCAGGCTTTGATCACAAATGGCATCATCGTCAGCTTCACGTCGCCATAATCGGCGGAGCTGCTCTTACGGATCAAGTTCAGCTCTGTGATGTCCGCATCGTCAAAGTTAGTAACATGCGGAATCGCCGAAGCGCTACGCGCCATGTTGCGGGCGATCGCTTGGCGAATTCGCGGGAGCGGCGAGATGTGTACAGAGCCAAATTCGTCACTGTCCGCCTTGCCATCTCTTGTAGCTGGTTGCGCCGCGGGAGAGGTTTGCCGTGCCGGCGGCGTGGTGGGACTGCCTTGGCTCATCGCTTCTTGCACGGAACGCCGAACATCCTCTCGAGTGATTCGCCCTCCCTCACCAGTGCCGGTGATTCGGCTGAGGTCGACTCCCAGCTCGCGTGCATACCTCCGTGTATCCGGACCGGCAGGAGCGGGATGATCGTCATCCCCTGCGCTCGTCGGCGGTTTGTGGTCAGCGGCGGCTTGCGCGGGCGGAGAGCTTGGGGAAACAGGCTCGCTTGCAGTCGATGTTGCTACCGTAGAACCGTTTGCCGCAGCATTGCTTGATTCACTTGGCGTTGTGGCGGCCGCGGCTCTGCTCTCCTGCTCCTCCGTGTGTTGTGCTTCCGCCTGGGCGTGCTGCTCTGGCTGATCGCCTCCGGCGGCAACGGACAAGATTGCAGCGCCGATCGGGATGGTGTCGCCCTTGTTGACGTGGATTTTCTCAACAACTCCGGCGACGCTGGAGGGGACCGGAATGACGGCCTTTTCCGTTTCCACTTCCAGGATATCCTGATCGACGGCAATCGTGTCGCCGACGGAGACGAGCACGTCAACAACGTCGCCCGATTCGATGCCTTCGCCGAGATCCGGTAGTGTGAATTCCGTAGGCATGTGACTCTTGATTATAGATGCTTTGATTCTAACGGCTCACCGTGGCAAGGGATTTTCGGTGAGTAGGTAACAACGAAGTGCAGCCCCAACGCGTGAAACAAGCTAACTGACCAACGGGTTGGCCTTTGCCGGATCGATGTCCAAATCCTTGATTGCCTGACTGAGGGTCTCTTTCTTGATTTGGTCGTTGCGGGAAAGTTGACTCAGGGACGCCAGGACCACGCTTTCCGCATCGACTTCAAAGAAGCGACGGAGGCGATCACGACGGTCACTGCGGCCCAAACCATCCGTGCCCAAGGCGTATAATCCACCAGGCAGCCAGGGAGCAATCTGCTCCGGAACTTGGCGAACGTAATCACTGGTGGCGATGAACGGACCTGGCACTCCCTCGGTCACTTTTTCCAGATAGCTCTGGCGAGGTTCTTCCTGCGGGTGCAAGAGGTTCCAACGGCGGGCTTCCACCGCTTCTCTCCTCAATTGTTGGTAGCTAGTGACGCTCCAGACATCGCTGGCGATGCCGTAGTTGTTTGCGAGGGTTTTCTGCGCCTCAAGCGCTGAGCGGATCAAGGCGCCGCTTCCCAGCAGTTGAACACGCGGGGCGTCCTTGTCCGTGTCTACGGAGTTAAGCCGATACATTCCTCGCAGGACGCCCTCGCGAACATCGGCTGAGTCTGGCAACGCCGGCTGGGCGTACCCTTCATTCTCCAGCGTGATGTAATAGATCAGCGGCTGATCCTCAACGTACATCTTCTTCAAACCATCGAGGATGATCAAAGTTGTTTCGTAGGCGTACGCCGGATCAAAGCAACGGACGCTGGGGAAAGCTGACGCGATCAGGTGGCTGTGACCGTCCTGGTGTTGCAGCCCTTCGCCGTTGAGTGTCGTTCGTCCGGCTGTTGCGCCCAGCATGAATCCCTTGGTACGAGCGTCACACGCGGCCCAGATCAAGTCGCCAATCCGTTGGAATCCAAACATCGAGTAATAAATGAAGAACGGAATCATGTTGATGCCGTGCGTGGCATATGAAGTGCCGGCGGCGATGAACGACGACATCGAGCCGGCTTCCGTGATTCCTTCTTCCAGTAATTGTCCGTTTTCGGCCTCTTTGTAATATGCGATCTGCTGTGCATCGACCGGTTCATACAACTGCCCGGCGTGCGAGTAGATTCCCACTTGGCGGAACAAGCCTTCCATGCCAAAGGTGCGGGATTCGTCCGGGACAATGGGAACGATATTGTTGCCGATCCGTTTGTCACGGAGCAGCTTGGTGAAGAAGCGGACAAAACCCATGGTGGTGGACCATTCCTTGCCATCGCTTCCCGCGAATGTGGCGTCGTCCGCATAATCCTCGAACGTTGGAACGTCCATCTTGATCGGCTGCTCCGGTCGTGTTGGAACCGGTCCCCCCAATTCCTCCCGGCGTTCCATGAGATACTTGAGTTCTGCGCTGTCTTCTTGTGGCTTGTAGAAGGGCGCCTCGGCGACATCGTCATCGGAAATCGGAATACCGAATCGAGTGCGAAACTCGCGCAGCTCGTCGTCATTGAGCTTCTTTTGCTGGTGCGTGATGTTGCGGCCTTCGCCAGCCTCACCCAACCCATAGCCTTTGATGGTTTTGGCAAGGATCACCGTTGGCCGATCCGATTCGATCGCGGCTTTGTAAGCTGCGTAGACTTTGTCCGGATCGTGTCCGCCGCGATTCAACCGCACGAGAGCCTCATCAGAAAGATGGCTCACCATGTCAAGCAACTCAGGGTATTTACCAAAGAAGTTCTCACGAATATAGGAACCTGGGCTAACAACATATTTTTGATACTGACCGTCAACCGTTTCTTCCATCCGTTTGGCCAGTTGCCCACTTTCATCACGATCAAGCAAGGGGTCCCAGTCGCCGCCCCAAATGACCTTGATGACGTTCCACCCAGCGCCGCGGAAGATGCCTTCCAGTTCTTGAATGATCTTTCCGTTGCCGCGGACAGGTCCATCGAGTCGCTGGAGGTTGCAATTGACAACAAAGATCAGGTTGTCCAGTTTCTCGCGCGAGGCCAGCGTGATAGCGCCCAGCGTCTCGGGCTCGTCTGTTTCTCCGTCTCCCAGAAACGCCCAAACGCGCTGACCGCTGGTATCTTTAATGCCTCGATCAGAGATGTACTTGTTGAATCGGGCCTGATAGATGGCCATGATTGGGGCTAGCCCCATAGAAACGGTAGGAAACTCCCAAAAGCCGGGCATCAGCCAGGGGTGTGGATAACTGGAAAGCCCGCCTTCAGGCTCCAGTTCCAGGCGGAAGTTCTCCAGATCTCGCTCGGTCAGCCGACCTTCGAGAAAAGCTCTAGCGTAGATTCCTGGCGAGGCGTGACCTTGGAAGTAAATCTGATCGCCCGAGAAATTATCGTCTCGCCCGCGAAAAAAATGGTTGAACGCAACTTCATACAGGGTTGCCGCCGAGGCATACGTGGAAATGTGCCCGCCGATGCCAGAGTTCGTCCGGTTGCCGCGGACGACCATTGCCATGGCATTCCAGCGAATGAAGCTCTTAATGCGGCGTTCGAGTTCTCGGTTGCCGGGATAAACTGGCTGGCGTTCGGTCGGAATCGTGTTGATGTACGGAGTCGTTGGCGTGAAGGGGACTTCAACGCCGTCACGATGGGCCGTCTGCTTGAGCACCGAGAGGAGGTACCGGACCCGATCAGCCCCTTTGGAATGCAGAACGTACCGGAGTGAGTCGATCCATTCGGCAGTCTCTTGAGGATCGTTATCGGTGCCTCGAGCAGCTTGGGTGGGCGCCTCAGTGGACATAGGTTCCTCAATCGGTGTCTCGAAATGGGTTCAATGGCAGACGCAAGGGATGTGAGATTTCACAGCATCCTATGCAATTTGCCGCCGGCCATCTTCGGCAGCTTGGCCAATTGTGGTGCCAAGTCCAAGTTTTTGATCGTTCGATTAGCGTAAGCCAATTCAGGTCAACATCTTATCTCATTTTCGCCGCGGGCGGTAGATTTCCGTCGCGGTCCCCAAGAACACCTCGGCCACGTTCCCGATTGTTTCAGAGAGTGTCGGGTGCGGGTGGATGGTTTCGGCGATGTCTCGCGTGGTGCAGCCCATTTCGATAGCCAAAGTTGCCTCGGAGATCAGGTCTCCCGCGTTGGTTCCCACGATGCCCACGCCGAGGACGCGGTCCGTGTCGGGGTCGACAATCACCTTGGTCAGCCCTTCGGTTCGACCAAGAGAAAGCGCCCGCCCGCTTGCCAGCCAGGGGTATCGATTGACCTCAACAGTACGCCCTTGCTGTTTGGCTTCTTCCTCTGTGATTCCCGTCCAGGCGATCTCCGGGTCGGTAAAGACGACAGCTGGAATGGCCATCTTGTCGAATGCGGCAGGCTGTCCGAGCAGAGCCTCCGCCGCCACCTTGCCTTCATGGGTGGCCTTATGAGCCAACATGGGCTCGCCAGCGGCGTCGCCAATGACTAGCAGCTTTTCATCGGCCGTCCGCATTTGATCATCGTGTTCAATGAACCCACGTTCAGAGACTTTGACTTTGGTGTTTTCCAAGCCGAGCCCAGTCGTGTTCGGACGGCGTCCGACGGAAACAAGCACTCGATCAAATTGTCGATTGAATTCACCGTTAGGACCTTCCATCCGAACGTCAATCTTGTCTCCGGACTCCGCCAGGCTGACGACCTTGGTTTCCAAATGAATTTCGCTGAGAATGCCCTTTTCCAGTCGCTTTTGCAGCGGTCTGACAAGATCACGGTCTGCACCTGGCAATAAGCCGGGAGTCAATTCCACCACGCTGACGCTGGTCCCCAGCGAGGCGTAGACGGTCGCCATTTCCAAGCCGATATACCCACCGCCGATGACGAGCATCGATTCAGGAGCATCCTTGAGTTCCAAGGCTCCGGTGGAGTCCATCACGCGATCAGACCCGATGTCAAACGCGGGGATCTTTGTTGGCAGAGAGCCTGTGGCAATAATGCAATGATCGAAAGTCAATTCGCTGTGTTCGCTGCCTTCAAGCTTGAGCTTGCCAGAGTCAACGAAGGTTCCGCGCGCGTTGATGACGTTAACTTTGCGCTGCTTGGCGAGATTTGAGAGTCCGCCGGAAAGTGTTGAGATCACTTTCTCTTTTCGCTCACGGAGCTTGTCGATTTCGATTTTGGGCTGAGAGAAGGCCACGCCCCACTCGTCCATTTCCTGGCATTCCGAGACCACTCGGGCGACATGCAGCAATGCCTTGGAGGGAATACAGCCACGGAGCAGGCACGTGCCGCCCAGCCGTTGCTCCGCCTCGACAATCGTCACGTCCATGCCATGGTCGGCAGCCAAAAACGCGGCCGCGTATCCGCCCGGGCCACCTCCAAGAACGACAAGTTGTGAATGCATGAAACTGGCGAGAATGAGAAGAGGTTGAATCGATGGCTCCGAGCGCAAGACACAACTGCGAGCCGAGTCGATCGCTAGGATCTAGCACGTGATCGCCTCTGTCGGCGCGGACGAAGCAGGATGGGAGACCTGCGGAATGGCCGACCAGAGCGGTCCGTCATCTTAGCTGGCGAACCGAGAAGCGCAAACACCCCCCAGAGCATCGAACGCATGGGGGCTATGCTCTTGCCGGAAGCCTGTTATCCACCCTCATCAGAGGCATTCGAGTTTCCGGGGGCGGCCCAAGCTCCGCACTCGGGACAGCTTTCCTCTATGTCAGTCACCCATGCTTGGCGTGAAGCGGGCGAGTCAGCCAAAAACGCTCTGCCGAGGTATGGACTTCCAAAACGTTAGCGCAGTCATGCCGATCAAGATGTAACAAAGCGACGAAATCAATGTTCAATGATCGGCTGATCAATCAAACATTCCAGGTGGTAGCTCCGTGATCTCTCGGACGGCCACGCGATGGATTCTTGACCAGGGGATCAAGTAAAGCGTTTGCGTCTCATTTTGTTCGAGCACGGCAAAAATGGCATGCTGCCCACGCGAGAGTTCATGTGCGTAATGCTGAGGCGAGATTCGCTGGTTGTCGCCGTAGTAAATGTCCACGATGGCGTCGCGCTGCGTTCCGTCCCATAAGGCCTCGAACAACGCGGTCATGGGGTGGGGCGAATCTGGGCTCTCAGGCGATTGTCCGTCCAGGTTGGCTCCGCTTGGCGGCGGCGGGGGAAGTGGAGAGTGTTCCGCGGCACTCTCCATGGCAGGTGGGTGAGGATAGTGTCCGACAGTCTGTCTCCGTTCTTTGGTTGTTGCCTGAGGGTGCAAGCCCTGGCTTTGCTGCCCACTGTTTGGCACGCCGGCGTCATTTGCCTTTGGATCAATCATAATGCCCTTGCTGACAGGTTCGTCATGTTTGGCTGCTGCTTGCGACTCGTCGAGTTTTGACACAAGTTCAGCGGCGGGCTGTGATGGGCTGGTTTGTGATGAAGTGTTTGGGTTTAAACCCTGGCCGGCGGGAGCGCGGACGGTTCGTTCACATGTGGGGCATTTGCCCAATTGGCCAGCCATTCTCCCCGGTACGCGAATAACGTGACCCACTGGACAAGCAAAGCTGATGACTGCTTCGGCGCGACGAATCTCCTTGCCTTCGGTTTCCGCAAATGGAACTTGAAACAAAATGTCACATGTCGGGCACCTGCCGTAGCCGCCTGACTTCTCTGCCGAAGAGCTTAAGCCGTGGCCGTTGGGGCAGAGGAAGCGGATGGTCATAATAAACGCTAACAATCAAAGCGTATGACAGATCCGTAACCAAGGTGAAACCCTCGTCGTCACGGAAGAACAAATCGCTGCGAACGGAGACCGTCCTGTTCTTCAAGTGTATCTCGCCCGAGTGGTTTTCGTGAAGATTTTGCCAACTGCGTGATCTGCTTCTCGCGGGGTTTTGACCTTGGGGCACTGACGGGCTACGCTAATGTCCGCGCTTCGGAACGCGTGCACTGGGGATCTTGGCTGGACTTGTTCAAGACACCTAGCAGCCCGAAGCGCTACCATTGAAGGTAGCAATGTCACCGTAAGAAATCGGTCAAGACCGAAGAGACACCCACGACACCCAAGGAGCCATCATGGATCGCGTCTGCCACTTTGAAGTCCCATATTCCGACAAAGATCGCATGGAAAAGTTCTATAGCGGTGTCTTTGGTTGGCAAGCCATGCCTGCGCCTGGGGATGTGCCGTACACGTTTCTGATCACGACGGAAGTTAACGAGCAACACATGCCCAAGGAGCCCGGCGGCATCAACGGTGGCTCTTATGCTCGTGGCGAACAGGGTGCAACCTCCCCGCTGATTGTCATCGAAGTGGAATCGTGTGAGCAGCGGATCCGTGATGTTGAAGCTGCAGGCGGCGCCAATGTGATGGGCCCTCACCAGGTGGGCGATATGGGCATCTACGCCCAGGTCAAAGACACGGAAGACAACATCATTGGCCTCTGGCAACCGTTAGGCAGAGGATAGCGGTACGTTCTGATCGTATAGGTTTCCCGGAGCGGGTGTTCCAACTCCCGACCGAGTGCGGATGCGCGAATGATCACATTGGCGCGGCTTGTGGCAGTTGATCGAAGTCGCCTCGCTTGTTTCTTATATCCGCGTGCGATGCCATGCTTTGGCATCTTGTCAGGCATGGTATGAAGGCGGAGAATTCCAACATCCGCCGTTGGCGAGTGGTTGACTGTTCAAAGCTTGCTACGGTGTGAAAATCGAACTCTCTTGCACCTCCCGTTTACGGAACGAGCGCGCCCCATGTCTTCCGAATCAACGCCTTCTCCGCTGGAGTCTCTCATCCAATGCGGTACTCGGCTCTGGCTTGATTCTATTGACCCGGATCTGGTTGCAGAGAACCGAACTCTGGGCGCCACCGGCGCCACGTCCAATCCCATTATCGTGGCGGACCTGCTGGCTAGCGGGCGTTTTGATGAACAGCTTGATGCGCTTGTGGCCGCTGGGAAATCGAACGAAGAAATCGCTTGGGCAATGACCGATCAACTCGTTCGTGGTGCTCAACAGGTGTTCAAACCTGTCTGGGATGGGACATCCGGCGATGACGGGTACGTTAGCTTTGAGCTTGATCCGCTCTTGGAAGATCCGGATTCCGCGCCGCCGCACGTGGAACGAGTGGCGGCGTACATCGCGGGCGGCAAACAATGGAACGCCGGTCACAGTAACCGGATGATCAAAGTGCCTGCCACGCCAGCAGGCTTGGAGGCGTTAGAAGAACTTTCGGCAGCCGGAGTTCCGCTCAACGTGACGCTGATCTTCACAATGCGGCAGTATGAAGCCGCTCGCGAAGCCGTGTGGCGCGGAGCGCAGCGAAGAGATTCACTGGCGAAATTCAAGAGCGTGTATAGCATCTTCGTCTCACGGATTGACGTGTACACAGAGAAGCATGTGCCGCAGCTTTCCGATGCGGCCCAAGGCGAGGTCGGCATCGCCAACGCCAAGCGGATCTGGCAAGCCAATGACCAATTTTGGAATGATAAGAACTTGCCTTTGCGGCAAGAGATTGTCTTTGCCAGCACGGGGACCAAGAAAGCCAGTGATCCAGCCGATAAATACGTGTCCGCGTTCGCCGGCAGTGATATCGAAACCAATCCACCGGCCACCAACGCCGCCGTGCAGCAGCTGGGCAAGACTTACGCGCGGCAGGTCGATCAACTTCCTGTCGCCAGCACGTTGGCTGAAATTGACGAGCACGTCAATTTCCAGCACTTGGAACAGACGCTCATGGACGAAGGCATCAAGAAATTCGCCGATCCGCAAAAGAAGTTGCTGGCACTGATCGATGATCTGCGAGCTGTACGCGCGCAGGGATAATCCGCTCGGGTTAGGATGAGCCACGGAGGATGTAGGCGAGAGTGCGGCTGGTGCATTGCGAAGCAGATGCGCATCCCACAATGACCGATGAGGCCAAATCAAAGCGAGCGGCCAATAAGCGTAACAGCCAGGTTGGGGCGTTGTTTTCCTGGTGGAGTTTACCCATCGGTGCGGCCTTGTCCGCTGGCATTTGTGTTGGTTTTCTCTCGTTGCTGGGGCAAGACAACGCCAAAGGCGAGTTCACAACGGCAGCCGGGCTGGCGTTTGTGTTGGTGTTGATCTTTGGTCAACTCGCCCGGCGCAGGTTTCGCGTTTCAATCCGCACGCTGTTGATCATCACATCGATTGTGGGCATTGTTTGTGCCTTTGTTGGCCGCAAGATCGATGCAGCTCGGCGAGAAGCAGCAGCTATTGCCCAGTTCCTGGAATCCGGCGGCAGCGTTGTCTATCGCGAGTCCGGCAAAGTCGACGGCAAGTGGTTCTATACGGACAACGGTTGGCCCATTCCGCTGTGGGTGAAGGAGCAGTGCCTGGGCGAACATTTCTTCGACTCGATTTATGAACTGCGGTGCGAAGGGCTTGTCGAAGAGGACTGCGATACGATGCGTTTACTGCAAGATTTGCGGAGAGTGGAACAATTGGACGTCTTCGGGGACGACTGCATTCAAGGTGATGCGCTGGCCGAGATGCCTTTGATCCCTGGTCTGCATACCCTCAGGTTGAGAGCTTCTCAGTTCACGGCCAAGAGTGCAACGCGGCTGAACGAGTTGCCTGATCTAGAGTTACTAGAGATACATGGTTGGAGCAAAACGATCATGCCCGAATCGATTCGCGCAATGAGATCTTTGCATGAACTCCGATTGAATCCTGAGGGACTTTCCGAAGACGTATGCCATGAAATTGCCAACTTGCCATCACTGCGCGTCTTGCGTTTGGACTCGACTCTGAAGCGTGCTCCGTTCTTATTCAGACTTGGCCCACCGCCGCGCCTTGGATCGGAAGTGCATACTCAAGCCTTCGCCATCTCGACGTCCATTACACATCTCGAATTCTGTTACTGGCGGCTTGTGGGTGACTCAGTTCTTGAGCCGCTTGAGTCGATGCGAAACCTGAAACATTTGAGCCTGCACGGGTGCGTCTATGACAATGACGCTGTCGTGGATTTCCGCAAAGTTCGGCCGGATGTTGAGGTGATCCAGTAGCTATTTCGTTTTGGTAGTCTCTCCGATTGGCACGAGTCTCAACGTGGAGAGCCATCCCCAATTGGCGTCGTGCTGCGGCGCTGCGTATCATGAACTTGCACCGCAACGAATTGAGCATGGTCGTTGCGTCAACAACTCAAGTTGCATCCTGCGCCCGGATGACGGGCGATTCGATTCCGCAGTCGCCGTGAGCCAATCTCCGATCAAATCTGACGAGACGGTCACCTTCTTTCCGACATATGCCACGTTGGATGATGCTGCCGCGATGTGGCACGCGCGAGTGCATGGCTGGATTTTCGAGACCTCGCTGCGCGGCAGCTTGGTTCTGTCCGCATTGCGGGTCAGTTTGGACTTGTCGGAAGATCAGGTGGCGGATGAGATCTTCCAGCGGCGGGCACGCCCCTTCGCCGTTGACAATGAGCGGGGCAAGGCAATTCCGGTGATCTTTGATCTCGACACCGAGCCAGAACAAGTGGTCCTGGACAAATCCGCCGCCAATGGTCACTTCTTTGATCGCGTTGCTATTTCCAAGGGCCAGATCCTCAGCGGCCAGGCAAACACTGCCAGCAAAGTCAGCTTTCGTGCCGTTGTTCGCCCTGGCGATCAGCGTTCCTTCTCTGGCGACATCGATTTGATCTCGCCCGAGGGATTGTCCGTGATCTCGGACATCGATGACACCATCAAAGACAGCAACGTCAGCAACCAGAAAGAACTGCTGCGCAACACATTCCTGCGACCCTTCACGGCCATTCCTGGCATGGCGGAACGCTATCGAGCTTGGCGGAACGAGTCGCCGGAGACGTTTGCCGTGCATTATGTGACAGCTTCGCCGTGGCAACTCTTTGATCCACTGAACGATTTCTTGCGAGATGAAGGCTTTCCCGCTGGAACCATGCACATGAAGCTGTTCCGGCTGAAGGATCGAACAATGTTTGATCTGTTTCGCGACCAGACCAAACACAAGACTCAAGCGATCTCTGAAATCCTGCGTGATTTTCCCCGCCGGCGGTTTGTGCTTGTGGGAGATGCCGGGGAGCAGGATCCAGAGGTCTACGGCACAATCGCTCGCCAGCATCCCCGGCAAGTTGCGGCGATTTACATCCGAAACCTCGCCGGGCTGATGCGGGATGCAGACCGTTTCAAGATTGCCTTTGCCGATGTTCCAGGCCAGCTTTGGAGCTTGTTTGCCGAGGGGAGCGATCTGCCTGAATCGATTGCTGGCTTGCAAGCGGACGATGCGAATACTCTCTGACTCGTGTTCCGCAGTGGGACGATAGCTGGCACGCAACATCAGAACTCGACGTCACGGAAGCACTGACGGAGTCAGTGATAACCGTTTTGCCGATGCCGCTTTTTCTTTGCGTTCACAATTCCACGAGGACGTATCGCCCTGGACATTGTTAAGGCGTTTCAGTATCGTCCCGCCCCACTTTTCCTTCATGACAAGAACCTTCCTTGGCCCTATTGAGGACGCGGATGGCGCCTGTTGGCGGAAACTCCGCGCGCCCGCTGCTCTCGCGCGGACGCGATTTGATCCTGCCCGTTGGCTTGATTGCCAGCGTGCTGGTGATCCTCGTTCCTTTGCCGCCATTGTTGATGGACTTGATGTTGGCCGCCAATATTACGCTGGCGGTCATCATGTTGCTGACAACCATCTACGTCCGCACCCCACTTGAGTTCTCCATCTTTCCGACATTGCTGCTGGCGTCGACGCTCGGCCGTTTGGTGCTCAACATTGCCACGACGCGTTTGATTTTGACGCGCGCCAGCGATGCTGGGCTTTCCGCCGCCGGGGAGGTGATCCGTAGCTTTGGACAGTTCGTGGCGGGCGATAAAGTTGTCGTCGGGCTGATCATCTTTATCATCATCGTGCTGATTCAGTTCGTGGTGATCACCAAGGGTGCCACGCGAATCAGTGAAGTGGCTGCCCGGTTTGCTCTGGACGGAATGCCGGGGCGGCAGATGGCGATTGATGCCGATTTGAATGCAGGCATTATTGACGAACATGAAGCCCAGCGTCGTCGCTCGGAGATTACCAGCCAGGCCGACTTCTTTGGTGCCATGGACGGTGCCAGCAAGTTCGTGCGCGGAGATGCCATCGCGGGCATCATGATCACGCTCGTCAATATTGTTGGCGGGTTGCTGGTGGGGACGTTGGAGGCCGGCATGAACCTTTCGGATGCCGCCTCCCTGTTCACCTTGTTGACTATCGGCGATGGGTTGGTCAGCCAGGTTCCCGCGTTTTTGGTTTCCGTGGCTGCGGCGCTATTGATTACCCGCAGCACGGACCGCACCAACCTGCCTTCCGAATTCATCCAACAGCTTTTTTCTCGCCCGGAAGCGATGGCCGTTGCGGCAGGCTTTTTAGGGATCCTTGTCTTCACGGAGTTGCCCGCGGCACCGTTGTTTTTGATTGCCAGTTGCTGCGGCGTGCTAGCAGTCATGCTGGTCCGCAAGAACAAGGCTCTCGCCGAGGAGCAATCGAAGAAGGCAACCGAGAAGCCCAAGGAGACAGAAGAGCGAATTGAGGATTATCTGCTCGTCGATCCCATGGAAGTTGAGGTTGGCGTCGGGTTGATCCGCCTGGCGGATCCGAATCGCGGGGGGGACCTTTTGCAGCGAATTCACGGCGTTCGTCAGCAAGTGGCTGCGGACCTGGGAATCATCATGCCCAAGGTGCGAATTCGCGATAACTTCCGCCTGGACCAGATGGGCTATCAGATCAAAATTGCGGATGTTGCCGTGGCAAACGGACAACTCATGGCTGGCATGTTCCTCGCACTAGACTCTGGAGCAACGACCGGTGAAGTCCAGGGCCAAGCCACCAAGGATCCAGCTTTCGGCACAGATGCTATCTGGATTGATGCGGGGCAAGTTGATGACGCCAAGATGAAGGGCTATACGGTTGTCGAGCCGACCAGCGTTTTAGCCACACACGTGACGGAGATTGTTCGCCGGCACGCGGATGAGGTCCTCACGCGAGACGCCACGAAACATCTGCTTGACGAACTCAAGGCAACCACACCGGCTGTGGTTGACGAGTTGATTCCCAAACAAATGACCGTTGCCGAGGTTCAACAGATTCTCCAGACGCTGTTGCGAGAAAGTGTCTCCATCCGACAATTGAGCACAATCCTCGAAGCCCTGGGCGACAGTGTGGAACGTGTCGGAAAAGACCCGGTTTTGCTGACTGAGCATGTACGTAATCGTCTTGCCCGCACAATCTGCAGTCGTTACCGCGATCAGGAAAACCGCTTACACGTGGTGACGTTGGACCCGGCATTGGAAGACCGGATTCGCGCCGGCATCGAGCACAGCGAGCGGGGGTTATTTGTCCGGATGTCACCACCGGCGGTGCAGGTGACCTGTGAACGGATCAGCAAAGAGCTTAACGCGCTGGCCGGTCGAGGACTGGCGCCTGTCGTGTTGGTTAGCCCGCAAATCCGCGCCGGGTTGAAGCAACTCACACAGACGCAACTGCCTGGGCTCGTCGTGCTCAGCTACAACGAAATTACGCGGGACACGGTGATCGAATCCGTCGGCATGGTCACGGATGCGGTTGACGCTCCGCAGCCGGAATAACCGTCTCAAAAAAACGCATCGAGCAATCGAACAAGACGCAAAGTGAACTCGGGACTTCCAAATTGGAGACCTGGCCTGTGAATCAGAACGAGCAGATTCGGACGTATCGCGCAGCCTCCATGAGTGAAGCGTTGGCTATGGTCCGGCGGGAACTTGGTCCGGACGCAGCGATCTTACAAACCAGACGCCGTCGCGGAATCCTGGGCTGGGTTCCGGGAGGATATCGGGTTGAAGTGACCGCGTCCGTCAACGTCAATGTGCCCAGCCGTTTTGCTACGGAAGAACCATCAACATTGAAAGGTGCCTCGGCCACTGATTTCTCTGGAGATCAAACGGTTGATGGACAAGCAGCCAATCTTGCCGACATTGTTAAGGATGGCTCGCGCTCGGGCAGTGAACTGCAAGGTGACTTGCAGCAGCGAATTAGCGATCTGCAATCGATGGTCAATGACTTGTGCCAGCAGTCCGCGGCGTCGGGACGACAGGACGTTCCGCAAGAACTCTTCCAGCTCTATGCCGATTTGATTGAATCCGAGATTCCCGAGGAGTTGGCCCGTCAGTATGTGGAGCGGATTCGCGCCACGGCCACGCCAGAGGAATTGGCCGATCCGCTAATGGTTAAAGCGCACGTTGGCCGGATTGTCGAGAGCGAGCTTTGCGTTCACGGTCCGATTAAACTGGAGCCGGGCAGGCGGCGCATCGTCGCGCTTGTCGGACCGACGGGTGTTGGAAAGACGACGACCATTGCCAAACTGGCGGCCAACTTTCGGCTGCGGGACAAGCGCAAAGTTGGACTGATAACGGTTGACACCTATCGTATCGCCGCTGTTGAGCAACTGCGGACGTATGCAGACATTATCGATCTGCCCATGCAGGTTGTTTCTAGTCCGCGCGAAATGCGGGAAGCGGCCGGACGGATGTCTGGCATGGACTTAATCCTGATGGACACAGCCGGGAGAAGCCCACGCGATGAAGTGAAGATTCACGAGCTCAAGGCGTTTCTTGATGAAGCCCAAGCGACTGACGTTCACCTCGTCCTGAGCGCTGTGACAGGCGCCAACACGCTCGTCCGCACGGCAGAACGCTTCAAGATTGTGGGTGCGGGCGGACTGATTCTCACAAAATTGGATGAAGCCACCGCGATGGGGAACCTGCTGCCTTTGTTACGGAGTGGCGATTTTCCGTTGCGCTATGTAACCAACGGCCAGAATGTGCCTGATGACATTGAAGCCGCGGAAGCCCATCGACTGACCAATCAGATGTTGGACACGGAAGAGACAACGCCATCGCCACTACGGCAGTGGAGTTAACCGTGCGGTCTGTGGATGTTCTTCCGAAAAAGATGCGAGGTTGCCACGCCAACGGCTGCCAAGCAAGTGTGGGACCGATTCTGGGGCGACTTGATACGCAACTGTAACAACGCCGCTGCAACGCTTGAATGGAATCACGGCCATGTCCAGTGACCAGGCATTTGCCTTGCGAGAACTTGTCAAGCGGAACTCGGGAGACTCCTCGGGCTGTGAGGGCGACTTCGTGGTCGTCGTTGGAGGGCTTCCTGGAGTCGGGTCGACGACCGTGGCTCGTGCCATCGCAGCAACTCAGGCTGACCAGGGACATCAAACACTGTTCGTGGACGTGGCTGGCAACGCAGGTGCCACAGCGGCTCTTGGTGCCAACGCCTCGCTGGCGCTTCCTGATGTGGTTGAAGATCTCAGCTTGGCGGCTGCCGCAATTCAAGCTGGCCCTGGCAAGGCGTTCTTCCTGCCAAACCATCCTTTGCCCGAAGGCTTGCCTGCTGAGCAATTGCAGGAGATTGCCAAATCTGTTCCGGACGTTCTCGGTCAATTAAGTGCAGGATTTGAAAGTGTGATCGTTGATCGTGGCAACAGTCACACAGGTGGTTGGCGCAAGCTGTGGAATGACGCCAAGAGTGTTGTGGTTGTCACCAATGCGACGGACGAAAGCGTGATGGGCGCCTACGCCGCGATCAAAGGCAACGTGCCGACCAGTTGTCCCGACATTCGTGTTTTGGTCAATGCTGTTGACTCTCGAGGATCTGCCGAGCAGGTGTGGGGTAAGATTGCCGCAGCGGCGAAGAGGTTCTTGGGACTGACACTCCGTTTTGCCGGCTACCTGCCATTGGCCGTTGAAGGGGCGTCAAACGAAGGGGTGTCGCCTGTGTTGGAGAATGATGCCACAGCGCGGCTTTGCTTGCGCCGCATCGTCAGTGATTTGGACGATTCGGAGCGTGCTGTCGGTGCCTCGATCGCACGCAGCGCCGAGTTGGCCCAATCGAAAAAGTCGACCGAATGACCCTAATGCGATTGTTTGATTAAGAACTGAAGTTGCTCTCGCCGATAATCTCACAGTACCAAGCCGCGCCATGTTCCAACGTCTTGTTCCCAACCTTCACCGATCGCTTCTCAAGCACGCAGATGGTATCTACGGGTCGCAGCTATGCCGGAGTTCTTGCCGTGCTGGCCTTTCTCGTCACTCTGTGCCGAGGGGCTGGTTCTGGACAGACCACGAGCAACATTCTTGCGAACTCACTGATTGCATTGGCGGTGTTTGCCGTTGTCGGTGGTTTGATCGGATGGATTGCCGAACGAATGGTTATCGAAGCGTTTACCGATCAGCCTCGCGGGAAGAAGCGTGGTGGAACAACCGGCATGTTATGAGATGAGCCGGGATCGCCCCGGAAATCACTTCACTGGTCGGCAATGCCAGATTGGTAGCGTCGCACAAGAAGTGCTTTGCTGTCAGATTTCATAGGCCAGGTGAGCTTGGTCACACCCCCTAGGACACCGTACGACACAGAAGGAAAGCCGGCCAAGGACGGGCCGCCCCGCAAGCGCGATGTATGAACGCATGCTTCGCAACAGGCGGGCAGAATCACGGAGGAATGAATGGCTGTCACGACTGCGCCCCCGCTAGAAATTCCCATCGCCGAGCTTTGGAATCGCTATAAGGCAGATATGAGCAATCGCGAGCTGCGAAACCGGCTCGTGGAGCAATACCTGCCGTTGGTCCGATATAACGGCGAACGCATCTGGGCTCGGCTGCCGGACGGGGTGGACCTAGATGACCTGATCTCCGCAGGCGTTTTCGGGCTCATGGACGCGATTGACGCTTTCGATCTCACGCGGGGCGTCAAATTTGAGACATACTGCGTGCCGCGCATTCGTGGAGCGATGCTCGACGAGTTGCGAACGATGGATTGGGTGCCGCGTCTGGTGCGTAGCAAAGCCAGCAAACTGAACGAGGCGTTGAAACGCTTGGAGGCTAAGTTTGGTCGCCAACCGACGGAACAGGAACTTGCCGCGGACCTGGAATTAACCGTTCCTGAGCTGGAGAAAATGATCGTCGAGGCGAATGCCGTCAATCTGATTAGCCTTAACAAGAAATGGTACGAGACGGACAGCTACAAGGATGTTCGTGAGATTGATATCCTGGAAGATAAGAAGGGTGAAGACCCGACTCGCCGCATCCAAAAGAATGACCTCATGCGGCTGGTGACAAAAGGGCTCAACCGGAACGAGCGGTTGATCATCATTCTCTACTACTATGAAGAGCTGACGATGAAAGAGATCGGTGCGACGCTCGATCTTTCCGAAAGTCGCGTCAGCCAGATGCACAGCTCGATTGTGCAGCGTTTACAGGGCCAACTTCGTCAGCGCCGCCCGGAGTTCAACGGCGGTGGAATCGCTAAGTAGGTTATGAGCTACCATCGTCGCCCGGTCCCAATCGGTCCATGGCGATCTTGCGCAGCGATCGCATATCCAGCTTGCCGGTACCCAGCACAGGGATTACCTCGACTTCGATAAAACTATCGGGCGAGGGGATGAAGACGCGTGGAAGTCCAGAGGAAGAAAGTTCACGGCAGATGTCGCCGGCGGACTTGTCATGCTTGGTATGGACAACCACCAGCCGCTCCCCTTTACGCTCATCTGGAACGGCTGTCACTGCGACGAGGAGTTGATCTTCATCCGTCCCCATGATACTGGAAAGCGCTTCTTCCAGCTTGACGTGCGGCACCATCTCACCGCCAATCTTGGAAAACCGGCTCAGTCGTCCGGTGATGTGTACGAACCCATCCTCGTCGAGCCGGGCGATATCACCGGTCTTGTACCAGCCATCTTGAATGACCTCGGCGGTCTTCTCTGGATGACCGAGATAGCCACGCATGACGTTCGGTCCGGTTGTCCATAACATTCCGTTCTCGCCCGTTGAGAGTTTTTCTCCAGAGTCCGGATCACGGATTTCTACGCGAACGCCGGGAATGGGCCGTCCTACACTGCCTTCTCGCACGGCAGGTTCGCCAGCGGGCGAGCGGTGTCCTGGAACATTGACGGAGACAAGCGGCGAAAGTTCCGTAGCTCCGTAACCTTCTACGGGGCGAACGCCGAATTTCTTCTCAAAAGCGTTGCTAACATCGACAGGCAATTGCTCCGCACCGGTGACGACAACATCCAACGACGTCAGTTCTTCCGGCTCGCATCGCTTGAGGTAGCTCCTTAGGAATGTTGGCGTTCCGATGAGGATGCTTGCCTGGTGCGTTTTGCATAGCCGCCCGATGACCTTGGCATCTAACGGGCTGACGTGGTAGATGCCCTTGAGGTTCAAAGTGAGGACGGTCCAGATCGTCACCGTGTAGCCCATGGAATGAAAGAACGGCAAGATACACATCAGGATATCTTCATCGCGAAGTTGAATAACTTCGTTGATTGACGTGACTTGCGAGCCAACATTCCGATTGGTCAGCATCACGCCCTTAGGCATGTTGGTTGTGCCTGAGGTGAAGATGATTGTCAGCACATCATCTGGGGCGGACCAACGGACTCCCAGCTGTTTCTCCAACCAGGGCATGGGCGTGACAAACGCGCTCCATGCGCCGGCCAACTTGTCCGCTAGCGTCAGCTTCTCTCGCAAGTCCTCCAGGAAGAACGGCTCCGCGTCAAATTCCAGCTTGAGCTTGTCAAGAACCTTGCGCGTGGTGAGGACCCGTTTGATACCGCACTCGTGGATGCAATGGTCTAGCTCAGCCCTCGCAAGCGTGTAGTTCAAGTTGACGGCGATCCGTCCTGTCAAAGGGATGGCCGCGTTCACCACGACGGACCCGGCCGAAGGTGGAATCAATACGCCTACGTACTTCTCGTCTTCCTGCAAGACATGTTTCAACAGCAGACGCCGCAAAATTAATGTTCGCAGTAAGAGTTGCCCGCCCGTCAACTCTTCGCCCAATGAATCAGCCACCTGCGTTCGGCGACGGTTGCGCCGGCAGTTGCGCAAGAACAATCGGGGGGGAGTCAGTTGCTCATGCATGCGACGCTCCAGGGCATCCTCTCGCAAACGTGAAACCGCATATTTCAACTCGGCGGTGCTGCTCCGATCTTGGATTGCAGAGCCATAGTAGATTGAGACCGGATAGGGCCAACTCTTGGGAACTTTCCACAACAGCCGACCACCGCGATAGCTAAAGATACTCCCCCATAGCTCATCCAGATAGACAGGGAGGACAGGCGTTGCCGTGTCTGCGGCAATTCGCACAGCACTTCGTTTGAATCGTCCCAGGGCTCCGCTGCGCGTTATGTCACCTTCGGGGAAGATGCAGACCAAGTCGCCGGCACGAATGGCCGCCCGGGCTCGGTTGATTGCCGCAGCCACAGATGACTTCTGAGTCGGGTTAAATGGGATGGCCGAGGACATCTTTACCAGCAGCTTTGCCCAACGCCGCGCCAAAAGCCGCTGATCGACCAGCAATCGCACTCTCCGCGAAGTGCTCACGAGCAGAAAGACGCCATCGAGCCAGGTAACGTGGTTTGCCACTAACAAAGCTCCACCTGTTTCCGGTAGGTTCTGATGGCCATGAACTCTGATTCGATACATCGACTTGCTGGCCAGCCAGACGAGGAACCGCACCGTTGAATCCGGAATCAGGATGACGATGTACACGAGGATGGGAATGGTCAGCATACCCACCACTAAGAAGATCGCCTGCGCCGAGAACAATGGCGTCGGTTCGTTCAGGACGAAACGAATCACGTTGAGGTCGGCCTCGCGCGTGAATTCGTGGCGATAGTCGCGCACGCCGAGGTTTGTTTTCAGGATTTCCGTCCGCTCGTGTTGATCGACGCGGATGAGTTCCCCAATCGCCGCTGCTCTCACTTCAGCTTCTCGTAGTTCCGCAACACGAGGCGCCAATTGAGGGAAGTTTTCGTCCCACGAAATCTCGCTTCTACCTTCGATATGGTTTGCGCTGAACGAGCTCCAGTCGTGAATGAGCTGTTCGCGGAAAGCAGCGATCATGTCCTGATCCTGCTGAGAAAGGTTGCTCAACGCCGGAGGCGCATACGCAGATGGATCACCCACCGGTAGCCGCAAGACATAGTACGCCCCTGCTGATGCTAGGATGCCGGCAAACGTAATAAAATTGCTGGCCGCCAGGATGGCTCCGCGAGATGACTTAGGGCTGTGGTGCTGGAGATAAGCTTCCAAGGGAACGCTGAACATTCCAGCGCCCATTCCCAAAGCCCACAGCCACAGGCAAGCCCAGACCTTGCCGGCGGTCCACGTTGCGTGCGGTGATGTCAGTTCACCCGAGACTCCAAACACCCCGGTGGACGCCAGCACCATGATGCCAGCGCCCAACGGGAGAATTCCCAGCTCGACCTTACTGCCTGACCAGAGACCAGCTAATACGCACCCGGACCCAACTCCCAGCACAAGCGCGACCAGAAGCGGACTGGTTTCTTCCTGTCGCAGTCCGTGTTCCGCGCCATACTCAAGGATGTTCGATTGCGCCAACGCTCCCAACGACCAGAAGAACGCTATTCCCAACGCCACCCGGAGCAGCGCTTTGTTGGAGATCAGCAACCGCAGGTCGCCGATGGTCTCGCGAATGGCGTGGCGCGGAAACGGTTTGAGTGGATTCGCCGGAGCCAGGTGCGCAATCAGCAAACTGCAACAAGTGCCGACACTGGCCAACCCGATCAGCATACCTGTTGAGATCCACAGATTTGTTCGGCCGTCTGGACCTGTCAGTCCGAACAGGAAGTTACCGACGACAAATCCCAACACGGAAGCGACGATGGTGACCAGGCCCATGAAGCCATTGGCGGCCGAGAGTTTCTCGGCGCGAACCATTTCCGGAATCGATCCAAGTTTGGCGGGACCAAACAGCGCGCTTTGAGCACCCATCATGGCCAATACCAGGAAGATTGCCGCGAGGTTTCCCTGCCAAATCGCGAAAACTGCCGTGGACATGATGGCAATCTCCGCCGCCTTGCAGGAAACGATCACTCGCCGCTTACTGAATCGGTCGGCGACGTAGCCGGCAGGCGCGGCCAGAAGTAGATAGGGTAGCGTGAAGCAGGCCAGCCCCCCGGAGAGCACGAGCGAAGAATGCTCGGGGGAAACTTTGGCCGTGCAAATACCCACGGCCAGCATCCGGAACGCGTTGTCGTTGATTGCTCCCAACAATTGTGTAAGCAACAAACCCAGGAAAGACCGGGATCGCAATTCACCAGCTCTGTGGGAGGGTGTCTTTGTCTCCTGAGGATTGGATGGCATCGCAGGCTTGTTAAGGGGCGGAGGTCGCAATACGAGTCTAGGCGTTTGGTCAGACGGATTATAATCGTGTTGCGTGAATTGACGGCTACGCCCATCGGTATTCGGAGGGTCGGTCGGAACGTACGACCGCCGTGGCTCCAACCGTTGCCTGCGAGCCAAAAAGCAGCGGATTGCTGGCCCATGGACGGCCGAGAAGTTATACGAGACGTTGTTGCTTTCCGGAACGGACAGGTCACCCTAGTCCCTTCCGCACAATCAAATCACCCGCGATCTGGATGACTGGCGGAATCCCTGCATGGACGGCTGCACCAAACATGCCCCCATCCAACTGTCATGAACTGCCTTCTTGTCCGCCATTCACGAGTCTTGATCGTCGCCATGGTTCAACGAGTTGCTTTGTTATCCCTGTTCTTGTTGATCTGTGGTGCTATCGAAGGGGCGGCCGCAGCTCAGCGTTCCAACCAGCGAGGCGGTCAAGCATTGCCTCCGCCAGCGGTCAATGACGACCTTGAACGCTGGATTGAAGCGTACAAGCAACGTCTGCCGGCAACCGCAAATGATTGCAGTTCCCAGCAGGCGATCCAATGCGCGGAAGCCGCCAGAGCGATTGATCTCCACGCCGCCGCCGTGGCAGAGATTCACGACCAGGTTAGCCCGGCTGACTCGGTGGGATATGCTCGGCGGCTCATGCAGGCTAGCAAGGCCGTCGCCGCTTTAGCAGACCGGACGTTGGCAGTCCGCACGCAGTTTATCGACCAACCAGGCGGTCCCCAGCGCCGTGAGAAATTGCTTGCATTCCTGGAGATCACCAATGGCGTCTTTGATTTGGCGGGACGGCTGAGTTTTCACGTCGAAGCGGGAACATACGAGTCAGCCTACCGCGTCGCGGCTTATCCAGAGCTGAGGGGTCAGTTGATTGACGCGGTCGATGAAACCCTGGATCCGATTGGCGCGGAGGTCATGGTTTTGGCCCTCCTGGACCCTCCGCCGAACTCTCCCAACGGAGCCAAGCCGGCCGACGCCAAGACAAAGTCGCGTTTGATCGAGATCGCCGCGAAGTCAGGCCACCTGGGAACGCTGCAGATTCTGGCTCAATTCGTTCGGGTGCCAGGGCAATCGCCAGCCTTGATGGTTGAGGCCGCCGCCGCCATTCGAACACTGGGGCTTCCACAGGATCCTCGACCCGGTGACGCGGCCGGAACGCAACCGGAGATTGCCGCTGCGGAACTGCAAGCGCTGTTGAGCCGCATCAATGGTTCACAACTCGCCGATGAGAAACTTGCTCTCCGCAACGAGTTGATCCAGTGGCTGGATGAACGGTTGACCAAGGGCGTTGCCGGAGACGAGTTTCCGTTGGGTGGATTCCGTGTGCAGGCGGGCGATTGGTTGCTGATGAGAAATCCTTCCCCCTACAACTTGTTCACGGACCTCGCGCCAGGATTATTCACGCATGTAGGCATCGTGACAACCGAGACCGGGACCGATGGTCGGCGACGATTCGTGCTAGTCGATTTACCGGAACGCGGAACACACATTCCAGCAACAAACGTGGAAAGCTTTATCAAGCGGACCCGGCATTATTTGTTTGTGCGGCCCAGCGACCCGAACGCGGCTCGGGCCGCCGCCGATGTCGCCAGAGAGATTATCGGGAACGAATCGGTGTTCGATCTCAAATTTCGTACATCGGGTGTGGTTGCCCTGAAAGGCCAGCCGAAGGCCGGGCAGAAGATCGAGACGTATTGCGCGGGTTTGCTGCTGCTGGCGGCCCAAGAAACGGCCAACAACCGTGACGAGTATTTTCCGATTCCCGAGACGATGGCACCCGGCAAAACAGCGGAGAACCTGGCTCGGATTGGACTTTCCTTTGGCGATAACTTTATCTCGCCGACGGGTTCGTTGTTCTCGCCCGCGTTGACTGTCGCCGGTCGCCGTGCTCCGATGTACGAGCCGGCGCGGGAGATTGAAGAAGCGATTTACGATCACTTTGCGTCTTCTTTGCGTACGAAAGTGCTCTCCCCAAAGCCAAACATGTTTCAGAATCTACGCACCTCGTTGGCGGGAGCTGCGACCACGAACCCAGCGCTGGCCCGGCTGCTTGCCCAACTTGGCGATGTCAATCCAGATATGGATTTGCAAGCCGCGGCCAAGACAGCAGCCGTGGTGGAGGCGCTGGATGATGCGGCATACGGTGCTAGCGCGGCCTACATGAACGCGTTTTATGCGATCCTTGCTCCATCCGCACAAGTGTTGCGTCAACGGGGTGTCCCTCAGGCTGAAATCGAATCCATCGAGTCAAGTCGCCGCCCACATCAGGCGCTGGCGCGAAACTATGCGGCTGGTCAGGTGAATGACCGTCAACTGCGAGAATCCTTGATTGCATACTATGTCGAGCAGGGGGTGGCGGAGATCGATACGATGTTCAAGGATCGCGACTAGCGAGCAAAAATCCCTGAGCATTCCCGTCGGCATGCCGTTGTTCTACAATCGCCCCCTTTACGTTGACGCGGACGGCCCAGAACCGTCAAACGGTTTGGCCGGCTTGTAGCAATCAAGAACTCGTCCAACGTGGCGGAAGTTGCGAAGCTCTGACAACTGTCGCTCTCATTTCACAAGTCATGAACATCGTCATACTCGGTGCGGGAACGGTCGGGACTTCAACCGCAGACCTCTTGTGCCGAAACCGGCACAACGTGACCGTGGTTGATGTTAACCCGGAGAACATTCGCCGCCTCAATGAACGGCTGGACGTCAGAGGCATCACCGGTTCTGCTTCGGAATCAAGCGTGCTATTTCAGGCCGACGTGATGAACGCTGACTTGTGCCTGGCGCTGACGGGTGATGACGAAACCAACATGGTGGGCGCCAGCATCAGCAAATCGATGGGTGCCAGGCGGACCATCGCCCGTGTTTATTCCAGCGTGTTTCGTGACTTGAGCACGTTCGACTACCAGCGTCATTTCGACATAGACCGGATGCTCAGCCTGGAGCATCTTTCCGCGATGGAACTGGCGCACGGCATTCGCCATCCAGGTTCGGTGACTGTGGAGCAATTCGCCCGCGGCGAGTTAGAAGTTCAGGAGATCGTCGTCGCCGCCAAGACGGTTGCCGTGGATACAACGCTGCGAGAACTCAAGCTCCCCAAGGGGGTTCGCGTTGCATCGGTGAACCGGGACGGTGTGACAACCTTGGCCAACGCGGAGATGCGGCTACAGATTTCCGACCGGATCACCTTGGTTGGTCAGCAGGATGAATTGGAAAAGGTCCGTGATTGGTTTCAACGGGATACCCCACCCAAGCAAGGCGTCGTCATCGCCGGTGGCGGCGAGACCGGCTTTCACCTTGCCCGCGCGCTCGAAAGCCGGCGTTTCCATGTGGTGGTGATGGAAGCCAACCTTGATCGCTGCGACTTTCTCTCCAAGCGACTCAGGCAGACAACTGTCGTGCATTGCGATGCGACGCGCCGCAACGTTCTGGAGGAAGAGCGCGTGGGAAGTGCCGATGTATTCGTCGCCTGCACCGGTGATGACGAAGACAACATCATGGCTGGCGTTGAAGCCCGGGAAGTCGGCGCCAAGACAATCATGGCGATCGTAGGTCGGCCTGATTACGGAAACGTTGTCGGCAAACTCGGCATTGATCATGTGGTCAGCCCCCGCGCGGTGATGGCTAGGCAAGTTTTGGGATTTCTCAACAAGGGTCCAGTCGTCTCGCGCTGGTCCATGGGCGGTGGCGGGATTAACGTGCTGGAGATCGAGGTCGATGAGGATGTACCCGCGACCGAACATGTCCTGGCCAAGCTCCCTCTACCGCAAGAAAGTCTGATTGTCGCCGTGGTGAATCAGGAGTTTGTCCGTGTGCCCGGCGCTGATGACCGGCTTTCGCAGGGCGACATCGTCATCGCCATGGTCGCTGACAGCGCGATGGATGGCACCGTCCGTGTTTTCAGCAGAAACGGCGGCTAACCCAGCGAAATTTTTCGCGATATTAGACCAAAGGGCTTGGAGATAGGTACGACCGCTCGCCAGGTGCGCATTCGCGGACAATGGTGGTCATGCAGGATGAATCATGAACTACGGGTTAGTGCTTCGCTCGCTTTCATTTGTGGCCCTGTTAACGGGCGGATTCATGCTCTTCAGCCTGCCTTGGGCATCCCCATCGCTTGGTCCGGCGAGAGAATTCGAACAGAGCGGCTTCCTAAGCTTGCTCTACTCTGCGGGGATTTGCTTTGCGGTTTGGTATCTCTTGCGATTCCTCGGCAGGAATCATGACAAGCTGCCAATGTACCGCAAAGAAGCCATGGCCGTGGTGGGCTTGAGCTGGGTGATGGTGACATTCTTGGGCGGCTTGCCCTTCCTGTTCAACGAGACGCCCCGTGAAGATGGATTGGCGATGACATTCGCCGACGCGATGTTTGAATCGCAGTCCGGTTTCTCCACCACGGGCGCTACCGTGATCACGGACTTGGAGAAGGTTGACAAGTGCATCCTCTTTTGGAGGTCCAGCACGCACTTTTTGGGTGGCCTGGGGATCATCGTTTTGTTCGTGGCGATTCTTGGGCATGGTTCCGCCGGTAAAGCGCTGATGAGGGCGGAAATGCCGGGGCCTACCAAAGAAGGCTCGACTGCGCGCATGCAGCAAACCGCTTGGCGTTTCGCAGCCATCTATGTGGTCTTGAACGTCATTCTGGCTCTCGCGTTGATTTTTTTGGGTTTGGATCTATTTGACGCGTTGTGCCACGCTTTCGGAACAATGGCCACCGGTGGGTTCAGCACGCACAACGAAAGCCTGGGTTACTTCGCCCTGCATCCAGAGGAATACAAGGCAGAGTGGATTGAAATGACCGTCATGCTGTTCATGTTGCTGGCGGGAACCAACTTCACGCTGTTGTTCTTTCTTGTGTTGCGCAAGTTTCGGCTGTTGTGGTTCGATGTCGAATGGCGGAGCTACCTGGGAATCATTGCCTTGGCCACCTTGCTGGTGATGGGTTTTGGGCTCTATCACGGAGATTTCTCACAGTGGTGGGAAGCCTTTCGCTATGGCAGCTTTCAAGTGGTTGCCATCGTCACCACCACCGGCTACGGCACGCATGATTTTGATGGTTGGAACAATTTTGGCCGTGGGTTGTTGTTCTTGTTGATGTTTATCGGCGGGTGCGCCGGCAGCACCGGTGGAGGACTCAAAGTCATCCGCCATGTGTTGTTCTTCAAGATTCTGCGACTGGAGTTGGAGCAGTCTTATCATCCCAGCGTGGTGCGGCCGCTCCGCGTGGGAGGACACCCGGTAGACGATCCCGATCTGCGGAAGAACATTCTCGTGTACTTCGCCATTGCGCTCTTTCTGATGGTCACGTGCTGGCTGATCATGATCGCTTTTGAACCGGATGACACCTGGCAGGTGCTGTTGCCGGCGGAGGGCCTATCTTCGCCAGTTGAGGGGCCATCGGCGGAGCAAATCAGCTTGGACAACAAATTGATTGACAGTGCTTCGGCGATTGCTGCCACGCTCAACAACATTGGGCCGGGATTGGGGGCGATCGGTGCCACGCAGAATTACTCCAGGTTTACGTGGTGGACCAAGCTGTTTTTGTTCACGCCACTGATGATGCTGGGCAGACTGGAGTTCTTTCCCATCATCGTTCTCGTGTTGCCTCGATTCTGGCGCAGCCGATAGCGACGAATTCGCTGCTTGTCTGGTGTGGAGCGTGTAGAGCATATATCTCGCCGCCAATGTCATTTTTCCCCACGGAAAATGACCAATCCACACGGCTGGAAATCGAATAGAATGCCGAGCAAAGAACCGCATCGGCAGCGAGGCAGCACGTGACAGAACAAAGCGAATCTTCCTTACCTGAAGAATCCACAGTCGGCGCGAAACCGGATGAAGGTGCCGTGACACGGTTCCTCTACTACACGCTTTCCCTGCCGGAGCGCACTGTCCGCAGCACCGTCAGCCTGGCTGGTGGAACGTTGCGCGAAGCGACAGATCTGCTGGTCCCACGGGCGTTTCAGAATTCACGCACATACCAGGTGATGGTCAAGCAGACGTTGGATTTTCTGGTTGAGGATGTCGGTGGAGTTGAGCGGGAAACGTCGGAGGGGAAGGAGGAAAGCGATCAGAAGATCGATAATTTTGTCGCTCGCAAGGCGGTGGGCAACTTCGTGGAGACAGCTAGCCTGCTGACGTTTCATGTCTCGCCATTGACGATTTTGGCGGTGATGTCTGACGTCGCTTATGGATCAACGGCTTATCTACGCGAGTTGAGTGATGAACTCAAAACGCAGGGCATCATTGACGAAAAGTCCACGATCTCTAACGCGGACGAATTGCTGGAAGCTGTTGCCCAGGCGTCCGGCGAAACCTCGCGTGTGTTTGATACTCCGCCACTATCTGTCGATGGATTGAAGGAAACCATCAATCAGACGAAATCGGCAGTCTCCAAAATGGATCCCCGCAAGTTGCTGCCGCAGAAAGAGCTTGAGCGGATGTGGCTGGAGATGAAGGACATCGCTGGCAAGGAAGACGTAAGCTTGTTAACGGTTTCCGGCACCATGACCATGCACGCGCTGGACAAGGTCGCCAACGTGGGGAAGGGAGCGCTGACTTCGATTCGTGTTGCCGGCAACATGTTCGACCGCCACGTCATCGATCACTATCAGGTGGCCTTGGGTGAGATTCGTGAGCGAGGGCTTTTTAAAACGCTGCGTGATGCAAGTGGGCCGTATATCCAATCGGTGTGGACGAACTTCTCCAGCGAGAAGGAGACTATCACAGAGGATGTGGTCAGCGGGCGGTTTTTCGGGCGGATGTTCCGCAAGATGGGAAGCTGGTTTCGCCGAAGTAAGCAGGTGGAGCAGTCCGAGACAGAAAGCTCAGATGTAGCGGGAGGGGATTCCGGAACCATCGGCGCGGAACCGGAAAGGCAAACGAATCCCGTCAGACAGACTGGTAAGGACATCAAGTCTCAAGTCGGCTGAATTTCGCGAACCGTTTGGCTGCGTGATTGTCTTTTTGAAGCACCTTTTGGGTTTGGCGCTGTGCGGAGTGAGCACCAAGCCAAGCGTGCGGACTTAACACAAAATCAATCCGTGCAAAACGATCTTCATCTTGTTGACACATTTCCAAGACACGCGTATATTCCGTGTCTCGCTCGTTGACGTCGGCGACTTTGGTTCTCTCTGTTCTCAGTCGCGTCAACGATTTTTTTGTTGAAATCTTGGAGGAGCCCGTAGCTCGAAGTCATTTCCCGTTAAGCGGTTGCGTTGGTGTCAGCCAAGGTTCGGGAGATAGCTTCGCTCTATGGGCTTCCACTTTCGCGAGAGCCGTTCGTCATTGGTTCGGCTGTTGTGGGTGTGGATTGTTCTTTGGCAATTTGGTTGTGGTACTTGTGGTGTTGAGCCACGAGCTTTGCCAGGAAGTTGGACCGGACTCTCTTTGCAGAGGAGTCAGGTTCTGGCTGGCAGTAGCTTAGGGCTCACCGATTGCGAGCGCAAGAAATTCTCAAACTTGATCGTGAAAGCGATCAGCGTTGAAATTGCAATTCCATTGAGGAGATGCTGCAGGCTTTGGTTCTTGACGATGACCGGTGACGGGATTCGGTGAGGATTGAAGTTGAGAGCTTTGAATCAATGTGGTCAAGCAAACTCAGGGCGTATGGGGGATGTCTTGGCGTCAGAAGTCTTTGAAGGGCGTGGAAGACTGCGAAAAGCTTGGGGGAGCTGTCAAACGAGCGTTGATCCCGAGATTCCCGAACTGGCTTGGTCTGAATACATAGGACCAGGTGGGTAACCCGGTGAACTGAAACATCTAAGTAACCGGTGGAAGAGAAAGAAAAATCGATTCCCTCAGTAGCGGCGAGCGAACGGGGAACAGCCCAAACCGCGGAGGTTTTCCTCTGCGGGGTTGTAGGGCCTTTCACATGAGAGTCATAAAGTGATTTGCTAGTGGAACCGTTTGGAAAGTCGGGCCATAGCGGGTGACAGCCCCGTACACGAAAGCGAATTGCCTCTCGAAGGGTACCTGAGTAGGTCGGGTCACGTGGAACCCCGACTGAATCTGCGGGGACCATCCCGTAAGGCTAAATACTCTCTGACGACCGATAGCGAACTCAGTATGGTGACTGAAAGATGAGAAGAACCCCTGCTAGGGGAGGAATGTGAACCTGAAACCATACGCCTACAAGCGGTCGGAGCACGATGACTCTTTGAGTCCGTGTGACGGCGTGCCTTTTGCATAATGATCCGGCGAGTTACCGTTCGCGGCTTGGTTAAGGTCTTCCGGACCGGAGCCGTAGGGAAACCAAGTCTGAATAGGGCGACATTGTCGCGGGTGGTAGACGCGAAACTGCGTGATCTACCCATGGCCAGGTTGAAGCGCGGGTTAAACTGCGTGGAGGACCGAACCCACTTGGGTTGAAAACCGAGGGGATGAGCTGTGGGGAGGAGTGAAAGTCTAATCAAACGCAGAGATAGCTCGTTCTCTCCGAAATAGCTTGAGGGCTAGCCTCGAGTCACTACGTATCGGGGGTAGAGCTACTGAATCGGTTTGGGGCCCTTCCCGGGGTACCCTGCTGAATCAAACTCCGAATACCGATACGACTATCTCGGGAGTCAGTCCGCGAGGGATAAGCTTCGCGGACGAGAGGGAAACAACCCAGATCGCCTGCTAAGGTCCCCAAGTCGTGCTCAGTCACTAAGGAAGTTGAACTGCTGAGACAGCCAGGATGTTGGCTTAGAAGCAGCCACCATTTAAAAAGTGCGTAACAGCTTACTGGTCGAGCAGTTCTGCGCCGATAATGAACGGGAGTAAGCACGACACCGAAGCAGCGGGTTTCATCAATCTTCGGATTGGTGGAGCGGTAGGAGAGCGCTGAACATCAGATACAAGCCGTACCGAAAGGAGCGGTGGTGGGGTGTTCAGGTGATTATGCCGGAATGAGTAACGATAAAGCAGGTGAGAATCCTGCTCGCCGAAAGCCTAAGGTTTCCTGGGGAAGGTAATTCCGCCCAGGGTTAGCCGGTTCCTAAGACGAGGCCGAAAGGCGTAGTCGATGGATAGCAGGTCAACATTCCTGCGCCACTGAAGTGGACCGATGGAGGGACGGCGTTTAGAGGGTGAGGGGACGAGTAGAAATGTCCCTCGCCTGGTGGAGAGATCGTCGTAGGCAAATCCGCGACAACAAGATCTCGAAACCGGGACAAGGACGCTTATGTTGCTGATGTCATCCGAAGAACGTCCAAGAAAAGCTTCTCAGGGTTGAAGCTTCAGTGACCGTACTAAAACTGACACAGGTAGGCGAGACGAGAAGTCTAAGGCGCTCGGGAGAACACTGGTTAAGGAACTCTGCAAAATGGCCCCGTAAGTTCGCGATAAGGGGTGCCCTCTGGGGTTCACGCTCTGGGGGGCCACAGTAAATCGGCTCCTGCGACTGTTTATCAAAAACACAGGACTCTGCAAACACGTAAGTGGACGTATAGAGTCTGACGCCTGCCCGGTGCCGGTAGGTTAAGGAAGACGGTTAGCCTTCGGGTGAAGCTGGCGACCGAAGCCCCGGTAAACGGCGGCCGTAACTATGACGGTCCTAAGGTAGCGAAGTTCCTTGTCGGGTAAGTTCCGACCTGCATGAAAGGCGTAACGACAGGAGCACTGTCTCAACCAGTGACCCGGTGAAATTGTAGTCGTGGTGAAGATGCCACGTACCCGCGGTTAGACGGAAAGACCCCATGAACCTTTACTGCAGGCTGATATTGGGCTGTGGTATGTCTTGTGTAGGATAGGTGGGAGGCTATGAACTCGGAACGCCAGTTTCGAGGGAGCCACTGGTGAAATACCACCCTGGGCCTACTTTAGTTCTAACCCTGTCCCGTGAATCCGGGCAGGGAACAGTTTCAGTTGGGCAGTTTGACTGGGGCGGTCTCCTCCAAAAGAGTAACGGAGGAGTCCAAAGGTACCCTCAGCCTGGTTGGCAATCAGGCTTCGAGTGTAAAGGCACAAGGGTGCTTGACTGCGAGACTCATAAGTCGAGCAGGTGCGAAAGCAGGGCTTAGTGATCCGGTGGTCCCGTATGGAAGGGCCATCGCTCATCAGATAAAAGGTACTCTGGGGATAACAGGCTTATCGCTCCCGAGCGTCCATAGCGGCGGAGCGGTTTGGCACCTCGATGTCGGCTCATCACATCCTGGGGGTGGAGAAGCTCCCAAGGGTTTGGCTGTTCGCCAATGAAAGTGGTACGTGAGCTGGGTTCAGACCGTCGTGAGACAGGTCGGTCCCTATCTGCCGTGGGCGTTCGAAACTTGAGGAGGTTCTTCTTTAGTACGAGAGGATTTGGAAGGACGTAGCTCTGGTGTTCCAGTTGTCGCGCTAGCGGCACGGCTGGATAGCTAACTACGGAAAGGATAAACGCTGAAAGCATCTAAGCGTGAAGCCTGCTCCAAGATAAGGTTTCGTAGCGACATTGTCGCGAGAGTCCGCTGGAAGACTACCAGCTTGATAGGCCGGATGTGTAAGCGCAGCAATGCGTTCAGCTAACCGGTACTAATGGACGAATGCTTGGCCACGTTGATTCAAAGCTTTCTCTCAAAGGGAAAGTAATGATTCTTACAACGTAAACTTGAGAGTTTGGGCTGTTCGCAGCCACAAGGACCACAATCAATACGCGTGTTTCAGGCTTCGCCGCCTGAAACATGCTTTCCGGTGACCATATCTGGAAGGCTACACCCGTTCCCTTTTCGAACACGGCCGTTAAGCTTCCAGAGCCGATGGTAGTACTGCAAGTGCGAGAGTAGGTGTTGCCGGGTTATTTTCAAAAAGCCTGCTGACCTTCGGGTCTGCAGGCTTTTTGCGTCAACACCATCAAGCCGTGATTCCTCAGAACGCAGTCCTGTCACACACAAAGAACGACTGCAACGCGCAAGCATACAGCAGATCAGATGCCTTCCC
>JALCBR010000152.1 GCA_028066245.1 Pirellulales bacterium | reverse complement strand
CCGGCTGAAGCGGTTGCTGGCCGACGCGGAACTCGACAAGGCCATTCTGCGCGAGGCCGCCTCGGGAAACTTCTGAGTCCGGCGAAGCGTCGTCAGACGGTTGAGCAGGTCAGTTACGACCTCCGGTTGATCTGATATAGACTCTTGTGGGGCCGACAAGACGACAACTCGCGATGCCCAATCTCGCACTCGCGCTGCCGTGTCTGGCATGCCAGACGGCACCTGCTGCTCTTTCACCTTCGATCACCTCGACTCCACGCTCGTGATCCGGTCCAATTAACTTGCGACAGCCGTATCAACTCTACGGGAGGGATTCGTCGAGAATGACGATGCGTTCGCTGACCGATCGACAGCGGGTTTTGTTTGGCCGTCTCGTGACTCTTGCTTCCTGGGCCGAGAGCGGAGAATTGCCCTGCCGAGTTTTGGAGATCGTGGGGTTTGGTAGCTTCTTCCGGGGGAAGCCACGACCGAAAGACGTGGATTTGATCTTTCGCATTCAGCGACCAGACCACACACCTCAGTTCGCTCGTTTTCTCACACTTCTCAACAAGATACAACGTAGTGCATCCTACTACGTCGGATTTGAAACACCCAAAGAAGCAATGATCACCGCGCACAGGCGAGAGGATGATACATGGCTTCCGGGACTTGAGGAAGGTCACGTAGAACGAGCACGATTTGGTGAATGGATTGACGGTCATTCCTGGAACATGCTGCGTGGCAAAACGATCCTCAGACAAATGGAGGTCGAATGTCCAGAGTACTACGTGCGTCGTATGGTCAAGCGGCGCTTACCAAACTTGAATATTGCGCACTACGTTAATCCCAATGAAACGGCACCTCGACCGTCGGGACTGCGGTGTGGTTTCACCGTTTCCATTTGGTCGGAAGGCGCGGGAGACACAGAGTCCCATCTCTCCAACATCCTGTCGCAAGAAAACGTGGTGCGCAACGTAACGCGAGAGTTGGCGTACTTTGATGTGCAACTTCCGTTGGTTGAATCGCAGGCTCGCCTGATGTGGGCTGAAGTCGACCTCCTACGTAGCATCTCGCGACGGCGAAAAGAAGTTACTGCTCATCAGCGTTGGTTCGATGAAATCTGCCAGGGTCGAGACGAGATTTGCGCAATGCGGGCAGCTTTCAAGAAGGCGCAGCACAATGCCGACCAGTTTGACATGGAAGAATGGACTGGCGAGACAACACCGTCCCCGACCGAAAGCGCGCTCAGTTTGCAGGACGCTATATCGCGCGCCGACACATTACGTCTTTCCATTAAAGAATGGAATGAGCAGATCGACTTGCTCGAAGAGCTTCGGAATCTACTGCTGTACTACAAATCCGGCGCGGAACTGCCTACCGCGAAGCGACAGGACTTTGTCGCATCACAAATGCTCGACAGAGGAAGCCACAGGCGTCGACGGAAGGTCGCCTTGTTTCTCCAGAACATCGGCTTTTCAGTGCCATGACCCGTCGATTCGAAGGACCATAAACAATTGGCCTTGCGGCGGCCAGTCGATAGCGTGCCGCGGGTTTGGCTGCGGCAGCCGTCGATTGAACACATCATCACGGCGATTGGTTCCAATCTGCACTTACGGCAGCTACCCTTGACGATGATGTAGTGCCACCGGTGCCGCCCACGCTGTTTCAGCGCGATTCGTCAAAGTCGTTATGGCGAGCCCTGGGTGATCTGGCAGCAAAACAAGAGTAGGGGAGCCAGCATGTATATTTCTCGCATCGTCGTACGGAACTTTCGCAATTTTGTTCATTTGGACGTGCCACTGCGCAAAGGTGTCACATGTGTAATTGGCGAGAACAACACTGGCAAGAGCAACTTGCTCAGAGCAATACGCCTAGCGGTTGACGCAAACTACTCGTCACAATACCGCCAATTGCTGGCTCACGATGTCCATTCCGAAGCCGATTTTACAAAACCTAACCACGTAGTAGTGTCTGTTGAGTTCACTGATTATCAGAACGATGTAAGTGAAGCGGCGCTGCTTCAAGCATGTGAGGTAGCGCCGGGGTTAGCTCGTATTCACTATCGCTATAGGCCGCGTAGAGAGATCCGCGAGGACATTGAGAGCAATGAACATGACGGTACGGACTTGTCTCTTGTGGATGATTATCATTTTGAATTAACAGGTGGAGGAGCAAATGATCCAGCAGGTGTTCAATGGGATGAAGCTCTCGGTTCGGCGCTCCGGTTTGGCGATCTACAGGCGTTCCAAGTGGAGTTCCTTCCGGCGCTTCGTGACGTGACCCATAGCCTGCGGCAAGCATATGAATCACCTCTCGGCCGCATTCTGAATTCAAGCGAAATCTCGGACGATGAGCGCGAGGCCCTGGTCGAGATTCTACGAAATGCGAATCAGAGTATCGAAGGGCAGCCGACCATCAGTCAAACGGGCATCGGTATCCGTGATTCGTTTGCGATTGCAAGCGGTGAAGCATTTCAAATGGACCTAAAACTCGGAATGGCGGAGCCTTCATTTTCTTCGATTGCACGCTCGCTTAAAGTGCTCTTGTCGAATGACTCCCTTTCAGACTTTGAGCCCGCGAGGAATGGACTTGGCCTAAATAACGTGCTCTACATCAGCATGTTGCTCAAGTATTTCGAGCATCGGGCGGCTAGCGAGAAGTCGGCAGGACAATTATTGTTGATCGAAGAACCCGAGGCACACCTTCACCCACAACTGCAACGCGTTCTTTATGATGCGCTTGCAAGCAGGCCGTTCCAGGCCATTCTTACAACGCACAGCACGCACATAACCTCCCGTGCCCCTGTCGAGTCGTTTGTTGCCTTAACGAACGACGGAACGGCCGCTACTTCCGGTTGCGTCCCGGAGCACGCCGGGCAACTCACTGGTAGAGAAGCCGCTGACCTTAATCGCTACCTCGACGCTACTCGCTCGACACTGCTCTATGCTCGGAAAGTCTTGCTTGTTGAAGGACCTGCGGAGTTGTTCCTAATTCCTGTTTTGGCACGACACGTGTTGAACATCGATTTCGACCGATTGGGCATTTCCGTCGTCCCCATATACGGAACGCATTTTGGCGTTTATACAAAACTGTTTGGTGACCATGCCTTGGCGAAAAAATGCGCAGTCGTCTGCGATGGCGATTCCAATCCAAGTCAGCTTGCTGACGGTCTTGACGAGGACTCGCCACTTGAGGATATCAATGTTGATATCGTGGAAACGGAGCTAGTCCGAGTCTTTCAATGTCCTGTGACTTTTGAACGTGCAATGACAATCTCAGGGACTCTCCCGATGTTGCTTGAGGCCTTGAAAGAATGCGAATACCCGGAGGCCGTGAAACAAGTCACCGACGCAATTGGGACGCTTGCTGACGACGGCATTAGTGAAGAAGTCAAGTGCGGTGAGCTTTTTGAGCTTCGCACTAAGATCCTGGGTTCCGCGAAACGGTGTGGGAAGGCACGCTTCGCGCAAATCGCATCGAAGTACGCACATTTGGCCGACAGTATCCCTGACTACATAGAATGCGCTATCGACTGGTTGCAGGACAATGAAGCTGACAAATGAACAGAAGTTGGCGATCAATCACGAGGGCAATGCAGTCGTTGTTGCCTGTCCAGGCAGTGGGAAAACTCGGGCAATCGTTGCCAAGCTGCTAAAGTGCGTTGAATCGGTCCAGAATAGCCCTCGAAAAGTGGCCTGCATCACATATACGAATGCCGCCGTGCATGAGATTGAATCGCGCATTAGGACGTATGGGAGCCTTGGCGACGAAGAATATTGTGAAGTCGCAACTATCCACTCATTTTGCCTTAATAATGTTCTCCGTCATTTTCATTGGATGCTTGATGATTACCATGACGGATTCTCGATTTTGCCATCCGAGTCCGAGGAGTACAAAGAACTCGCGACTTTGGTATGCGATGATTTTGATCTAGATCCGTTCGCACGGCAGCAGTTTGAATCCCTTAACCGGCGTCCTACGGGAGAGCCACTTTGTCCCGAAGGGATTCCTCCCGCAGCCGCAGCGGAATTCTGGCGGCGCTTGCAAGCTGCAGGTTACATCGATTTTTGCAACATCGTGTATTACACATTTCGGTTGTTGGCTGATAACCACAGTCTTGTATCCAACCTGTCGTCTCGGTTTGCATACTTGCTCGTCGATGAATTCCAAGACACTTCGGCGCTCCAATTTGAGATTTTGAAACGTGTTTCTCAGGAGCATAAATCGAGTTTCTTTGTTGTTGGCGATCCAGAGCAGTCAATCTTCCGCTTCGCCGGGGCTGAGCCTGACCTCATGCTTGACTTTGCCAACCAATTCAGTGCAACGGAGTTTCCGCTGTCCGGCAACTTTCGTTCAAGTCGACCGATAGTTGACTTGGCGGAGTCATTGATTTGTCGAAAACCCAAGATGGAGGCCGTGGGCGAGTCCGCAGAGTGCGAACAAGCATGCCAATTGTTCGCAGCAGAACATCATTTTGCTTCGATAACGGATTACTTCCTCCCTGCTTTGGACAAGCTCAAGATCTCCGCCGGAAATGCCGCGATTCTGGCTCAGAATTGGTTTCAGCTGCGACCGTTGGGACAACGATTAAGGGACTACGGCGTCCCCGTCGTTGGTCCTGGCGCTCGACCGTACAAAAAACGACATCTGCTGGCGTCGCTGGCCGAACAAGTTTGTGCATACGTTGAGAATCCTCTTCCGGAGTACGTTGCACGCATAGAGAGAGAGTTGTTCTTCTTAGTGCAAGCAATAAGTGGGAAGGCAAACTTTCGCGTTTTCAGCTTCGGTGGGCGGCGGTCGGTGATTCGCTTGCTGCGTGAGGGACAAAGGTTGCGTGAAAGATACGAAGGTGCCCAAGAATGGCTTGTCGCTGCGGGAGAGTCTTTTGGCAAAATACTAACTGCAGACGACTTGTTGCCCCAAAGGAGTATCGATCTACTTTCTCAGTCTGCACATGACATATTAGGTGATATGCAGCGCAATGATATCGACATTGCCAATCTTACACTTGACGCTCTGGGCATGTTCGCCGACCCCGCGAGGAACCTAAAACTCTTGACGATGCATTCTGCTAAGGGACGTGAATTCGAGGCTGTAGCAGTGATTGCAGTGCACGACGGCATTGTTCCATTCCATAATAACTTTGTTGCTTTGACAGCCGAAAGTCTAGCTGAGTCGCGCCGCTTGCTGTATGTCGCAATTACGCGCGCACGTCGTCTACTGATGCTCTTTACGAATCAGCAAGAATGGCGACCGCCTAGCAGGTTTCTCGAAGAAATGGGCTTCTATGCCTAATCTATCGGAGGACCGCTTGTACGGCGTCACAGGGCCGAATGTCGCCTTCACTGATCCGATGCGTTAACGAGCGACTTTTGAACGCAAGGATCGATGTTCCTGACCTGCCCCCTCTAACCGCGTCCATGCGGAATGCGAAAAATCACGTAAGTTGGATTTTTTGCCAAGGAGTTTGGACCATGAAACGGAAGCGATTCTCTGAGGAGCAGATCGCGTTTGCTCTTCGTCAACACGAGTCGGGGACACCAGTCGCGGAGATCGTGCGCA
>JALCBR010000017.1 GCA_028066245.1 Pirellulales bacterium | reverse complement strand
TTTAGCCGACTGCCGGCGAACCCTCCGGCTTCAGCCGGTGGTTACTTCAGTTCTCGCGCTCAGTCGATTACTGCGGTTTGGCCTGGCCTTCGCTCACACCTGATAAACGCCCACCCGGAATGGTTCGTCGTCTGCGTGGCGCGTCGAGCATTCGAGAGAATAGATCAGAGTATCGCGGGTTTTGGCGGGATCGATGATGGCGTCCACCCAGCCGCGAGCGGCGGCGTAGCGTACGTCGGTCTGGCGTTCATAGTCGCCGGCCACTTTCTCACGCAGCGTGGTGATCTCGCCCTCGTCGATCTCTTCGCCTTGCCGTTTGATGCTGCGCAGTGTGATGTCCAATAGCGTGTTGGTTGCCTGTGCGGCCCCCATCACGGCTTTGCGGGCCGAGGGCCAAGCGAAGATCAATCTTGGATCAAAGGCCTTGCCGCACAGGGCGTAATTTCCAGCACCATATGAACCACCGATGATCACAGTGAGTTTGGGGACGCGGCTGTTGCTGATGGCGTTGACCAGCTTGGCGCCGGCCTTGATGATGCCGGCTTGCTCGCTCTCGCGTCCCACCATGAAGCCGTTGACATCCTGCAGAAAGATGATGGGGAGCCAGTCTTGATTGCAGGACATGATGAACCGCGCGGCCTTGTCCGCGCTGTCAACGTAAATTACGCCGCCAAACTGGATGAGCCCCTCGGCTGATTGCACACGATGCCGCTGATTGGCGACGATGCCGACCGGGAAGCCGCCGATGCGGGCGGTTGCGCAAACGAGCGTCTGGCCATATTCTGGTTTGTATTCCTGAAGCGTTCCTCCATCAACGACACACTCGATCACGTCACGGACTTCGTACTCACGGCGGAGTTCCGAATCAACGATGTCATAGAGGTCGGTTGCCGGACGAGTCGGATCGGTTATTGCTTCGCGCTTGAATGGCGCCGCTGGTAATGAATCATCAGCGCGAAGATTGCCGACCAAGTCGCGCATTCGCCGGAGGCAACTCTCATCGTCGGGATCGCGATAGTCGATGGTGCCGCTGATGGCCGCGTGCATCTCGGCTCCACCAAGTTCTTCACTAGAGACTTGTTGGCCGATGGCGCTTTTGACCAAAGCCGGCCCGGCCAGGTAGAGGCCGCTCCCTTCGGTCATCAACATCTTGTCGCACAAGACTGGCAAGTAACCTCCGCCGGCGACGCAGTTGCCCATGATGGCTGCGATTTGCCCCAACCCCGCTGCAGAAATAACGGCGTTGTTGCGGAAGATACGACCGAAGTCATCTGTGTCCGGAAACGTATCTTCTTGCAGCGGCAGAAAGATGCCAGCGGAATCGACAAGGTAGGCCAGCGGTAAACGGTTGCGAAAAGCAATGTGCTGCGCCCGGAGAACTTTTTTGGCGGTTGAAGGGAAGAAGGCTCCGGCTTTGACCGTCGCGTCATTGGCGATGATCATATGTCTTCGACCGGAGATCTCGCCGATTCCTGTCACGACTCCTGCGGAGGGCGCGCCGCCCCACTCCTCGTACATTTCCCACGCCTGCCAGAGGCCTGTTTCAAAGAACTTTGTCTCTGCATCAATCAGTCGCTTGATGCGTTCCCGCGCGGTCAGTCTTCCCTTGCCATGTTGCCGCTCGATGGCTTTCTCACCGCCGCCGAGCTTGATGACGTCTTCTTGTTCGGCCAGTTGGGCCGTGAGAGCTGAGAGAGTGAGTTTCTCGACGGATGGTGCCATGCGGGTGAAGCGAGATCACAGGCTGGTCTCGGGTTGACGATGCGCCACTGATCCTTACATAGCGACATCCCGAAATAGGGCAGAATGCGAAGGGACGTCGCCGCGAGTTGGGACTGTCAGCTAGATTAGGGAGGTTCCGTATCGAGGATCGAACGGAATCAAGCCTGGACCATTTCAGGCTTGCGGATTGCGAATGGGCCCGACTGGATTCGAACCAGCACGAGGTTTAACCCTCACCAGGCCCTCAACCTGGCGCGTCTGCCAATTCCGCCACGAGCCCGGCAGAGCAGTCTTGATGAGTCTATGTCATTTGACTAACCCGTCAAGCGGCAGGTTCGCGCCTTGTTTGGGCAGATTTCGACAAGTGCGGGCAGACTCCTTGGCTGTCTTTGCGGAGTGCTTCCTCGCTGGGGTGCCCCTTTTGTCAATTGCGCAGGCTATGCAGTCGTCCAAAACCGAGAGTTCTTTGCTCAGCGGTGAGATCAAGAAGTGCGGAGTGAGATGCGCCGAATACGGTTTTCGTAGCCGTTGATTTGGTCACCAAGCCGCATGAACTCCGAGAGTAGGGCTCTCGTCATGGCAAAACGTGCCGTGATGGCGTGATAGACGGTCCGTGGGGGACTCACTTTGGCGCCTGGTTCGGATTGGAAATCACCACGATCATATTTTCAACGGGTTGGACGGTGACAATTTGCTTGAATACTGGCGACACGGGCTCAAACTCCTAGCTCTTGCAAGGGTTGGTTGCAGGCCTATAATTGCCGCACACAGTTCGCAAGTTCGTACGGGTCGCCGATTTCGCACGAATCTTGTCGAGCTTGAGAAGCGGGTGTAGCTCAGTTGGCAGAGCACAACGTTGCCAACGTTGTTGTCGTGGGTTCGAATCCCATCACCCGCTCTTCTCTATTCGCAGCTCTTGTCCGCGGTCAGGAGCCCCGCGGCGGAACATAGCGCGCAGTCAACGGATTGAAGGCTGGACGATGTGGGGCAATTGCCGATGGCAAGCCACCGGTTCAGCATATCTCGGGCGCGCTAATCCCCGTCTCACTTTGGTATTTGGCAGCATTCTATGTCAAACGACACACCCGAACTTACGGATCAGCCCGTCGCTGAGGATGCAGAAAAAGAACGCCTTGATCTCAATGTAGAAATTGAGGAACGCGGCGCCTGCGAGCGGCACGTGACCGTGACCGTCCCGCGAGAGGATATTGAGCGGTACTTTGATGATGCTTTTACGGAGATGATGCCCAAAGCCGATGTTCCCGGTTTTCGCGTCGGGCGGGCTCCACGGAAACTCGTGGAAAGCCGGTTCCGAAAAGAAGTTGCCGACCAGGTCAAAGGCAACTTGCTGATGGATAGTTTGGGCCAGGTCACAGAAGAGAGCAATCTAGCGGCGATCAGCGAGCCAGAACTTGATCCCTATGTGATTGACATTCCTGAAGAAGGTTCGCTCACGTTCGAGTTCGACATCGAGGTTCGTCCGGAATTCGATCTGCCGGATTGGAAGGGCTTGAAAATTGATCGGCCCACGCAGGAGTTCACTGATGCAGAGATTGATGATCGGCTAAAGGATATCCTGCAAAGTCATGCGAAGAAGGTGCCCTCTGATGAGCCAGCCAATGTTGGCGATTTCCTCACAGTGGACATGACTTTCAAGCATGACGGAGAAGCCATTAACTCTTTGGAGGAGGTCCAACTTGCCGTGCGGCCAAGCTTGAGCTTCCGCGACGGCAACATTGCTGGCTTTGGAGAGAAAGCCAAGGGCGCCAAAGTTGATGACGTCATCACAGCCAAGGTCAAGCTCACCGCGGATGCGCCCAATGAGGAACTGCGCGGCAAGCAGATTGATGTCGAGATGAAGGTTCTCGGCGTTCGTAAACTTGAATTGCCGGAGATGACGCCAGCGTTTTTGGAAAAGATTGGCGAGTTTTCCACCGAGGAAGAACTCCGCGAGGTTGTCAAGCAAAACCTGGAACGGCAACTCGACTATGCGCGCCGGGCAACGGTTCGCAAGCAGATCACAACGGCGCTGGTCAAAACAGCACAGTGGGATTTGCCGCAAGAAATGTTACGCCGCCAGGCGGATCGGGAGTTCCAGCGCGCTATCTTGGAACTTCGGCGAGAAGGTTTCAGCGAGCAGCAGGTCCGAGCTCACGCCAACACACTGCGGCAAAACAGCCAGGCAGAGACCGCGCGTGCGCTCAAAGAACATTTCATTCTTGAGAAGATCGCAGAGGTCGAGGGGATTGAGGAATCACCGCAAGATATCGATATGGAGATCGCCTTGATCGCTGCCCAATTGGGTGAATCGCCCCGCCGTGTCCGCGCACGTTTGGAAAAGCAAGGGCAGATGGATGCGCTGCGGAATCAGATCATTGAACGGCAGGTGATCGACAAAATCAGCGCTGAAGCCAAATTTAACGACGTCCCGTATAACCCGGAACGCCCAGAGACGGAAGCTGTGGATTTTGCCGCTGGCGGCGGTGACGAAGAGGAAGAAATTCCCGAAGCTAAGGCTGAACGGGAATCAGCGGAAGAACAAGCTGAAGCTGGCGCAGAGTCGTGATCTCTCGGCATGGTACTCATTCACGTTCGTCTGAGGACTTGTCTTTTGCGAACCTGTGGTGAAGGATGCCCTAGCGGCTATGCAATCGAGTGACGCAACAGAATCAGCAGTTAGCGAAGGATGCTTTCAAGGCCACGCGTACGATTCCTTTGAACGTGCCTTACCGGCGGGATTTTCGGAGATGCCCATGAACGCGCCAATTGACCCGCAACTCAATTATCGTGAGTATCAGCGACAGCGTTCGCTGACGCTGGGCGATTTGTTGTTGGAGAATCGGACAATCTTTCTGCAAGGTCCCATTCACGATGGCAATGCCAACGAATTGGTGATGAAGCTGTTGTATTTGCAAAGCGAAAACCGCCGCAAGGAAGTACATTTTTACATCAACTCCCCTGGCGGAAGCGTAACGGCAACGTTGGCGATCTATGACACCATGCAGATCCTCGCTTGCCCTGTTGCGACCTATTGTGTTGGGATGGCTGCCAGCGGTGCCGCAGTCTTGCTCGCTGGTGGAGCCAAGGAAAAACGCTTCGCTTTGCCGCACGCCAAAGTGATGATTCATCAGCCATACGGGCAGGTCGGCGGCCAGGTCACGGACATTGAAATCCAAGCGAAAGAGATCATTGCCGAACGGGGACGGTTGGACAAAATCCTGGCCGAACACACCGGCCAACCCATCGAGAGAATCTCCAAAGATACCGACCGCGACTTCTATATGACGGCCGCCGAAGCCAAGGAGTATGGACTCGTCGATGACATCCTCAAGAAGAGTACTGACGACGACAAGAAAGACTGAGCTGACCGGCACTTTCATACTGCCTTCGGTTCAGCTCCGAGTAGTTGCGTGTCGTTGACGGAATCTCTTCATCGCCTCGCTCGCGTTTGCCACAAGCGAAACAACGGACATTCACTGGGAGAGACCCATGCCTTTGATTCCCTATGTCATTGACCGCAGCGGACGGGACGAGCGGCTGTATGATATCTACAGCCGGTTGCTGGTCGATCGAATTGTCTTTTTGGGGACCGGCATCAATGACGAAGTCGCCAACAGCGTCGTGGCGCAGTTGCTGTTTCTGCAGTCGGAATCGCCGGATCAGGACGTGCATTTGTATATTAATTCGCCTGGCGGGAGCATTACGTCCGGAATGGCCATCTACGACACCATGCAGTTTATCTCTTGCGATGTGGCGACGTACTGCATCGGTCAATGCGCATCCATGGGCGCAATCCTGCTGACCGCCGGCGCGAAAGGTAAGCGTCGTGCTTTGCCCAACTCGCGGATCATGATCCATCAGCCGTTGGCAGGCATGGAGGGAACCGCGGCGGAGATTGATATTCACGTGCAGGAACTCCGCAAGATCAAAGCCAAGATGAATACGATCTTGCTGAACCACACCGGGCGAAGCCTGGAAGAGATCGAAGCGGACACGGAACGCGACAAGTTCATGACGCCTGAAGAAGCGATGGAGTACGGGCTGATTGACGAAGTGATCTCTGACGTGGCGCAGACGAAGTGATCTCACGTCACCCTAGGTCAGCGCAAACAGTCTGCACCTCAACCTTAGCTCGTGTTAGGCTTGTCCGATTGGGATGCCACACCGTTTGGGGCTTGCGCATGAACGGCGGCACATGCTTTGTACTGTTGTCTCCCCAATTTGGTGGCCGTGATTGTCTTGCCACTGATGACAGCGCGGCGCGTGGATTTGGCTCGATGCGAGCATGTACCGTGGTTTGCAATAGTCACAGCTTGATTTGACGCTCCTCAAACCGCGAGCTGTCCAGACTGGCGCGACGGTAGGGGAGCTTAGCTTGAGGTAAGTTAGCGACAGAGCGTCAACAAGAGAAAAAACGTCTTAGCTGCAACGAAAAAGCCGCTCACACATGCGATGTGGGCGGCTCGATCAGTTTTTCGTTGATGAACTTGGCATGAATCAGCGGCTGCCGTCGCTCTTCTCTCGAGCTTCTTCCACAGCTTTCGATCTGAGCCCAAGAGATGTGTAGTGCAGTCCGGTTTCATCGCTAACCAGAATTCCACCAGTCGGCGCAAGATACTTCTTTAACTCGTCAAATGGCGGCAGGGGGTTCTCATCGAGCACTTTGCTGAAACCGGCTAATTCTTCCGTGTCTTCTGCAAATCCACGCAGGGCATCTCGCGTCCCGTCATCGGTTGCCAGGCTGTACAACAAGCCCAATCCCTCTTCGGGACGGCTGAAGCCAATCATCGCGGGCTCACCGCCGGCCTCCCTGCGGACGGTTTCCATGACCAGCTTGAAAACCTCATCGCTGTCAAGCGTCGCGACGTCACCTCGGCTAGCGCGAATTGCCTGCTCCAAAGCAAAGGTTCGGTCTGAAATCAACAAATAGTCATTGAGGAGCATAAAGCAAGGCGTTGGCGCCTCTGCACCAAACGGATTTCGTTCCTGGTCAGACTGCCGGAATCCACCCTGCGGTCGGAACCCAAACTCCAGTGCATAGTACGTCTTGCCAGCGAATGTCTTCTCCTGCAAGTTCGCGCTGTCCATGATTCGTTCAACGATTTTGTCAAACGTTGGCTTGAAAGCATCGCCATCTGTCAGTTTCACGCCTAGCACCTGCCCTTGGCTACTGATCGTGACAGGCTTTTGGATCCAAGTACTGTAAGAGAAGCGATTCCCAAACGCCGGCAGGACATCGCTTTCAAAATCCAGGTTGAGTTGGCGAAAGGCATTTGCGGCTTGGAGTTCCAGCGCACCTTCACCTTGAAAACGGTTGACCAGATCCGCGACAGTAAAAAACCCGTCCTGAACGTTAAAGTTGACGGACATGTATGCACTGACATCTGCGGGAATCCAAGGGTCTGGAGTCCCGTCACCGGCCTCGAACGCCAGAACGTTCAATACGCCTGGACGCGGATGATCCATGATCACGTGCGTTTGGCTGAACGTGTCATAGTCTTCGGTGGCGAATAAGATGCCGCCGCCAGCGCCCTTCAATCCGTTAAGGCCGATCGAGTCCAGGATATTATTGAAAACGAAGTTGTCATCGCTTCCACGCTTGATAAGCGAGATCGGATCGACGAACCATGTGGCTTGGGGGTTCTTGCCGCGCGGCCCTCGGCTACGGTCAACAACTGTAGCGAAAGTTCGGTTGGTATGGAAACCATCGCTACGACCGGTATCCCAGGTACTCAAGAACTCACGAGCGGCAGGCAGACTATTTGAAATCACAAGGATGCCATCCCGCTCGAAGTAGACGAAATCTTCGTTACCTGGCATATCGTAATAGATGATATCCACGCCATCGAACTCTTCGATCTCTTGCGTGCGGTCTCCGCGAGTGAATTCCTCATCAGCTCGATCGAGCATTTGTTGAACGGCCAGCATCTGTTCATTAACTTCAACAAAGACGGCAAACCCGACTTCTAGTCCTGTTCCTTGTTCAAAAACGGCGAGCGTCACTTCGCCTTGTGGGATCATGGACATGTCAGCCAGCGTCAATCCAATCTGATCCGTTAGCGGACTGGCGACGTTCTCCAATTCGTCAAACAACTGCTGCAAAACTGGCCGCAAACCATCGTCCTGCAACATCAACCCAAACCCGGTTTGCATGAACTTGTCCGCAAGCTCCGGTGCGTTAGCGATTGAGACGTAGGCGTAGGTATTCTGCGGCAGTAGTCGGATCGTGTCCGCCTTTTCCGCCAGGGCAAGATTCGGGACGGTAGACAGTGTGACAAGACAGCACACGGCTGAAACCCAACGGCTCCCAAAGCGGTAATTCACGGTAATCTCCTAAGCCAGCGCGGCCAGTGAATGGAGTGATGCAGCTCTCGTGAAGGGTTTTGACTCCTGCCAAGCGATACCAAAGGCATCCACGGGGGGTTTCAAAGGGTGAGAGTGCGCGCCCATTTTTATGGTCTTTCGCCCAAATGTCGACGATGCGCAATCAACTCGCCCGAGCAACCTTGAGGCCGGGGTTTGGGCCCCTCGGAATTTCGGTCGACTTGCGGCAAAAATTGATGCTAGAATTGCGGGACCAATTTAACTTGGACTGACGAGGCGATCAAATGCAATATCTTCTTACCAGACAAAAACTTACGGTGGCCGTAACTGTTCTGGCACTTGCGGGCGTCTGCGTCTCTGAGTCCCTTGCGCAGACGACAACTTCGGGCCTTTTTGGTAGTAGTCGAACTGTTGGCGGAGCAACCGGGACCGCCGCGGGAACCAGAACCAACCTGGGAACAGGCGGGACAATCGCCGGAGCTACGCAGACAGACACAGCTGCCGGGACGATCACTGGGGATGAGCGCTTTTCCCGCCAGTCCGCCGCTGGGCAGTTTGTGGGGGCGGATAGCGCTGATATGGCCAATATCCTAGGAACGGCTATGGGGACACAATTCCAGGAACTACAGCTGAACAACTTGAATCAGAATTCACAGGATGTGAACACCGGTGGCGACGAAATGGCTGCTTTTCGCATCCGGTACCAGTTGGGATTTCAAACTCCCCGCATTCCCACACTGGTAATTGCCGATCGCCTGGCCAGGCCGTTTGAATCGGCTCGTTTTATCAATGCCGATGGTTCAGGAGTCGCCACTAGAATTGTGGGCTCGCGAGTTGTCCTGGAAGGGAAGGTGGCGACCATTGCTGATCGAAAGTTGGCCGAGAGAATGGCCTTGCTTGAGCCGGGAGTCTGGGAGGTTGAAAACCGCCTGGAAGTAATTGACTCGGAGGCTGCCGTGGATCATTCAGGAACGTCGACGTCGTCCAACCTCCGGACACAGGGCCAAACTCCTCAAATGAATCAGGTCCCACCTGCTGCTGGTTCTGCGGAAGCTGGGTCGGCTGGTGGTTTGCCTGAGGGACTTGTCCCAACGTTCTCCCGGCAGCGTTTCCCGCGTTAGCATATCGCGCCCACCGGTCTTGATTGAACCTGGAAAACGCCGCGCTTAAGGACGGAGCCGCGGCGCTCTCTTCCGGAGCGTTGGAGTATTCCGGGCGAGAATGTGGCATCTGTTGCATCGCGCCCGTGTCCCTTGGTTGCACGATGTTGCTTAACTCTGCCAGTTGTTGATGTGCTTGCTGAGGTGGTAAGTAATCGAACCTTTGGCCAGGAGCTGTCACATGTGCGCTCTGACCTTGGGTTTGCCCGGCAGAGGTTGGATGTGACATGCGATAGCCGAATTCCGATGCCGGATTGAGCCGCGGCATCTGGATAGTTCGCGGCTGACTGTTGCGTGAAATTGGGTGTGACCGCCCCCTCATGCTGTCATTCCCAAAATAGCCAATCTGAGTGATATCTGGACTTGTACCGGTCTGATTGCGGAATTCATTGTAGCTCGTATCTGGAGGGGACCCTTCAAACGGGTCCAAACCAGGCAACAAGTATCGATTCTGCTCACTTGTGACGGTGCCACCGCCGGTTACAGGCGTGAATCGGGCGATCAATGTGATCTGTAACGTCTCTCCGCCCACAGGTTCCCACGGCAGCCAGAAGCTATACGTGTGCCCCAGCTTGTTCTTGCTGTAGTGAGATTCCAGCTTATCTCGTGTGAAAACAAACTTGCGATCCGGCTTATGTTCGTCTTGTTTGTTTCCACTTTCCACGAAAGCAAAGACATCGAAGTCACCATCGACTTTGATGGGTTTGGTATCGTCGGACGCATAGAACAGCACACGCCCGCCGAATCCTCGAATGGCTGGTTTTCCTTCCTGGTGCTTCACGGTCTCCTGCCACATTGCGACCATCTTAAGTGGCGTCTTGGGTTCGTCGAAGTTCACCAGCTCGGGCCACGGAATGTTCTTGCGCATATCGAAACCGGAAGAGCAACCCAATGCTGTCGCCATCCACAGACCGCACAGTGACCAAGTCAGTAGCCGCGCTGTGGTGGTTCGCGGAGTCTGGCTATTTGTGTTGCAGCGCATCTTGCATTCCCTTGCTGGAAAAAATCCATCGTCGGACGATCGCGCCCAGTCAGTTCTGCGTGAGCGCAAGCCGCGAAGAAGAAGAACTAACGGTTGACGCGCAGAGCACCCGTTCGCCAGTACGGCGTGGGAGCGTATCGCGGATAGCTGTGCGGATCGAACTGCACAGGTATGTAGCCATTCGGGGTGCGCTGAACATCCTGCCGCGCGCCCGGCCGGACTCCCAGTTTCATTGGCCGAGTAGAGCGTGGATCATCACGCCGATCAAACTGCACGGGTGCGTAGCGATTCGGGCTGCGCTGAATATCCTGCCTGCCTGGTTGAATTCCCTGCATCGGCGGCTGTTGTTGATCGTAGCCACCACGCCAGGGCGGGTTGAGTCCACCCTGGTAATAGCTCGTTTGCTGAATTCCGCTGTCAACACCCTGGAAGTTCAGGAAGCCGTCCTGCGGCGGGCCGGGTGCCTGTTCACCGCCTGGGGGGTGTTGCAAAGGCTGTCCGTCAGGTCTGTTCATTGGGACAGGAGTGCCCTGCGTACCTTCCACTGGCGACAAAAAGCCATCGGGGTTCAGATCGGGGTAGACCACGCAACTCGGATCGCCCCACGGTTCGTAGCGCGAATACAGTCCATCGCCGCCATGGATTTTGGTCACATCTGATAAGACCCAACTCATCCGTGCGGTTTCCATACGCTTCAAGTACTCCGTTTCTTCCTCCGAGCGGACGATTCGCGGGGTGAGGATGATCATCAGTTCCGTCTTACGAACGGACTTGAGGTCATAGCGGAACAAGTGCCCCAACACCGGCACAGAAGCCAACACTGGCACTCGCCGGTGAACTTTGGTTTCCGACTTCGTAATCAAACCGCCCAGAACGATCGTCTGCCCGTCAACACCGCTGAGCGTCGTTTGGGCGGTGACCGTATTGATCCGAGGGCTGCGAAGCACGTCACCCTGTGCGTTAATGGAAAGTGGCGTTCCCTCTGACTCCGGCCCGACTTCGGATTTCTCAACGTCGATTTGCATGACGATCTGGTCATCCGCTGGCGTGGTTAAGTCGCCGATCGAGATTCGCGGCGTGACGCCGAGAATGATACCCACGTTTTCCGCCGCCCCGACTTGGACCGTTGTGACACCTGTCTGCGGATCGAGCGTTGATCCCGTGGGCAGTTGCACGCGCTGGCCAACTTGCACGAAGGCTGGCTGGTTATCCAATGTCTGAATTTGCGGACGGCTGATAACGTCCAACCGACGGCTTTCTTGCAGAGCCCGGACTAACACGCTGACGCTCTCGCTGCTGGCGGACAGCACCAAGCCGCCGTAGCCAAGTTCATTGTTGATCCGGCCCACTGAGAAACTCGTCAGTCCTTGGGTGCCCACGTTACCTGCAGTGCTGAGCGCGAGGTCACTCCCCGAGTTCGGGAGCGGTGTTGTCGGATTGCCAAAGGCAAAACCAGGTGTGTTACTGGCACCTTGGATGATCTGTTGCGTATCCGTGATGACAGCGCCGCCATTGTTTGTCTGGATCGTGTTCGTTGTCGTGACCAAATCTCCCAACAGGCTGCGGTCGAACAGCAGTGAATCCTGTAAGCCGAGTTCAACGCCAAACTCATCGGTGTTGTTGAGCGCGACTTCGGCAATCAAGACTTGGATCATAACCATTGGCGGTTCCCGATCCAGAGTCTCCACGATCTGTAAAATTTGGTCACGGTACCGGTCCGTGGAAGTGACAATCAACGTATTGGTGATTGCTTCCGGAACAACAATCACTTGCTGCTGGAGAGCTTGGAAGGCAACCTGGTCACCCAGCAGATCGGCTTCCGTCTGGAGGATGGACGTGATCGCGTTGGAAATATCAATCGCCGGCACATTTTTCAAGCGGACCACGTCAGTACGCCTGTCGGCGATGTCGTCCAGGTCCAGGTTGGCGAGGATCGCTTCCACAATCTGCAGATCGCCTGGACTTCCTGCGGCCACAATACTGTTAGTCCGTACATCCACGGATAGCCGCAACGGTACAATTCCTGCTGTCGCACTGGCAATAACCGTTTGCCCCCCAAAGCCTCCGCCCTGTGTCGCCTGCTGGCCAAAGAGTGTTCGCAGCATCTCGACGAGGGCCGAAGCGTCCCCGTTGATCACCGGGAAGACTTTGATGTCCGCGACAACACCGGACTCAGCATCCAGTTCAAAGATCAGCTGGGCGATCAAGTCCATCGCTCCAGCAGGAGCAGCCACAACAAGCGTATTGGCTCGTGGATCTGCGGTAATGCGGACGTCACTCAAGATTCCTGAACGAATCTCATCGACAATGCGGTTCTGAGCGTCAAATTGCTTGATCACGATGCTGGCAGGCGTCTGCCCCCCGCTGCCAAAGCCTACGTCAGCGTCGCCGACGATCACTTGTTGCAGGACCTCGATCAGGTCCAGAGCTTGCGAATTTCGCAGCGGAAAAATTCTCAGTTCCAAGTCGAACTCCCCTTCGGGGACATCAAGTTCAAGAATCAGCTGTTCAACTTCCAACAAGTCCCGCTGGCTGGCCCGGACGACAAGCGTGTTAGAACGATCATCTGCAATCACCACGACCTGTGGTTCCAGCGTGGCTGGGTTTTGACCGGTGGGGTAGAGCTGTGTGATTGCGGCTTGTACGTTGACAGCGTTTGCGTTCTTCAACTTGAAGACTCGGAATTGAGCGCCTGGTGAGCCGCGCTGATCCAAACGGCGGATCAGTTCCTTAGCTTGATCCACAGCCCCTTCCTGCCCGATGATTAGCAGCGAATTCGGGTTAACGAAGGGCGTGATCGTCACAGGTCCGCGACGGACAGCGTAAGTCGTGTCGTAGATGTCTTGCACGACGTCTGCCAGCGAGGAGCTGTCAACATGCCGTAGCAAGTAGGATTCGACGAGCGGTTCGGAAAGTTCGCTTTCTGCGACAATCTGATCGATCAGAGCCATGAGTTGTTCTAGGTCTTGTTCCGTTCCTGTCAGGACAATACCGATCCCTTCGATGACTTCCGCACGAACGGGACGTTGTGGGTTTGCGCCCGCCAATGGGGCCGGCTGAAACAAACTTTGGCCGTTCGGTTGTCCTACCTGCCCATCTTGATTCTGAGGCGATCCTGGTTGCGGTTGTCCCTGGGGTTGCCGTCGATAGAACAAATTGCCGACCATGTAGTTGCTGTTGGCTGTGGGACGTGCGCCACTCTGCTCACGCTGGACCGCTCGCACGAGTTGCATCACCGTCTTGGGGTTGGCGTTTCGCAAAGACGTAAAGCGGATTTCGCCATTTTCCAATGCTTGCTGGCTGTCGAGCGTTGTCAGCAATCGCGCCATGCGTTCTTGCATCTGGGGGTAGCCACGGACGACAACTTTGTTGCTGCGCGTGTTCCAGTCCAAGCGGATCGATCCATACTCTTCGCTGAGGTAGATCGTGAAAATCGCACCCGCGGGATCGCCTTCAAATGGGTGCTGCGAAATCTGGTCACCCAACCCTTGTCGCAACGCGCCGATGATGACAGGTGCTGGAGTCTTCAACTCCAAGCCAAGCCCTTGATCCGTTTGAATTCCCAGATGCCCCAACGTCGCTTGCATAACCTGGCCGTCTCTAGGGACGTACTGATGGCTCTGGTTGATTCTTGGGCCAGCGGGCACAGGCTGAACACCGTTTGGCTTCACATTGTTTTCAAACTGCTGAGCTTCCTTGGCGTATTGTTGGTAACGCGGAGTTTGATCGGGAGCCCGCAGGTCCCACTGCGTTTGTTGTGTGTTGATTTCAGGTTGGCGCGGCTCCAAGCCCTGGGAGACAATACGGTACTCCTCAGGCTGAGTGAGAGCTTGGGCGATCTGCCCGGCGATATCTCCGTGCATATCGGCCGGTGCAACGACGATGAGCGTCGCCGTTTCGGCGATCGAAGCTAATCGAACGCTAGGGGCCTGCGCGTAGTGACGCTTGAGATGCTGAACTGTTGCTTCCAGAGCTTCGGGAGCGACGTCATATGTCTTTGTCAGCAGACCTGAAGTCTCACCTGAATGCGATTGGCTCTGGCTGGGGGCTAAGGTTGGTTGACGTTGATGGCTTGATTGCTGCGGGACAGTCGGGTAGTTGACCGCCCTTGGCAAGGATGGTTGCTGAGCCGGCGCGGCGTGTTGTTCACGCTGGTTGGTCCCCACAGCAGACTGGCTCAGAAGGTACTGCTCGACAAAGCGGTGGATGTTGTCTCCGCCTTGGACCATCAAGCGGTTCCGCTCCGGGTCAGCCATCACACGTCCCGGAACATTCAGCTGGGCAAGCATCGCTTGCAGCGCTGCTTCCGCTTCTTGCGCGGGAGCGTGCGTGACGGCGTAGTCACGCAAGGATTCATCTCCGGTCTGCGCCTTGACCGTCGCACAGACGAAGCAGAGAACGATCGTCGCCGCAATGGCTTGCCGTAACATAGCTCGAACCTCACGAGATGATTTTGCCAACAACTAGTCCTCCCTCCGGGGGATGCAACGGGGTAACCCGCGCAATCCACAGACCTACCGCGGCGTGGCGAGGTCCGTGCACCTGGAATCATCGGCAGGATTGCTACAGCTCTCCAAAGATTCTGGACTGTTCGAATCAGTAGATTCGACACATCCGGAAACACTCGAATGTTTTCTTCTATCGCTAAGGTCATCACACGCACTGGCAGCATTCTGCCACTGCTTTCAACACCAGCGCTGGAGATTGGTTTCTTACGTGACGACTGCCAGATGTTGCCGCAAGTTCTGCCGCGGTCGCGCGCGTGCGCTAATCCTCATGAGGGAGGTTCCTGGGGGTTTCACTCAGTCGATTTAGTCTTTTGTGAGTGCGGATACACAGGAAATGCGCTTTGATGATTCGGCCGCGGTTGGCCTTTCGCTGTGTGTTCCGTTTTGGTCCAATCCTCGCCCTGTAGACCGGCGTAAGCACCAAAATTGGATCCAGCGAGGGTCGCTCGCGCTCATCAGACTAAGGAGATCTCTATGCGAAAACTCGTGATGTTCATCATCTGCGCACTCGCCCCCACGATGGCGCATGCCCAACAGGCGGAGCCAGGAGAAGCGACTTCTGCGAAGTGCTCTGTCCAGGCGACAGCCGCTTGCCCGTTGTGCGAGACTGCTGCTGCACAGGTGGTAACGGACAAAGCCTGCAAGTCGTGCGGCGAGTACAAGAAGAAGGTGGTGATGTACTCCTTCTCCGCGCCGTGGTGCGCACCGTGCAAGGCCATGAAGGAAACGATGGCTGATCATGACGTTGCCAAATGCCTGAAAGCTGCCTGCAAAGTGATCGCCATCAATATTGACGAAGATCAAGAAACGGCAAAGAAATTCGAGGTCAGCGCCATTCCAACGCAGATCTTCGTTAGCGCGGATGGAAAGATCATCAAAAAGGTTACTGGGCTTACGGACAAGGACAAGTTGATTGCCACGGTCAAGGAGGTCGCCAAGACCAACACGCAAGCCAATGCTGTGGCTACTTACACGGTGACCTCTCCCAAATTCACCATCCATAAACGGATTCAAGGCAAGAAGCACAGCACCCAAGTGAAGGGCCAAGGCGACAGCCGCGTCGTACTGACGATCGCCGGGAAGCCGCTGGTCATCAGAGCGAGGTCCATTCGCTTGCAGGATGATGGTGGACAGATCCGCTTGGAATGTGAAGGTACGAAGGTCGATGGTGGCATTGCCGAAACACGTGTCATCAGCAAACCCAGCGATCAGCCAGAGCGGGGTGCCGCATCAGAGTGCGAAGTGGCGCTTAATGGCCTGATGCAGTTGATCGATGAGCATCGCCCGGTAAAGCCATCGGAGTGTCAATCGGTGACATCGATAGCTTCGGCCGTGGAAAAATGGCCTACGGCCGAGTGTCCCGCTTCAGACAGCTGCCCTGCACACGACCAATGCCCTTTTTCTCCGTCGAAAAACCTTACAGCCGTTGTTGTTCGCCATCCTGCACACAACCTGGTCAGGACGTGGCATTCGAAATCCCTGCCGACTACCTCATCGAGCAACTCGAAACTCATCGCCTCGCCTGCGTTTCGTCCTCACACGATCAATCCCAGTGAAGAAACTCCGCCGACTGGCGCCTACTGCGTTGTCACAACCCAGGGCGAGCGTCACAGTTACGCAGGGGAATTCGTGCGGATGACGGACGATTTCATCATCGTCAAGGAAAACGGGACGAAGCATTGGATTCCGCGACACAACGTGGAATGCCTTTCCGTGACGGAAGAGAGATTGGCCGAAAGCCCGGTGCACGAGATCTCCGCGACTCGCGCGACCGTGTTTCCCCACCCTGTGGAGTTGCCATACCCGGGAACTCCGCTACCGCAGGCGACATCCATTAAGCAGGTCAACCCGCAACAGCATGCGTCACCTCCGCTACCTTTACCGGCTGCCCAAGGTGTTCCAGTGAAGAAAACGTTCCACATTGACATGACGCTCAAAGACGGCGAGGAGGTTGTTAGTCGACCTCATTTGGTGACCGTTGAGCATCAGCGGGCCTGTGTAGAAGTCGGCTTTCAAAACGGCCCGTGCTTCTTTGCGGGTCTTGAGGTCCAATCGATGCCGAAGGCGCCCAACGCAGTGGCCCTCAAGCTGTTCAACACACAAGAAAGCAAAAAGCCCTGTGGCGAGGCCGTCTGCAGGCAGGGTGAGACAATCGCCATACCATGGTCAGTTGGTGATGAGGAATTCGAGTTGTTCCTGAATGTGAGCGCCCATCAAGGCGATCGCTCCTGCTGTGAGGCTGCCCAAGCCAAGCAAACTGACAACCCAGAAAGCAGTTCGTACATCGTCCGCGTTTATCAAGTTGATGGGGGCAAACGCGATGAGGTGCCCGTGCTTCCGGGATTGGCGCACTTAGGGCTACTGAATGTGTGCACCGTGCCAATGATTGACGAGTATTGCAACGCAATTCAAGCCTGCTGTCCTGGTACTTGGGCAGATGATGGCGGCCATGGCAAGATTGTGCCATTCGCGGAAGCCAAGTGCATCGTGGTCTGCCAAACTCCAGCAGGGCATGCGGCGATCGCGAAGACAATCAAGGACCTACAACGCAAGCATGAGTCCAGGTATGCGGAAGGCATTCAAACAAGTTTTGAATTCCCTTTGTCTCCGGGAGACGGCAAGTAACTCCACTGGCTTTGCCGCCAAGATGCGTTGCTAGCAAAAACCACCCTCAGGTTGGTCAAAAGATCAACCTGGGAGTTTTTCGTATTTTGAGCATAATTGGAGTAATAAGAAAAACAAGATGAATTTTCTGAATGCAGTGAGATTGCTGATTTTTGTAAATAAGCAGTTTTTCTGAAGTTTGCTGATTGTGGTGACGATAACGGTGAGGTCGCAGAGGCGTACTTGAACGAAACCAAAGCTTGGAGCGAAGTTTCAGGTCGCTGGCGACAAATCCGAAACGCACTGTTTCCTCCCAGACAAGGCGTCCCACAATGAGTCGGCGTATCAGACACTACGGCGTCGCGATGGCATTAGCCAGCCTCTTGGCGTCCGGCTGTGCTCAGCACCAGCCGCGGACCAACTTCCAGAACGCAGACATCTCATTTTACAAAGAGATGGCAACTCAAGTGGAAGTGCCAGATGTTGATACGTTGACGTTGGATGAGGTCACGTTCTCAGTCCATCCCTTTACCCTCAAAGAGTTTGAGCAACTCAAGCCTGAGGATTTTCGCGAGATCTCGCTGGAAGAGGCCGTACAAACCGCTTTGGCCAATAGCAAAGTGGTGCGGCAATTGAACTACGGGTCTGGTCCCAGCGAAGGGGGTGCAGCAGTTGCCGGTGCTTCGGAGAATCTGCTGCGAGCGCCTGACGGAGTGGCCACCGTTTATGATCCGGCATTGCAGGAAACAAGCACTGGCGGAGGTTTTGGTGGGATTGGCGTTGAAGCCGCGCTGGCCGCGTTTGACGCTCAGTTGACATCGAGCGTGACTTGGAACCGCAACGAGCGCCCCGTCAACACCGGCGGCATCGGTCAGTCGATCTTCGCTACCAATTTCAATCAGGACCTGGGTGCGTATAGAACGCAACTCAGCAAACAATCTGCCGTCGGAACGACGTTCTTTGCTCGGCACAACGCGAACTATGAACTCAACAATAACCCCACGCGTGGAGTGCCCTCAGACTGGCAAACCAACGTTGAGGTTGGGTTCAACCAACCATTGTTGCAGGGTTGGGGAACGCATTTCAATCGTGTGGCTGGGCCCAACTCAGCGGCTGGGGTCTATCGCGGTGTGGCGATCGCGCGAATCAACAATGACATTACACTTGCCGACTTTGAAGCCAGCGTTCGCGATCAGGTCAAGAACGTCGAAGACGCCTATTGGGAGCTGTACATGGCGTACCGAGCGCTGGATGCGTCCATGAGAGCTCGGGACGGCGTGCTGAAGCAATGGAATATCGTCAATGTCAAGCTACAGGTCGGTGGCGCTGGCAATCGAAGTTCCGGCACGCCGCTGGCGGAAGCTCAAGCGCGAGCGGAGTATTTCCGCAACAAGGCCGCTTTGGAAAACTCACTGCGGCAGGTCTATCGCGCGGAACAACGCCTGAGATTTCTGATGGGACTGGCATCCACGGATGGACGACTGTTCCGCCCCTTGGATGAACCCACAACTGCCCCTGTCGGCGTTGATTGGGTCTATGATCAGTGTGAAATGCTGGCCCGAACGGTCGAACTGCGCCGCCAACGGTGGCGGGTTAAACAACGAGAGATGGAACTCACTGCCTCGAAGAACTTCCTGCTGCCTCGCCTGGACGCGTCTGGAACCTACCGCCTGTTGGGTGCAGGCGACACTTTGATTGATCCCAACGGACGCGGTGTGTTTCCCTATCCAGGCAGCAACGCGTTCAGCACTCTGACAGATGGTGACTATCAAGAATGGCAACTCGGTTTGAACTTCAGTATGAACCTGGGCTTCCGCCAGGAACTTGCCGGCGTGCGGAACGCGCAATTGCAACTTGCCCGTGCTCGTGCTCAGCTGCAAGAACAAGAGTTAGAAGCGTCACATCTGTTGGCCGAGGCAATCCGCAACTTGGAGAGCAATTATGTTCTGACGCAAACGCGGTTTAACGCCTGGCTGGCAGCTCGCCGGGAGGCAGAAATCGCTCCGATTGTGTTTGAAAACCTCACGGAAGCTTTGGGGGGCGGTGATTGGGCCAATGTGCTGCGTGCCATCACTGCGGAGTCCATCGCAGAAACAAATTACTATCGCTCGCTCATCAACTACAACCGCTCCATTGCTGAGTTTGAATACCGCAAGGGTTCATTGTTGGAATACAACAATATCTATCTTGCGGAAGGGCCGTGGCCGGCCAAGGCCTACGCTGACGCCCGAGACAAGGCTTTGCTCCGGAGCAATGCTGTCCCCATGGACTATACGATTACCAAGCCAGGTGTGTTTAGTCGTGGGCTTTATCCTCAGCATACCGGTGATGCCCCATTGCCTCCGCTTGCAGAGTTCTTTTCTGATGTCGAGCCGATTCCAACGCCTGCGCCCGCGAACGTCGATACTTCCGAGAGCATGACTCCAACGCCAACTGACGGTTTACCTCCGGGTGACTCCGCGCCAAGCTCAAGCGAGACCGGTGGATCAACCGCGGCGACGGCCCCCGACACGTCTGCGGCAGGCGAGGTTCGCCAAGTATCATCAACCGCTGACCCGGAACAGGGGAATCCGAGCACTGGTTTCGGTGAGAAAGAGGATTTGTTGTTTCGTCGCCCAGCTCGGGAGTCTAATGTTGAGACGTCTTCTGGCTCTTTGAAAGTCTCAACCTTCAGGCCAAATGAACCCGGGCAACGTCAAAAAACCGCCGATCAAACCCAGCCGAATTCACCGCTTGCTTAAGCTGGTCAACCTTCTGCAATCAGGACTGGCGCAGACAACACGAACGCTGGCAACAGAATGCGGCGTCAGCCGACGAACTGTGTTCCGCGACTTGGAACTGTTGCGGCAATCCGATGTTGGTATCGAGTTTGATGAGCAGGCCCAGTCTTTTGTGATGCGTGGAACACGCAGCCTACCGGCCACAAATTTTACCGCCGCAGAGTCACTCGCGGTTCTCGCGCTCTGCCATCATATGGGCAATCATAAGGGGTTGCCGTTTCTGGAACATGCCAGTACGGCAGCGCTCAAGATTGAGAGTAGTCTTCCCTCGCGACTGCGAGAAGAGCTGGCCACAGACCTGCGCTCACTCGAGATTATGGTCTCGCAGTTCAACCCACTCACTGACATGTCAACCACATTTGACGTGGTCAGGCAGGCAACTGGGCGACGTCGCAACCTGCGTATTCGTTACTTTGATGCGACGAAGCGGAAGGAGATTCAAACCAAGCTTAGTCCTTATCGGATCTTCTTTCTCCGGCGAAGCTGGTACGTGATCGGTCGCTCATCATTGCATCGCAGCCCGAGGACATTCAATCTCGGGCGAATTCTGGAAGTCACGCTACTGGATGGATCATTTCGCGTGCCGCGCGGTTTCTCCATCAAACGTCATCTTGGCAACGCTTGGCAAATGGTCCCAGCGCCTGGACCAGACCATCGCATCAAAGCGCGGTTTTCGGCCAAAGTTGCCTTGAATGTTGCCGAAGTTCACTGGCACGCAACGCAAAAAACCCGTTGGCGGGCGGACGGATCGCTGGATTTCGAAGTCAAAGTGTCTGGGATTGACGAGATCTCCTGGTGGTTGCTCAGCTATGGCGATCAGGTCGAGGTCTTAGCCCCCAAGTCTCTCCGAGATCTGGTCAGTCGCCGGCTTGAAGACGCAGCCAAGCAATACCGCCAGCCCAAATCCACCACAAGCTCAAACAAGGAGAACCACAAGAAAACGGCCATCAAACATGGCGAACCGAAACCAAAGCCGGGTCAGGCGTTAAAGCGTCGCACCGCAGGAAAGAAGAAAGCGAAGTCAAAACTGCCTGTCTGCAAGAATCCCCAGCGCAAAAATAAAACTACTGACCACTTCAGCGATCGTCAGGGGTGATGACGAGCCATCATGCGTCGTGCTCGGCAAAGGTTTTCGCACTGTGATTTCGCCGTTCATCTGGGGGCGTATCAAGAATCATCTGCCCTGACGAAATGCCCACTCTTTCCGCCGGACTTCTCCATCAGCCGAATATCTGTAATCGCCATGTTGCGATCAACGGCCTTGCACATGTCGTAGATCGTCAGCGCGGCAACGGAAACCGCGGTCAAGGCCTCCATTTCAATGCCCGTTTTGGCTTCAACAGTGGCCGTGGCCTCGATTGTGATCGTATGATCTTCGACGAATGCAAAATTAAGTGAAACGCTTTCCAGTCCAAGCGGGTGGCATAGTGGAATCAGGTCGCCAGTTTTCTTAGCCGCCATGATCCCCGACAGCCGCGCTACCTCTAGAACGTCGCCCTTAGCATGACCTCGGCTGCGAATCATCGCCAGCGTTTCCGAGGCCATTGTCACTCGGCCGGCTGCCCTTGCCATTCGCGAGGTCACGGGCTTACTGCCCACGTTCACCATGCGACTGGCACCCGAATCGTCAAAATGAGTCAAACGTGGCATTTTGCCTATCCAAAGAGCAGGGCGACTTCAACTGCCATGCAGCATACCAAAGACACCGCCGGAAAGAACCGGACTTGTGGGGCCCAATGCACACAGTGGTCAAGCATCCGCCGACGATGAGCATAACCGTGAGCTTCTTAGCGCTGATCGACGGGAATCAACTTGGGTGCGGCAAACCGCGCTCCGTAGACGCTTCCATAACGTGCTTTGAGGTCGCTGAAGTCATCGTGCAAGAACACCCATAATTCGCGAGGGGGATCACCGGCCATCCAAGCTTGTGCGATGTGCCGAGCGACCTCATCAAAGTCACTCTGGCGAGGACCATGTACATAGCACCGCCCCTCGTGCCGCCGTAAATCACCGTCAAATTCTGGTCCGATGTGCCATAACTCGTGGAAAATCGTCGTCAACTTCTCGTCAAACGGCAAATTCAGAAAGCGTGGCAAATAGAAATTCAGCAGGTAAAGAACTTCCTGGCCATTGGGAGCGAGAATCCGTTGCGTGGTCCAACGCTTACCCCGGCGTATCGTTTCTATCGCACCCCTTTCAAACCGCATCGGTGTTAGCGAGGCTTGCAGCCCGTGTGAAACGGCCTTGCGGGCTTGACGGAAGCCGACGGCCACCTGCGGCATACGGATATGCCTAAGGACGTCAACCTCTTGGCAGGCATGAATACAGAGTGCTGCAATGGCCGATGTGAAATCGAAACCTTCAACACTTCTCGTTTGGAGAACTCCAGCAGGGCGGCGTCTTGCTTCTCCCCCCATGTGATCGCTCTGTCAACGAAGTGGGGAGTCAACCAGCCAAGGGCAGGGTACCGCTATGATTCCTTGGACTCGTCGGAGTCAGCTTCCGGCTGGGATTCCTCTTGGGATGCAACGGCTTCCTCAGTATCTTCCCCGGTGGCAGAGTCGGCGGTGACGTCTTCCGCAGCCGATTCCGCGTCGCTCGCGGGGGATTGAGCATCGTCGTCAAAGAGTGGAGCTTGGGCCTTTTGAGTGGCGCGGTCATTACGTCCGACAAACTCAATAATGGCCTGAGCTCCGGCGTCACCCAGCCGAGGCTTGGCAAGTCGGACGATCCGAGTGTATCCCCCGGGACGATCTTCAAACCGAGGCGCGATTTCTTCAAAAAGGATGCGGACGGCTTGCTTATCACCCAACAACTTGAGCGCTCGCCGGCGAGCGGCGACCACTGGAGCGACCGCCGCGTTCCATTCGTGGTACTGATCGCTTTCACGCCAGGCCTTCCATTCGGAAGTACCGCGCTCGGCGGATGACTCCAGATCATCAGCTCTGCGTTGCGCGGTCAAGGTTCTCCTGGCAAGCGTGATGCACTTTTCCACCAGCGGTCGTACTTCCTTGGCCTTGGGAACGGTCGTCGTTACGCGGCCTTTGACCTTGGGTGCGTTGTCGTCGAACTCGGCGTCCCGTTCTGTCAGGAACAGACTACTGGCCAAGTTGCGCAACATCGCTCTTTGGTGGCTGGGGCTGCGACCGAGAACGCGTCCACTTCTTCGATGTCTCATGGCTGTACCGCTGCCGGACTCGCCGGCGATCTTAAGAAGGAATTAACTGCACTCAAACTCCCGAAGGCTGCGGTAACCGCATCCCCAAGCGCACGCCCAACGCTCCTAGTTTTTCCAGCACTTCACGCAATGTTGTTTCACCAAAGTTGCGCACTTCGAGCAGTTCATCTTCTGTGTACTGAACGAGATCCCGCACCAAGTGAATGGCTTCGGACTCGAGACAGTTCATGGCACGTACGGAAAGGTGCAACTCAGAAAGCGGCATATTGAGCTTGGCTTCCAGTTGAGCGTTCTCGTCGCTGCGAGTCGCTGGACCCTGAGCATGAACCAGTCGGCCCAACTCTTGATACTGAACAAACGGATTCAGGTGTTTGCGCATGATCTTGGCCGCTTCAACCAGAGCCATCTGCGGATCAAGAGAACCGTCCGTGTGAATCTCCAAAATCAAACGGTCATAGTTGGTTTTCTGGCCAACGCGAGTTTCCTCAATGGCGTAGCGAACCAACGGGATGGGCGTAAATACAGCGTCGACGGGAATGATGCCGACTTCAATGTTGTTACTGTGTTCTGCCGCCGGCACGTATCCACGGCCGTCTTCAACAACCATTTCCACTTCGAACGAAACATCCTCCGTCAATGTGGCGATCACGTGATCCTTGTTGATGATCTCGATGGATTCATCGGTTTCAATATCGCCGGCGGTAACGAGCCCGCGCTCATTCTTCTCGATTCGCATCACGCGCATGTTGTCGTCACTGTGCTTCTTGACGACAACGGCCTTGAGGTTGAGCAGAATGTCCGAGATGTCTTCGACAACGCCGGGGAGCGTGGTGAACTCATGCTGGGCGCCATGGATTTTGACCTGCGTAATGGCACTGCCTTCGATCGCCGAGAGCAGAACGCGACGCAAGCTATTGCCGATGGTGACGCCAAACCCGCGTTCAAAGGGTTCGATGACAAAGCGGCCAAAGGTCGGCGAGAGAGTTTCCCTTTCGCACACGACCTGGCTGGGAAGTTCCAATCCGCGCCATCGTACACGCATGAGGATTCTCCAATGTCAATGAGGGTGATCTGGGCGACTCAAAACGGTGGCGGGAATCTCTCGCAACTGAGACTCAACCGTCACGCGACAGGGATCGATTCAAATTCTCGTCATAACGGCAACAAACAATGTCCGTGTTCTGACTGGTGCTCGCCACGGTTCTCTCGGGCAGTGCCAGAGGGAGCAGGTGACAACTACTTTGAGCACAACTCGACAATCAAGTTTGCCTGAAGCTCCGGCACTGACGTGTCTTCGGGCATCGGCAATCGTACAACTCGGCCGGAGGGGATTTCTGCACCTTCATCGCGACTCAGGAAATCCGGCACAGCGTGGTGGAATTCACTGAGGTTGCCCTGGACCAGTTGGACGCTCTTGGGGCGATTTTTGATGACAATCTCGTCACCGGGTTGCACGAGGAAACTAGGGATATCTGTGCGGCGACCGTTGACCACAACATGACCATGAGCGACGAGTTGCCGAGCCTGGGCGCGGCTGAGCCCAAAGCCCATGCGATGAACCACATTGTCCAACCGGCGTTCCAACAAGCTCATCAAATTGTCGCCCGTGTTTCCCGTCATACGACTTGCTCGGGCAAAGTAATTGCGGAACTGCCGCTCCAAGACGCCGTAATAGTGCTTGACCTTCTGCTTCTCACGTAAGTGGATGCCGTAATCCGTTGGCTTGCTGCGGCGCCCCGTCGCTTGCATACCTGGCGGTTGAGGGCGGCGCTCGATTGCACATTTGGGAGAATCACACCGCTGGCCTTTGAGAAAGAGTTTCAGCCCTTCTCTACGGCAAAGGCGACAAACGGGACCGGTAATTCTGGCCATCGAAATTTCGACTCTTGATGTTGATGAACTCTGGTCATTCAGCCGGATTAAGTCCGGCTCTGCGCTCTCATGTGTCGACTTCCGTCCGCGTGGTCGGCGGAGGTCACACACGCCGACGTTTTGGAGGTCGGCACCCGTTGTGCGGCAGCGGTGTCACGTCTTCAATCGACTTAACCTTCAACCCGGAAGACTCAAGTGCTGTGATTGCGCTTTCTCGACCGCTTCCCGGCCCTTTAACCCGGACTTCCAGATCACGAATGCCAAACTTTGCGGCCTTTTCTGCAGCTTGCTGAGCGGCCATTTGGCCAGCAAAGGGCGTACTCTTGCGGCTGCCCTTAAAGCCACATGTGCCGGCACTGGCCCAACACAACGTTTCACCCTTGGAATCCGTTATCGTCACGGTTGTGTTGTTAAAGGTGGCGGCGATGTGCGCAATGCCGGAACTGACGTTCCGTCGAATCCGCTTTTTCTTGCCTGAAGATTTAGCCACTGAGTTATCTCTCCGTCTTTGCTCTTTGGATCGTAAGAATGAACAATGACGGCCACGTCACCCGTTCAATCCAAGCCTTAACCAACCACACCGCAATTCCGCGAAGTCGCACTAAGCGTCAGACTAGCGCAGATCCTTGACGCCCTTCTTACCGGCGACCGTTTTCTTCGGACCCTTGCGTGTCCGAGCATTTGTCCTCGTCCGCTGCCCTCGCACAGGCAAGCCACGCCGATGGCGCAATCCACGGTAGCAACCGATATCCCGCAATCGTGCAACGTTCTGTGAGACCTGCCGTCTCAACTGGCCCTCCACGGTGTAGTCCGTGTCGAGAATTCCAGCCAGACGGGCAAGATCTTCTTCCTTGAGTTCTCGCGCGCGCTGGGTCGGCTCCACATTAGCCTTACGGCAGAGTTCGCGAGCAGAACGCTCGCCCACCCCATAGAGATAGGTGAGCGAGATGTACGTTGGGCGATCGTTGGGAATATCCACGCCAAGCAAGCGCGGCATGTGAATCTCCGTTCTATTCTCTTGACCTGTTGAAAAGGGAAGAGCACTCTGTGCGGCACGAACCTATACTTGCACAACAATCAAACCGCAGCCGTGGTTATCTTGCCGGCCACCGTTATGCGATAGAATCAGCCCTGCCGCTGCTTGTGTCGGGGATTATCGCAAATCACCCGCACAACTCCGCGTCGTCGCACGATCTTGCACTTTTCGCAGATACGTTTCACGCTGGCGCGAACCTTCATGGCCGTGCTTTTCCGTCTCTAACAATTCTGGAAGGATCAAACCGCTGAATATATCGGGTGATACGTCAATCCGACAAGCCCCTTCGCTCGCGAATATGAACGAAATCCTTTGTAGAAACCGTGCTCTGCATCGCATTTGCCCTATTTCAACAAAAGCCCGTGATTTGCCTCTGTTGATTCTGGTGGGAAACCCCCCCCCGCCCTCGCCGAAATCAACCTTTGAAATCGACAAGCCTTCCGGTGGAATCCTGACATTCGAACTCCAAATGCTCCGGCAGGACTGACTCCCGACCGTACATCTCGATGGTCATGCCTCCCTCGGATTCAAGCCACGTTAGGTCTCGCCGCTTTCTGTTTTGCAGGTAACTGGCCACTTCCGAGGCAACTGTCACCTTGATACGCGAGATCTCCTGGCGATGCATGGCCAGAATCAGCTTGCGGATGACGTCAATCGCCATACTCTCAGCTGATTTGACCAAACCCGTGCCGCCGCAGCCGGGGCAATCGCGATAAACGCTGCGTTTCAGACTGGGACGAATCCGCTGCCGCGTCATTTCGACCAGCCCAAAAGGACTTGTTCGTAAGATCTTGGTTCGCGCCCGATCTCGCCGTACAGCGTCGCGGAGGGCACGCTCGACACCCCGGCGATGCTTTTCTCGCCGCATATCGATGAAATCATTCACGATCACGCCACCCATGTCGCGCAGGCGAAGCTGACGGGCGATCTCGTTGGCTGCCATCAGGTTGATTTGATAGGCGGTCTCTTCGGCAGAATCGTCCGTTCGGAAGCTGCCACTGTTAACGTCAATGGCGACAAGCGCTTCGGTCTGATCGATGACGATAGATCCGCCTTCAGCTAGGGGAACCTTTCTCTGGTGGATCTTGGCGATTTCGACGTCCAGGCCGTACTTGTGAAACAGAGGCTCTTTGCCTTCATAGAATTTGAGGGCACTTACGGATCGGGGCATCACCATCTGCAGGAATTCTTTTGCTCGGTCGTGAGCCGCTTGCTCGTCAATGTAGATCGTGTCGATGTCGGAAGTAAAAATGTCGCGGATCGTGCGAATGATCATGTCGCTCTCTTCGTAGATCGCGACGGGGCCGGCTTCCTTGCGGATTCGCCTGACGATGACCTTCCACAACCGCAGCAGATAGGCCAGGTCTCGGGAGAGTTCTTTGCGCGTGCGGTCACTGCCGGCAGTGCGAATGATGAACCCAAGCCCCTTGGGTGGATTCAAGTCGAGCATGATATCGCGAAGACGGCGACGCGTGTCCTCGTCTTCAATCTTTCGTGAAACACCGACCCGACCCAGCGCTGGCATCAAGACCAGGTATCTACCTGGAATACTGATGTATGTCGAAAGTGTTGGCCCTTTGGTTCCGATTCCCTCTTTGATGACTTGCACGAGGACTTCGTCCCCGCGCTTGAAGATGTCTTGGATGGGAGGTTTGACGCGGGGGCGGGAACCAGGCACTCGCCGGCGCCCACGTTGGTTGTTTCTGCCGGAATTGTTGTCCCGCGAGCTGTGGCCGTTTTCGATCACTTCATCTGGATCAAAGCCCCCTTGGCGAAAGTACTGCGGCTCAACATCGGAGATGTGAAGGAACCCATTGCGGCCGACGCCGAAGTCCACGAACGCTGCCTGAATGCTGGGTTCCAGGTTGACAACGACACCTTTGTAGATGTTGCCAACGTAATTGTCCTGACTGGTCCGCTCGATATAGAGTTCCTCGAGCACAGAGTTCTCAACGATGGCGATGCGGCATTCTTCCTGCTGCGCCACGTTGATTAACATCTCGGTCTTCATTTTCGGTTGCCCTTGAGGTTTTTGACGGCGTCGCGTGGGTTTTGGCGAGGTTTCCGTCTGGGCTGAGGCGCCGGTATTCATGCGCGGATTTCTACTTTCGTGCGAGTAAGGTAGCGGCCGTGCGTGAGGAGATCTTCCAATTGCAGGGCGCGAAGTATGTCTTTTGGCTTGGTTCCGCCGGAGGCATCAACCGCCAGCGACAGTTGCAACAGGCTCTCTTCGACAGAGATATGTTCCAGGTTCGTGTGGAGGTCGACCTGTGTTCCGTCATTCCTTTCAACAAGATATGTCTCGGAATTCATGATCTCATCCGCGCGGCTCTGGCACTCTTTGACGCGGTCGGGCGGGATAGGAAACGAATAGGTCACGTGGCAAACCTGAACTTTGGGGTCTTGCATCGTGCGAATCCGGATTGTCCCGATGGTCAATCCCTCAGGCGCCACGGATTGGATTTTGGTGCGTAGTTCTTCTGAGTTTGCCTCTTCAGCCAACAAGAACTCCATGATTTCGTCCGTGGCCTCAACCCCTAGCGCCAACGCCGACGGGAACGTCAACTTGGGACGGGGGTGGTAGCCTTGCGTCATTCCCAGCGACACGCCTGCCCGGCGAAACATGCGTTCAAAAGTGCGCACGAGATCCCGGTGGCTGATCCAACGCAGATCGCCTTGTTTCGCGAAGCGCATTTGCACGCGGTACGTGGTCATTGGAGCGGCTTGAGTTCTAACGCCTATCAAAGTTGTTCGGTGTTATGGTGTGCCCAAGATCGAAGTGAGGAATGAGGGTCAATCGTCCGGCGGCTGGAAACGTTTTTGCCATTCCGATCGCAGGATCGCCTCGACATCGCGCGCTTCATCCTTGGCCAATGCTCGTTGAGCCACGTCCTGGCATTCATCAACGGTCACGCCACGGCAAACGCGCTTCACATACGGAATTGCTGCTGGAGAAACGCTCAGCTGCCGGAAGCCGAGGCCGAGCAACAGCATCGTATTTCGTGGGGTGTTGCAAATCTGACCGCAAATGCTAGCAGGTATGCCGGCACCCTGGGCTGCTTGAATGGCTTCACTCATCAAGCTCAAAACGGCGGGATCACACGGGTTGAATAGTCGTGCAACCTCCTTATTGTCACGATCAACCGCCAGTGCATATTGCGTTAGATCATTCGACCCGACGCTGATGAAATCAACTTCAGGAAGGAACCGGCGGATCAGCACAACGGCCGAGGGGATCTCGACCATCATGCCGACTTTGATATTGCGATTGAACGAAACGTCTTCCTCCTCCAAGTCCTCCATCACATCTGCCAAGACGGTCTTTGCCTGCCTGAGTTCCTGCAAAGTGGCGACAAGCGGAAACATCAACCGCAGGTCTCCCTGTCCGCTGGCCTTCAACAGCGCGCGCAGTTGCGTGCGAAACATCGGCCGGTTCCTCAGGGCCAATCGGAGGCTTCGCAAACCAAGGCAGGGGTTGTGCTCATCTTCCGGTGGCTTGAGCTGCGGAAACTTGTCGGCGCCCAGATCGAACGTGCGAGCGACTACGGGTTTGCCAGCAAGTGCATCCAGAACGCCGCGATAAGCTTGGAAATGCGTTTCCTCGTCCGGGGCAGTCTCCGCACCCAGGTAAAGAAATTCCGTCCGATAGAGCCCGATTCCTTCTCCACCCTGTTTGAGGCATTGATCAACTTCGTGCGGAAACTCAATCGTCCCGAACAATTCGACTCGCGTACCGTCTTGAGTTTCGGCAGGCAGATCACGAAGCGACGTCAACTGTTGAGCATGCTGGGCTCCCCGCTCGATCCGCCGTTGATATGTTGTTTTCGTTTCGTCGTCAGGGTTCAGAATGACAATTCCCTGTTCACCGTCGATAATGACGGTTTCGCCGCCGCCGATGCTGGCGAGGAGATCGCCAGCTCCCACAATAGCAGGGATACCGAGAGCTTCGGCGACGATTGCCGTGTGGCTGCCGGCGCCGCCGATTTCCGTTGCAAATCCCAGCACGAGATCGCGTTTGAGATTGGCCGCTTCGCTCACCGTGAGGTTATGAGCCAACAAGATTGCTGGCCTGGTGAACTGGAACTGTTCCGCGCGCCGGCGTCCCAACAAATTTTGCAGTAGCCGATCTTCAATATCCTCAATATCAAAGGCACGTTGGGCGAGTTGATCGTCGGATAGCTCTCTCAGCAGGCGTGAAAACCGCCCGAGCGTCCGTGTGACCGCGTATTCCGGCGTAAAAAACTCGTGCTGAATGAGCGCTTCAATCTCCGTTGCCAAGGCGGGGTCGTTCGCCAGCGCGAAATGCGCGTCAAAAATCGCGCCGTAGTGCGCTCCCATCTGGGAAACAACGGATTGCTTGGTCCGCACGATCTCCTTGACTGTCGTCTGGACAGCTTGGCGAAAACGCTCGACTTCGCAGTCCGTGGCAGCGGGGTCAATGGTTTGGCGGGGTACGCGAATACCCTCGTTCGCCATCACAACCGCTTCACCGATGACAATCCCGGGTGATACGGAGATCCCTTGGAGTTTTTGCATGACGCTTGGGCATCGACGAGTAAGTTGACCTTCCTCGCGACGTTGCTGTGAGCGTCATCAGCAGGAACAAACAGATGGCATTTTGCCGGTTGGTCGCCAGAAGGCCGGCCAAGCTTTCTCAACCCCGTCGCGATCCTGACAGGGATTGTCAGGTCGCTGGAATTGCTTCGCGCGCGGAAATCGCAATAAGGTATCCGCAATGTGTGCGCGGGCATGTCGCATGGGGTGGTTATCCCAAGGCAAGATGCGGCAATCCATGGGTTTACTCGGATTGGACGGGAACTGAGACCGCTCGAAATCGCAATGTTTAACAGGCAGGTGGCTCAAACGGTTCTACAGGCGGTTCTTCAAAATTGCCTGCGAACAGCTGGACCAATGAATCCAATGCCTCTTCAGCGTCTGACCCACTGGTCTCAATCGTGAGTTGTGTGCCTTGCCCGGAGATCAACGCCAGGCTTTCCATCATGCTTTTTCCGTCGATGCGCTCAGTGTCTTTGATGATTTCGATCTTTGATTTGAACTGGCGAGAAAGAGTCACCAGCATCTCCAATGGGCGCAAGTGCAGCCCGTTGGGGCTGGTCACGATCACTTGCTTGGAGTAAACGGGTTCGCTCATCTCGGCTAGACGTAGGTGTCTTCTTTGACGTGTTGAGAGTTCGCATGTCAGGAGTTCAGCTTCGGGAAACACCACAAATCAGATAACTCGATGCAAACTGATCTCGTGAAAATGCCCGTTGCACGAAAAGACTGAAGTCTCGGTGGCTCCGGAATCATCCGTTTTGCTTAGCGCGCTCGCTCTCATTTTGGTTTGTGGGTTGCTCTGCCCGAGCGACACATCTCTTTTGATCGCTCTTCCAGGCATGGCGTCAGCTCTTGCCGTGGAGTTAGGGGTGCAAATGCCTTGGCTCCCACGTCCGTCAATTCTGTGATGGGACGCGGTCAGACAATTAACCTTCGATCTGGTTGTTATCGGCATCGTCAAGATTCTGCAGGATGTCTTCAGCCGTCTTCGACAGCTTGAGAAACCGGCAAAACGTTTCGTTGCGAAGTTGTCTCGAGATGTTCTCCAGCGCCCGCAAATGATCCCCGGGGCGGTCTGGAGGAGAAACCAACAGGAAGAAGAGCTGCACTTGCTCGCCGTCCAGGCTGTCGAAATCAACACCGGTGTGGCTGACAGCAACGGCTCCAATCAGACGGTCAACGCTGGGATGTTTGGTGTGAGGGACGGCGATGCCACGGCCAATGCCGGTACTACCCAATTCCTCACGCTTTAGGATTGCTTTGACAATACTTTCACTCTCATCCTCCTTGATTTGTTTTGCCTCGAAAAGCGTAGCGACCATTTCGCGGATGACATCTTCTTTGTCATCCGCAGCGAGGTTCGCTTTAACGGCTTCTCGGCAAATGAAGTCGGCAAACTTCATACGCCAAACCCTTTCTCAAGATGTGTATGCCTGTTTCTACTTACGTGCGGAAACGGACTTGCCGTCTCCAGGAAGGCTCCGACGAAAGCTGTCTCGACGATTCAAGAGCCGACGCCGTCGCATGTTTATCGAACTCCGTGACATGCCTTCGGATGGACCCCCGAAAGCTACGTCCGTTCTTGCTTGGAGGGCTCATAGTTTGCTTCACTCAACCACGAGGAGCAAAATGCGATGACCCCGGGGCCGATGGGTTCCTAGGCTGTGATCCCCCGCTGCGTTGAAAGATGGATCTCCTTAAATTCCAGAGGCCGTGCCGGATGTGATTCCCACTATGATTCCTCGCCTGACGGCTCAGGCGCTGCATCAACTTCATCCGCGAGAGCTTCTTGGGCAGCGACAGATGCCTGTCCTGTGCCGGGACCTCGATGGTCTTGCAACTTTGTTTTGTATTTCTTGATCTGTTGTTCAACTTTGTGGACGGAAGCTTCCACGGCGGCGATCAAGCTACCGGCTCTTTCCTTCGCGACAAAATCGTGCTTATTTTCTGTACGCAAAAGCACTTCCGCCTCGGGTGACCCTTCATCCTTCATGTCTAACGTGACGTCAATGTGAGCGACTCGATCAAAGAATCGAGCAAGCTTTCCAACTTTGGATTCGACTTTGTCTCGGGCGGAATCACCGATTTGCCCGTGACGGGTTGAGATATTGATTTGCACAGCAGGTCCAAGTCTTAGCTGATGTGAATCCGGGGTTGAGACAACAACCCCCAAGAAAACAAGGGATTCTAGCTGCGCGCGTTTATTACCACAAACCCTTGCCTGGCTTCCCGGCGGATTTCATCTTGCGCAAAACCAAGCCACAAAACACGTTGCGACCAAGACACCTCCTCAACTGCGGCAGTCGAGTCTCACCGAAACTCGCCTCGCCCCGGCAAGTCAGCACGTCATTGGGGCCTGCAAATTGGAATTGGGGAGATCAATTCCAGCTTTAGCATGGAATGAGGCAGGCTGAACGTATGTGCCAGGACTTGGCTAGCCCGCTTAACTCGCTGATTGATCGAGCTTTTTCGTCGTCAAGAATGTGGCGATCTTATTGATTGTGCTGAAGTTTTCCCATCCGAGTTCATCCTCAACAATCCGGACAGAAAACCGATCTTCGAGCGCGGAAACCAATTCAAGCATGTTGATGGAGTCTAGGATGCCCTCCAGTGCCTCGTCATCGCCCAAATCACCTATTGGAGGCAAGTCTTCGATGCTAGACAGGTGTGCCCGAATCTGCTCCTTGACATTTTCCTTGGAAATCGCCTGCCTGTCTCGGGTCATATCATCGGCTGACTGTGGAATAAGGACGGGGTCGATCCAGGTTTGGAAAATAAGTCACCACCGATGAAACATCACGATTCGCGAAAGGCGACGTCAACGACTGCGATGGCGACCATCTTCGAAAGAGCTGGCCTGATCCAGATGGGAGACAAGTATAAACAGTTTACTGAAAAAGTCGGCGTGGCTCGTGGGACAATTGTGTAATTCCTGGAGTTTGTTGTCCTATGCTCATGGTCGGCCCATGCATGCAAGAAGAAGATGCCGTTAGAATCGGCCAGTCATCAGCCGCCCAACTCAACAAAGTGCGAAGAATCAGAAAGACGGAAGCATGGCGAAAAAATCCACGACGCAGGCAATCTTCACGAAGAGGCTTTTCACGTTTTTGATGGACCTGGAGGAAAACAACAATCGCAACTGGTTTGAGTCAAACAAGCCAAGCTACGAAGATCACGTTCGCACTCCGGCTTTGGAGTTCATCCAGCAGATGCAATCCCCCTTGAAGCGGATTTCAGCCCATTTTGACGCAATTTCCAAGAAAGTCGGTGGTTCATTGATGCGGGTTCATCGCGACATCCGCTTTTCCAAAAATAAGCAACCTTACAAGACGAACGTCGGCATTCAATTTCGTCATGAATTTGGTAAGGACGTGCATGCGCCGGGGTATTACGTACATTTGCACCCAGATGAGTCCTTCCTTGGTGTTGGCATCTGGCATCCATCGTCAGATGCCTTGCAGGCGATTCGCGCAGCTATTGACGAGCGTCCATCCGCCTGGAAAAAGGCGCGCGACGATCGGAAGTTCTTGTCCGCGTTTCATCTGGCAGGAGATTCACTCAAGAGGCCACCACGCGGATTTACGGCTGATCATCCGTTGATCGATGATCTGAAACGCAAGGATTTCATCGCGGTTAAGCCTTTGTCCCGGCGGGACGTTCACAAGGCGACATTTGTCGCCGACGTGGCAGAAGCATTCCGAACTGCGCGGCCTCTGATGCGTTTCCTTTGCCGTGCGATCAACGTCCCGTTTTAGAACTTTTCTTTCTTGTGAGATGCTGCCGTCAACGTTGACGAAGTTGGACACCGCGGGATGACTTCATAACATCCGTTGGCTAGCGGAACGGCAATCGGACTGCGCGGTCCGGGCTCGTTTTGTGATGGGCTTTTTTGTCTTTCGGCCACCCGCAAAATGCCGGCGCTAACCACACCTCTGGTGGGGCGGAGCCCCGAGCGATTTCCCAGGCTGACCGCGCGGATACCGATGGCGTTGCCGTGCTGTCTTCGGCTGAGTCGAGAGCATCTACTGACTCAGCGTCGCAAAAACTATGTGCGTACAGAAAAAGCCCGACGAATCGGCGTTCGTCGGGCTTTGATGGTCAGTTGGATGACCGATGAATCATTCCAAGTTGTCGGTATACGCCAAGCGGGCAACATCTGGGCGATTGTTCTGTCGCCCTAGTGTGTTGCGTCCTCTGCGGTGACAAGCAACCCCTCGCAGTCGCGGCGATCTTCCGGATGCCAAAGCGGCAGCCCCGTTCTGACTCTTTCCGCAAGAATGCCGAGCTTCTCATTGGAACCCGGCAAAGCATCCGTCGCATGGAAGCGAGCGGCGGTCACCGTCTCAGGTTCGTAATCCCAAAAACCCAACTTGATCGCGTCCAACACGGACTTAGGCACGTCCATTCCTCCTGTCAAGTTTTCAATGAGCGTTGACTCAAACAAGCACAAACACTGCCAAGCCTTCTCGCCTGTCCCTAACCTAACAGCCTGCCGAAAAATGCCCTCGTGGCGCTTTCAATCGAGCCAAGTCCCAGTGATCTTATCCGGCTCGCAAATCGCAGCATTGGGTGCGGCGATCTTGGGATCTCATCCTGATTCTCAAATCATTGAAGATTTCAACCGACTGCTAACACCAACTTCACTTGTTGCGGCTATGGTGAGCAACCAACTCCGGAACAAGCCTTGGCGTTTGCCATTCTCATCCCTTTGAGAGTCGAGTATTCGGCCCTCCGCTGCGAAAGTCAAGAAAATCGCAAGCGGGAACTCCTACTTTGTCGCGCTCCTTTCCGAATAGTACGGATGCGTTAAGCTGGCGGCCAATACGACAGCGGGGCTAGGTCGAAAGAATCCAGCCAAGCGCGATGCCGGGAGTTCGACGCTCGACAAGAACCGTGGCAGTTGCAACACCCGCAATGCGAACCCAAACGGCAATGATCTAGCGAGTGAGCGTGTTGTCAGAGTGGAAGAGCCCCACAAGGCTCTGCAATCGATTCGGATCGATGGAGGTCGACCGGTCACCGACGCAGATCGCGCCTCGAATGGCGATGAAATCGGGCTCAAGTTCGAGAAGCGCAGGAACGCTGCCTAGGTCGATTGAGCCGGAGATTGCCGACTGCATCTCGGTCGCTCTCGCCGCCGCGATAAACGCGGCCACTTCACCCAGACGCCACAGGTCGAGCAAGCCCCCTTGGTGTTTCTCGAAAGTATCCAGCAAGATGGCCGCACAACCCATCCGCTTAGCCTCGCGAAGGACGAGAGCCCATTCCGGGGCTTCCGCGGTTGCAGCGTCCGCGTAGCAAACGGCCACCGCCTGGCAGCCAGCTGGCAATTGTGCCATCCACGACTGATAGAGTTTTCTCCAATGGTCAATCCGCGCACATCGAGAGAGTCCGATTTTGCCAAACGCAAAGCCTGGCGTCGGCAACTGCGGACGAAACTCTTGCGGGTCACGGGCGAGGAAATCGCCCAAGCGACCAGAATCGTGCAGGAAAGATTGTTCGAGAATGGCGGAATCCGCAGCCGATCCTGGCGTAAGACCGTCGGCCAACTCGCCGCAAGCCGCACTACAGGGGACGTTGTTTCCCACGACTTCGACAATCTCTTGCATTGTCGCGGTCGTCGCAGCTCCCAACGATCCTTGCCCGGGATCTTTGACGTCAATAACATCGACGCCGGCGTCCAGTGCCAACTGCGCTTCGGCGGCATCGCGCACGCTGACCAATAAGCGAGGGTGGTCTGTCGACTTGAACAGCGAGTTCGACATACGCAAGCAGACTGCGAGGAGAGGGAATGAAACGACCGGACGGCAACGGCGTACGGTGAAACGCGGCACGAATTCCGGGCGTCAATGCTACAGTACAAAGTGCTTGCGTCAAAATCTCCGCCAGTGCATCTTCCCAGGCTGTTAAAATAGGAAAACACCCGTTCAGGCGTGCAAATCCGCAAAGCGCGCAAGAAGCGGCAGGGCTTGCACTTACAAGCACCGTGTTTCAACGCTGTGAGCGAAGTTTATGGACACGCCATTCCTTGACCTGAAATGCGCACTAACAAAGCTCTAAATGGCAACGCTCGAAATTGTGTGTCGCTAAGTCTCGCTCGGAGCGGCCTCATCGGACAAAGGGCACTCACGTTTGGCTTGCGAAAGCAGCGAGTTCAACTTGCGCACAAGATCGACAGTCAACGGTTCTGTCCAAGTTCCATGCAAGGTAACATAGCCGCTGTTCCAATTGCCCAACAGTCGAAGGACATTCCTCTGCTGAAAATCCGCCGCGCGCTCGGCAAGACGAATGCGCAGCGTGTTGGTCTTGGCCGTTGATTTACCCAGCAGTGCAGGTGCCTCCCCGAGCAAGAAGCACTCAACATGTTGAAGCGGGACGGGAATCGCTTTGGATGCTGTTAGGTAGAGGCGAAGCTCCCCTTCGCAAAATGCCACCCGCGGTGACCGGAGCTGCCACGCCAGCCAAGCAGCGTAGACGGCCATCAGCAAGGAAATGGAGCACACAATCCACCTCAGCCAGCTGAGGTGCCACGTTAGAGCAGCCAGCAGCACTAGCCCAATGATACTCACTGAAACAGCGATCAGCGCGGCGAGGAACGGTCGGGGATTTGTCCGTACCCAGACTGTCATTTGCGGACGATGGCCTTGAATTCGCTGCGTCTTGGTTTTCTCTGCGGTACTTGATTCCAATTCTTACTTGGACCGTTGTATCCTAAGGTCCTCGCGTTGGCTGTCCATTGGGAGACCGTCGCGCAGGAACCCGGTCTGCAACCCCACCTCTGGTGAATCATGAGCGTAGGCCGGTCTTCCCAGGCCACACGATGAGCCAGTCGCCCATTGAGAACGCGGAGACGTCGGCGGCGTGTGATTTCTCGCTGACGCTTGCGACCACGCGCCCGATTCGCCAGAATACCGGCAAATGCGAGATCGTCGCCCGCTTTTGCCCCGGTGTTATGTGTTGGAGGGTGGTGGACAAAGATGATGATTCATCAAAAAATGCCTCAGTCTGTTGCACTTGCTGCCGGGCTCATGGTTCTTTGTCTGGTTGCGTTTCTGGCAGATCAGTTGAGCGCAGACCCCACGCACGAAGGTGCCTGGCAATCTCAGGACGATTTCCAAGTCCCTGCAGGCCTCAAACCATTGCGGATTCCCGCCGACAATCCCATGTCGGTGGAAAAGGTTGAGCTGGGCAAGCAACTGTTTTTTGATCCGCGACTTTCCCGAGATGACACAGTCTCCTGCGCCACTTGCCATGATCCCAACAAAGGTTGGTCCAACGGAGAAGCCTTCGCGACCGGTGTTCGTGAACAAGTAGGTGGCCGGAATTCACCGACAATCATCAATTCCGCTTACCAGTATTTCCATTTCTGGGATGGACGAGCCACGGGACTGGAAGAGCAGGCCTTGGGACCGATTGAAAATCCCATCGAGATGGACCTCACTTTGAAGGAAGCCGTCAGCAAGATCAACGCGATTGAAGGCTACCGCTCACAATTCAACGCAGTCTTTGGATCCGAAGCAACCTCCGACACACTTGCCAAAGCCATTGCCGCGTTTGAGCGGACAATTCTCTCCGGCGACGCGCCGTACGATCGTTTTACGGCTGGGGATAAAAGTGCGCTCTCTGAAGCGGCTCAACGCGGGCATGAGATCTTTTTTAACAGGGCGCGGTGCAGTTCGTGTCACGTTCCGCCGAATTTCAGCGACCTGGGGTTTCACAACATCGGGATTGGAATTGACGCGGAAAAGCTGGACATCGGTCGGCAAGAGCATTCCAAGTTGCTAGGAGACCGCGGATCTTTCAAGACACCCACGCTGCGAGAGATTCAGCGCACTGCGCCGTACATGCATGATGGAAGTCTCGCCACGTTGGCTGATGTTGTTGATTTCTACGTCAAAGGCGGAAACCCGAATCCTCAGTTGGATGAAGAGGTTTTCCCACTTTCATTGACAGATAAAGAAAAGGCTGATCTGGTGACCTTCTTGGAAGAAGCGTTTGCCAGCCCAAACTATCCTCATGTTGATCCGCCCGTATTGCCAGACTGGCCATCTGATTCCGATGGTCAGTCAGACGGTCGCAACGGGGAAGTCATGAATACGATTCGAGTTGAACAACGGTAATCGATCGTTCTTCTCTCCGGCACAAAACCACTCCCAGGACTCAGGAGATTGATCTATGAAAACGAACCTTCGCTGGCTGGCAGCAGGCGCCAGCGTTCTCGCCCTTGCACTGCTCATTGGTGGATCCGCTTTGTGGGCACAAGAGACGAAGCAAGGCAACTCCGGACAGAGTGGTGGTGGTCAAGGCCAGGCCCAAGGGAGCCAAGGGCAGGCGGCCGGGAGTGCGACCGAACAGGAAGGTGGCCAAGATGAAGCGGAAGACAAGCCGTATGAATACAAGAAGTGGTTGATCAAAAACCTGCACAATCCTTGCGGTCTGGCCGTGCAGCCGGAAACAGGCGACGTCTTCATCGCAGATTCCGCGGCGTCACGCGTGCTGCGATACGGCACGGTCGTCAATGACAAGAACACCTATGAGGTAACCGAAGTCATTACCGGCTTTCCTTCCGATGTTTACGGCAAAGGGCCTATGTACAATGTCGGTCCCATGGGCCTCCTTTTCCTCGACAAGGAGACTCTTGTCGTCGGCGGAGGTGGGCATAAGGACGGCGAGGAATTGCTCCGCTTCTACGAATTGCCTGCCGCAGGCGGAACAAAGACAGCCGATCAAATGAAGTTCACCATGGGCCCCATCGGCCCTGGTGACAAATCAGAAACCGGAGAAGGTAACTTCTACGCCTTGGCCAAGGCCGGCGATGCAATCTTTGTCACGTGCAATGGAGATGACACCAAGGGTTGGATCTCCCGCTGCACAATTCAAGGCGGTGAGCCTGCGGAGTACGGAACTTTCATCGCTACCAAAGAGGCCACGCAAGTAGACGCACCCGTCGGAATCACAACTGACAAGGACGGTAATTTGATCGTCGGGCAGATGGGTGAAATCACCGTGCCCGCTGATAGTCTGTTGACATGCTACAACCCAGAGACGGGCGAGATGATCTGGAACGCCACCACGGATCGGTTTGATATCACTGCAGTGGCATTCAACCCCAAGACAGGCACTCTCTATTGCTTGGATTTTGGTTGGATGGATGAATCACAAGGTGGCCTCTACCGTCTCGATATCACTGACGGAGACGATGGAAGCAAATCCGTCACGTCAACAAAGATCGAAACATTGGATAAGCCGGCTGCGATGGCATTTGGTGAAGATGGAACGTTGTTCGTCGTCGAATTCGGAACGGCCAAAGAAGGCGACCTGAACCACCCTGGCAGCCTCTGGCGTTTTGACGGTTTGAAGTAAGGGGTCTCGCGGCTATCGGTCGCCGTAGAAAAAAGAGATAACTCAAGGAGCGGCGGTAGGAATCAAGACCTGCCGCCGCTCTGCTTTGAAATGTGCAGACAATCTACGGAGTGAATGGGCAAATAACGCAAACGGCATAGATCAGGCTGCGAGCGAAACCAACATGCGAAAAGACAAGATTGAAGAATTGCTGCGGGATGATCCGCAAGATGAATTCCTTCGCTACAGTTTGGCGATGGAATTGCTCAAAGAAGAGAGTCAGCTTGCGCGGAGCTTGGATTTATTCACCGAACTTCAGCAAGGAGAACCCCCGTACGTTCCCGCCTTCTTCATGGCCGGACAAAAGCTGGCGGAGCTGAACCGCAAAGACGAGGCGCGCCAAACCCTCACCAAAGGCATTGCCGTTGCGGAAAGCCAGCAGAATGATCACGCCGCCCGGGAAATGCGCGAGTTTCTGGCCTCGCTTGATTGATCTCGCAGCAGTGTCCTCTCGCGACGGGCTACCGCCGTTAGAACAACTCACTGACCGATTCCTTACGGTGAATCCGCTTGATGGCTTCACCAAAAAGCGTCGAGACCGATTCGACCTCGATTTTGCCAAGCGATTTGTCTGTGGAAAGCGGCACGGAATCCGTAACGATCACACGGTCAATCGGCGCATTCTGCAAGCGTTCCATGGCAGGCCCGCAAAAGACGCCATGCGTTGCTGCCACCATGATCTGCCGGCACCCGTTCTCTTTGAGTTTTTCCGCGGCGCCGCAGATGGACCCAGCCGTGCTAATCATATCGTCAAACATGAGGGCCACTTTGCCTTCAACCGGTCCGCCAATAATGTTGGCTTGCTTGGTCTTCTCGGCGCTGCTGCGGCGCTTGTCGATAATAGCCAATCTGCCGCCGAGCCGCTCCTTGTGCCCGAGCGCGCGTTTGATGCTTCCTTCATCAGGGCTGACAATCACGAGATCATCCGGCGCGATGGACAGCTTCTTGAAGTAGTTCGTCAGCACAGGCGCGGCGTACAAGTGGTCGACTGGAACGTCGAAGAAACCTTGAATCTGGTAGGCATGTAAGTCCATCGTGATCACGCGATCCGCGCCGGCGCGGCTGATCAGGTTGGCGACAAGCTTCGCCGTAATGGGAACGCGCCCTTCATCTTTGCGATCCTGCCGCGCGTAGCCAAAGTAGGGAATCACGGCCGTGACTCGTTCTGCGCTTGCACGGACGAAGCTGTCAATCATGATCAACAGCTCCATGAGGTTGTCATTCACCGGCGGGCAGGTGGGCTGCACGACAAACACGTTTCGTCCGCGGACGTTTTCCTCGATCTTGCAAGCGAGTTCACCATCAGGAAACGGGCCGAGTGAAATCCGGCCCAGCGGCAGGCCAAGGTACTCAGAAATCCGGCCGGCAAGTTCCGGGTTGGCTCGGCCCGAGAAGATCTTCATTTCGTTCATGTGACTGAATCGAAAGCGAATTAGTTCTTCGGCTACGGAGGCGCCGCGCGGCGAAAGCACGGTCAGGACAACGGTCTCTCCAAAGCAATGGCTTCCGGCGGCTGCAAAGTCTTATTTCTGGGAGCACTCAATTTTGGGAGCATTCAATCGTCACGCGCTTTAATGCGCAGCAACTCCGCCTCGACAGCGTCGCGCTCTTGGGGGGTGTTGATGCTCATACTCTCAACGGGCTGCAAGACGTCCAGCGCCTGAACAATTTTGCCTTCATCCAGCAGAATGCCGGGGCAATCTGTGATGTAGTATTCGCTCTGCTGGTTTTCATCCGTCAATTGACTGAGTGCCGACCGCAAGCTGGCGGAATCAAAGACGTAGCAACTCATGTTAACCTCGGTGATCGCGCGCTGCGCGTCCGTGGCATCCTTTTCTTCCACAATCCGCTCAAAATGGCCGTCGGCGTCGCGGACAATTCTCCCAAATCCGTGAGGATCTTGTTTTCTCGCAGTTCCCAGCAGGCATGCGGCATCCCGTTTCCGGAATTCGGTCAGCAGGTTTCTCAATGACGACGCCTGCATCATGGGCGAGTCGCCGGTGACAATCAGAACGGGGCCCTCATGACTGGCCAGTTGATCCTCACAACACATGACCGCGTGCCCTGTTCCCCGGCGTTCGGTCTGAGTGGCAAACTCGACATTCTGCCGCGACTCTAACGCCTGGCGAACTTTGTCCGCCTCGAAGCCAACGACGACAACGATTCTCCCAACCCCAGCGCTGTCCAGTGCATCCAGGACGAAATCAATCATTGGCCGCCCGGCAACTTCAATCAGCACTTTCGGGAGCGCCGATTTCATTCGCGTTCCCTGTCCTGCGGCCAGCACAATCGCCATCTCTGGCGCTGATGAAGGGAAATCGGACGGCATCTGCTCTGTTGCCTCTGTTTCACGCGTCATAAGGCGCCTGGGAAACTAAACTCGAAGATGCAGTCTGTGGGATGCGTTCAGGACGCAATGGCTGCCCACCGTCACTCAGTATTGGCGCCGCATCAGTCGTTATGTGCGAAAAACCCATGGGAGCGAAATCCACGTAACTTCGGACGATGGCTTGCCAAATCTCTGTACCTTCACGAACTTGTCACGAGTAGCCCGCACCGAGTTCAAGACGGACAACCAGTGGTTGGATCGCAAGCGCCAAGACGCGGAATCATTGCCACTGCGACGGCTTCCGCGACGGATGATACCAAATGAGACTCGTGTAACGTAAGCGGTGGAATCCGCAGGCAACCCTGACGCTTTGAAATTGCTTTGCTGGAACGAACCTTGCCATACGGCCATAATTGAAATGACATGAAGCACCGCAGGGGATCAACACCATGGCAAACGGCGGTAGCCAGCCGCCGCCACTGGAGGATATCCCATGCGAAGCCGTCAACTCGCAGATCAAGCTGGACATGCATCCTTCCTGTCGATCAAGAATCTTGCTTGAGGATTGTTCCCCTATGTCAGTGAATTGCAGAGGCTCAGCCGCATTCCAAGCTGAACAGAAACTGGCCGGCTCACAGACCTCCTTCATTGGCGTTTGCTTGCTTGCGTGTTGGGGAATGATCGTTCTCCCTTCAGGAGCTTTTGCTCAACGCGTGGCGCAGCGTGGCAATTCGTCGCCGGCTGGTCAGCAAGGCGGAACCCAAACTGACGACGGGATTCGCCAGTATCGCGCTGCGGCGGCCCTGTATGACCGTGGGTTGTATGACCTGGCGATCGACGAGTGGAAGAAGTTTGTCGAAAGCTATCCCAACCACGAGCGCAACACACACGGGCGACACTATCTGGGCATCTCGTACTTTCAGACTAGCGATCACAAGAGCGCGGCCGCCCAGTTCACCCAAGTTCTCGCCGTGCGCAACTTCCAGCTTGCCGAGCAAGCCACCCTTTATCTGGGCGTCTCGCAACTCAACCTGGGGCGAGCCGGCGAACGCGGTCAGTTGGATCAAGCTTTGTCAACTCTGACCAGCCTGACCAGAAATTATCCGCGGGGTGATTTTCGTGCTGAAGGGCTGTATTACCTGGCCGAAGCTCAGTACGAAAACAACGCGAAGTCAGACGCGGCGGCGAGCTACGCTCGGCTGATCAAGGACTTTGCCAATCACAGTCTGGCTGCCGACGCGATGTACGCACTCGGCGTGACGCAGGAAGAACTCAACCAGCCTGATGCGGCGGAGCGCACGTTCGCCACGTTCCTACAGCATTTTTCTGATCACGACCTAGCGACCGAAGTCAGCATGCGCCGCGGCGAGGCGTTATTTCAAAAACAGGACTACGCCGCAGCAGCAAAGTTATTCCAGGCGGCCGCAGCGACGCCGGGCTTTGAGTTCGCGGATCATGCCCTTGTGCGGCAGGCGTCATGCCTCGCCCGCCAGGAAAAGTACAGCGATGCTGCTCAACTCTATGCGGAAGTTCCACGGCGTTTCACGAAGTCCGAACAGATCCCTTTTGCCCGCCTGGAAGGCGGGAAGTGCTATTACTTGGCTGGCGACTTCTCGTCAGCGCGGCGCAGCTTGGAGTCCATAGCGGCAACAGGAGGGGAGGTCGGAGCGGAGGCAGCGCATTGGGTTAGTCAGTGCCACCTCAGGGAGGGTAACGCCGCCGCGGCACTTACAGTAGTTGAAGCCGCTCTGCGGAACGATCCCGGCAAGATCGCCGTCGACTTGATGCTCGATCGGGCTGACGCACTCTATGCCATGGGTGACCGGCGAGGCGAAGCCATGGAGGCGTTTGCCAAGATCGCGGAAGAGTATGCCAATCACCCGGCCGCGGAGCAAGCCATGTACATGGCCAGTTTTTCCGCCCATGAAGCCGAAAAATACCGGGACGCCATTCGCTTCTCGTCTGCCTATCTGAGCAAGTTTCCGCAGGGCGATTTGATGGCTGATGTGCTGTATGTCGCGGCGGAAAGCCAGCTTCAGTTGCGTCAATTCGAGCAAGCTTCGGATGCGTATCAAGAACTGATCGACGCTTTCCCGCGGCATGCCAAAATCGAAGATTGGAAGGTTCGCCAGGCATTGGCTGTGTATGCCCAAGACAAACCCCAACAGGCGGTCGCGGTACTGGAGCCGCTGGCGCGCACCTTGCAAGACTCGGCCAAGAAAGCCCAGGCGTTTTATCTGTTGGGTGCCAGCTTCAACAAGTTGGCGAGTTCTGAGAAGGCCATTGCCGCGCTGACCAGTTCTTTGAATGCCGATTCCAACTGGCGACAAGCCGCGGACGCTCGGTTAGAACTTGCCGCTGCCTACCGAGTTGCAGGCGAACTCTCAAACGCCAAGGCGCAGCTCACGGAGTTGACGCGCGGTCAGCACGATGACGAGAGGCTGGCCAAAGCCCATTACTTGCTAGGAGAAATCGCCTACGACGCACAAGATTACCAGACCGCTTCGGGCGAGTATCAATTGGTCATCAACCAATGGCCCCGGACGACGGTTGCCGCCAGCGCCTTGTATGGGCTGGCGTGGACGCAATTTAGCGCGAGAGATTTCGCCGGGGCCGAGCAGACTGCGAACCGCGCGATTCAGAGCGCTGCCGATGACGAAGCCAGAAATCGGGCTCGTTATGTTCGCGGGCTCGCTCGCAAGTCCCAAAGCAAGTTTGATGAAGCCATCGAGGACTTGCAGGCGTTCGCTTCCTCGGCCACCAACGAGGCTGAGCGGTTAGATGCCCTTTACGAGTTGGGACGCTGTCTGACTAGCCAGGAGCAATTTGACGATGCTAAGCAGGTGTTCGCATCGATCCTTAAGACCAACCCCAATTATTCTGCGGCCGATCGCGTCCGTTACGAACTCGCCTGGAGCTTCAAAGACGCGGGAAACGACGAAGACGCGGCCAAGCAATTCTCAACACTGGTTGAAAATAACGCGGATAGTCCATTGGCTCCGGAAGCTCTCCACAACCTGGGCGAGTACTACTACGAACAAGAGGATTTCAAGCAGGCGGCAGCCAAGTACTATTCCGCGGAACAGAAAGTCAAGGAACTGGTCCAAGCAAACATCTTGACCGCGGAGCGTGGCCAAGAGTTAGGCGCCAAGGCAACTCACAAGCTCGGTTGGTGCTACTACCGCCAGGACGATTTTACCAACGCTGAAAAGACCTTTGCTTATCAACTCCGTGCCTATCCCAGCGCAGATTTGGCAGACGATGCCCGCTTCATGCAGGGAGAGTGCTATTTCAAGCAGAATAACTATGAGAAAGCGCTGGGGATCCTTGCGAAGATTGAAGATGTCTCGAATCCGCAGTTCGTTGCGTTCGCCCGCTTTCACGCGGCGCAGGCGGCCAACCAACTTGAACGGTACGATGCCGCACTGGCGGCTTTGAGCCAATCAGAGGATCTGTTTGCCGAGTACGACCTGGCCCCGGAGGCGACGTTTGAACGGGGCTTTGCTTTGAACTACCAGGGCAAACCGGACGAAGCCTTGGCCGTGTTCGAGCAGGTCACGACCATGACCAACCGGGAAGTTGCAGCCAGAGCTCGCTTTATGGTCGGCGAAGTCTACTACGCCAAACGGGAGTACCAAGAAGCGATTCGTAACTTCTTCCGCGCCGCCTACGGATTTGGGTATCCCAAATGGCAAGCGGCGAGCCACTTCGAGGCGGGTCGCTGTTTTGAGGCGCTCAACAAACCACAGGAAGCCTTGGAAAGCTATCGTGAAGTTGTGAACAACTTCGCAGAGAGTGACCAGGCGTCCCAAGCACAAGACCGGATCAAAGCGTTGGGCGGTTGACCGCAATGCCCTGTTAACCGACGCATTCAACCTCAAGCCCTTCAACTCACGCGTAGGCCCGCGCCATCGGCGGAGGGACTGTTCAGGGAAAAATCATGCGCGAGATGAGAAATCGCTCAATGTTTGCAAACATCTTTGGCAGTCTGAGTAAGCGGGTGCTGCTCGTCGTGCTGCTGGCTTCCGCGCTGTTTTATGCGGCCATGGTGGCGTCCCGTTCAACCCATGCACAGTCTCAAGACGACATGGGCCCTGTCGGGCGGCAACGCATGGACAAAGCGTTCAACGACGACAAAAACAACGAAGCCGACAGCGAGGACGCCGCGGCGATTTCCCCGCCAAAGACGAATCGGGAAAAGATCGGCACTCAGCGAATGATTGAGCTGATGTTTGACGAGAACTCGCGGTGGCTGATGCTGCCGATCGCGTTGTTCGCGTTGATCTCGCTGGTCTTTGGCGTGGAGCGTGTGATCGCCATTCGCCGAGGCAGGATATTGCCTTCCGAACTCGTGGCTGCGTTGGGGGAAGCTTCGCGTTCATCCGGAGGGCTCGATCCGCGCAAGGCGTACAAGATCTGCCAGCAGTATGCATCGACCGCCTCGAACGTCATTCGCGCGGCACTGCTCAAAGTGGGTCGGCCGCATTCGGAAGTGGAACATACAGTCAAGGAAGCCAGCGAACGGGAAGCCGACAAACTCTACGCCAATGTCCGCCCGCTCAACCTGGCGGCTGGCGTCACGCCGCTGCTGGGTTTGCTGGGAACGGTCTTTGGCATGATTCAGGCTTTTGCTCAGACGGCCTCCGGCGCCGTAGCGACCAACAAGGCCGAACAACTGGCCGAGGGCATCTACACGGCCTTGGTGACAACGTTCGCTGGTCTGACGGTGGCAATTCCCGCCGCTGTGCTCGCGCACTGGTTGGAAGGGCGCATTCAGGCAAACTTTCGCGAGATCGATGAACTGCTACTCAACATGTTACCGCAGTTGGAGCAATATGAAGGCAAGCTGCGACTCCGTCGCGGCGAGGGCGCCGAAGAAGGCGAACGAACCAGTGAAAGGTCTGCCCCCAAGGCCACCATCGGGAAGAACGGCGCGGCGCCCACCGCCGCCGCGCCGGAACGCAAGCGAAAATGAGTGTGGCCGTCAACCAACACCCCGCAACAGGCGACGTCAACAGCCAGCGACAAATCGGAAACGAACATGACCGTCTCAATCAAGAAAGGCAGGGCGCTCTCAACGCTGAGTTTGACGCCGTTGATTGATGTCGTGTTCCTGCTGCTGATCTTTTTCCTTGTTGCCACCCGCTTTGAGGAGGAAGAGCGCTCGATGGAGGTTGAACTGGCCGAATCCAGTCAATCTTTGCCTTTGACCGCACAACCCAAGACAATCTTCATCAATGTTCTGAAGAGCGGCAAATACATGCTTTCCAGGCAGGAGTATACGGAACAAGGTTTGCTTGATTACCTCAAGAGTCACAACAGCCAGCCCGTCGTGATCCGACCGGACAGGGGGGTCATTTATGACTATGTTGTCAAAGCGCGTCACGCGTGCCGTGCAGCCGGCATTCATGACTTCAAAGAGGCCGTGATCAATCCAGGATCACGCGAGCAGTAACGGCGACAAAACGCACCGGTTGGCTGACGTCGCCAAGCGTCGGAAGTTTTCATTCGTTCATCAGACTATGGCCAAATCGCGACAAGTCATCCGACAAGTCCAACGGTCAGGCGCTGCGAACTTTGACGAGCAGATGTGGCCGATCAATGCCATGCTCGTCTTGTTGGCCGCCTGTCTGGCAGGCGTTGTCGTGGCGCTGAGCCGGTTCGATGACTCGCGATTCTTCTACAATGCTTGGACTCACCTGGCCGGGATTGCCATCATTCTCATCGGTCTGTTGATCGGCACCCACAAGTTGCAATCACGAATCAAGAATCGTCGGATGCAGCTTTCGATCGTGGTGGCGCTCTTCTGCTACTTCTGGCTGATCGTGGCTATGTACGAGTTGGGCTTTTCGCTGGTGGCCGTGTCAGACGAGCCTTCCAGCGAGACATTGGGTGAACAGTTGGTTCAGGTTCCCGAGTATGTTCCCGACCAGCCATCACAACACTTTGAAAACCCGCTGACACAGCCCACCGAAGCCCAAACATTCGACCAAGAGCGTTTGGACGTTCGCCCAGATTCCAACCAGCCGGCAGCGGAGACTCGACCCCAGGACAATGAGCCCACCACGGTGCCAGATGTCCCGGACCCCAACATCGCTATGAACCGGCAGGTCGCTGTCCCCCGTCGAAGCACATCGCCCGGCGGCAGTCTGAGCCGTTCAGAGATTGCGGACCGGTTGCGACCCAGTGATCCGGCGCAAGTTCCGGCCATGCCTCGTGAAGATGTTGACGTTGAACGGCAACTGAATTCCGAGCCAACGCCTGTTGAGCGACAACAGCCGGTCGATCCCTCGCTGCGACAGCGCGTTGATCCGCAGCCGCGGCCAACTGCCGTGGCCGTGGAAACGGATGCGACTCTGCAACGCCGCGTTGCAGATCAACCGCGGCCGGATGTTTCCTCCGATGCGTCGCCCGTGTCGCGCAGCGTCACATCACCACAAATCAGTAGCGTGCGCGCCCCAGCGATCCCACAGCCGCTGGCGGAGACGAATGTCAATCGGCCGGCGCAGCCACAACCCACGGTCGCGACAAACCGCAGTGAGTTACCGGCCCAACGTCACAATACGAATTCCGGCCACACGGCGACCAACTCGGAGATCAATGATTCGCAGCTTGCCCGACGAGATTCACAGCAATTGCAACCCACCATCAATGACTCTGCCCAGGCGCAACTAGCCCGCAACGATTCCCGCAGCGCCTTGAGCGATTCGCCGACTGCGAACCCTGCGCCCACGGCCATGCCGTCTAACAATTCGACGAACAACTCCACCGCCAATGACGTGGCGTTGCAGCCGTCCGAGGCTGGCGCGACGCGGAACGACAGCTCGCTGGCGGAGACGTCCGCTCGCCGTGGCGATGTCGCGTCATCCTCTGCGCCTTCTCCAGCTGATTTATCCAGCCAGCGGATGCAACAGGCCGGCGGATCGTCCGCTCAGCCAAGTTTGGCCGAAGCGTCACCCGGTTCTTCTCCAGCAGCACGGCAATCAGGGGGCGGACTTGTCGCGGCCCGCTCAGTGCCGCTGGAGCCAGCAGCAACGGCCGGAGCCTCGAATCGTTCCGCAGGCGAATTGCGGCCAGCTGCGGGCGATGTTGGGAGATCGGAAAGTGGTGAGCGAGTCGCGGTGAGCCGACCCGCGGCCGGCAGCGGCAACCTGCCCGCCACTCGGGAAGGGGCGCTCCCCAGCACGCAAATGACGCGCTCAGGTTCGCAGACCGGGATCGGCAGCCCAAATGTCGGACAGGGAGAGCCTGTGGCCATGAGTCGCTCAAGCGTTGGCCAACTGGCCGGCGGAGATCAGGCCGCGGATGACCCCTCCGGGGCTCCTTCCATCGCCGAATCGACCGGGCAAACGCCGGGACTCATGGACTCATCCAATACCGTCGCCCGAAATGAGGGCGCTGCCGGCGGAGCATCACAACGGAGAGATTCCGGTGGTGGAATGAGCGCGGACAACAACTCAGCGATCGGCGATTCGTCGTTGGCCGCTCAGACTTCCGGGGGATCCAGCAACTCGCGGCCGTCGCTCAATCCCGGAAGTGAGGGCTCTGGCATTCTCCGCAGGTCTGGTTCCGCCAATGTCTTGAATCCTGGCTCGGCCGATGACACAACCGGCGCGGAAAACATCGCCGGAAGCCGCTCCACAGGTGATTCACCCCAATTGGCGGAAGCACCCAATCGTGGAAATCGGCTGGCGGACGATGGGTCTCTCAACGCTCGTCGCAGACAAAGCGGCTCGCAAGACTCGATATCGGACAACGCCGATTTGGCCAGCGGAGGTCTTTCTGCCCCTTCATCCAGTCGCGGGAATCGGCCCCAACTCTCCGGAAGTGATAACCGCCTGGCAGGATCTCGCTCGAACCGTGATGCAGGCGAATTGAGTGCGGCGCCGGCCGCAGCAGGGGGAGGCGAGGAAACACTCATCGCTACCAATGAGGGATCAAGTGTGGCCGATAGTGGACCGACAACCGGAGTTTCCGGAGAGCGATCAGGCACCGAACTTTCGGGAACTCGCAATCGTGTCGGCGGCCAACTGCCCGGTGGCGGAACAGGCGATGTCGCCCTGTCGAGGGAACCGCTTTCGCGCGCCTCCGGCGGAGCCGCCAATGGGCCCCAACTGGGTGAAGACACGCCGGGGCGCTCGTCGCGGCGGAGAAATGAGATCGTCGGATTGACTGCCGGTTCGGCCCTTAAGGATGACCCGGGCCCTCAACCAGGCGGTGAATCGCGGGCTCGCGCGGATGTGGGGACTTTGGGGCCGGCCGCATCAAAACCAACCAGGAGTGAAACCAACAGTCTCCTCGCGCGCGGGAGACGGACACCTGGCGCGGGAGGAGTGAACAATGACATCCTGGGTGACCCAGGCCAATTGAGCCGGCACGCCAGAGATGACAGTGACGTGTTGGACACTTCACCCAGACGATTCAACTTGGACAAGCGGTCCGGCTCGTTAGCTGCCGATTTGAAAGCCGACGATGTTCCCGCCGCGTTTCGCGATCGTGATCCGGGACGGCGTGCGGAACTGGCCGAAGACCGGGGAGGAAACGCTAGTTCTGAAGCCGCGATCGAGCGTGGACTGGAGTTTCTGGCTCGGCATCAAGAACCTGACGGGCATTGGAGCTTGAACGAGTTCGCGCGCGGACGTAACTACGGCGCTGAAGCCGGTGAAGGCTCGATGGAATCGGACAGCGCGGCGACTGGCTTGTCCTTACTGGCTTTCCTGGGTGCAGGCTACACGCATGAGCGAGGAAAGTACCAAGATGAAGTTACCGCAGCACTTTCTTGGTTGATCGACAATCAGCAGGAAGATGGTGACCTGTTCTCCGGGGTTGGCGGATCCAAATTCACATGGCTTTACAGTCATGGAATCGCGGCGATTGCCCTGTGCGAAGCCTACGGCATGACGCAAGACCCAAACCTGCGCGTCCCGGCACAGCGGGCTTTGGATTTCATCGCCGCCGCCCAAGAGCCTGTACTAGGCGGATGGCGATACGCTCCGCGCGTGGGCACGGACACGTCCGTTTCCGGCTGGCAAATGATGGCGCTCAAGAGCGGCGAATTAGCCGGACTGAGTGTCGATCCGAAGTGCTACTCGGGAGTTGATCGCTGGTTGAGGTCAGCGGAAGCACCCTCCAACCCCGCAACTTACATCTACCGACCGGGGTCTGAGCAGCTCCATCAGCGAACGCCGTCATTGGCCATGACGGCCGAAGGCATGCTCATGCGCTTGTATGTCAGCCGAAACAAGACGGATCAAAGCCTGCTGACCGGCGCTCGGAAACTTCAAATGAACTTGCCAGGCACCCGCGGCCAGGCTCCAGAGGGGGCTTATTCCGAGTCAGAACGGGACGCTTATTACTGGTATTACGGGACGCAGATTCTCTTCCAACTCCAGGGCCCTGCTTGGGATGATTGGAACAACCAGTTGCGGCCGTTTCTCGTGCAGTCGCAAACCACTTCAGGGCCAATGTCCGGAAGCTGGAACCCGTTGGGCCCCAAGAGAGATCGTTGGGGGGACAACGGTGGGCGAATCTACCTGACTTGCTTGAACCTGCTCATGCTAGAAGTCTACTACCGCAACCTTCCGCTTTACGCAGACCAGCAATAGAGCAAGCGGTTGTCAGACCATTCCCTTGGCAAAGATGTTCCTTAACCAATCCCGCTACCAACCGACCAGGTTCGACTCGATCGCCTTGCGCGCGTTGGTCAGGTCGACGCCGGTTTCCTGCATGTAGAGTCGGATAGCGCTGACCTTGTCGCCTGATGCCTTGGAGAGGCAATCACGCGCGGTCGAACAGGCATCAAGATTTCCAGAAATACCAAGGGCTGACTTCGAGATCACCCACGTATCCCGCGGGCGCTTGGTCATGCGAACGACGCGATCATGCGGATAGGCCTCGTTCACCACGGCTGTCGCGTCGTCTTCGTTTGCAGCCCAGGTGATGATGATATGCGCCTCAGTCTCGACCTCGAACAGCGGCATAGCGAGTGCTCCGGGATATGCGGTCAAAATCGAAGGAGGCAGTGGGCCTGCGGAGATCGTCACCGCTCGTGAGTCCCGCGAAGATGTCAGGCCCATCCCTAATCGGAATGCTAAGACTTGTGGAATTTTCCGTCAACGGGTGCCGCAGAACGCTGGGAACTCCTGTGGCGCAGGATCATTTTGCAACACTTGACTATGCAAAGAGTTCGGGCGCAGATCTTCCCAGATGCGCATCAGTCTGATCCAAGCAGGCCCATGGAAGTCACGAGTCAGGCAATTCACGCGAGCGTGGAGTTTGCTTGCCGACATGGGATGCTTAACGCCCACATTGGCGTAGCAATATCGTGTATCAGGGAAAAGTTGCTCGAGCCGGAAAATGGGGAGCCTACAAAGAATCGCTAAACACGGGGTGTTCGGGACAATTTTCTTGACTCATCGAACCCCCGCATGGCACAGTAGCGATAGTCCCTCGCACGCCGAGGCTGACTCGCGCAGGGCTCGCAAATCGCGGTGCATTCGGGCCGCGGTTTGGCATCCCATCCTGGGATCACCCAGCCTGTTGACAATCAACAGGCTGATCACGTTTGACTTAGCGCTTTTTTCTTTGGCGGTCGTGGTTTACGAACAGCAGCACCGCAGAGGAGAGTAACGAAGATGAGGCAATTCCGCTCCAAACTTTCCGTGGCGATTCTCGCCGCCCTCGGAGTCGCACTCGCTTTTCCAGCGGTGTCCCTGGGGATGGATGAGGATGCGTTCCAGGCACACCTTCGTGCCGGGGAATTCGCTCCGGCGATGGCCATGGCGAATGCTGCGGAACCCGCGTTCCGCGATGCAATGCTCTCCAAGATCGCCGAGGCGCAAGCTGCCGCCGGCATGCGGAAACAGTCTCTGACAACATTGGCCGAGGTCAGCAATGATCTCAGTCGCGCGCATTCTTTTGCGGAGATCCTCGCGCAACCACTTGGAACCCAGCCTGCGGATCGCTCAACTCGCGGTTCAAGATCGGGTGGCGCTGCTGGCGGAAATCAGGCCAACTTTGGTGATTTGATCAATTTGATTACCTCCACAACCGGCGCTTCTGATGGCAACGGCTGGCTGGACGATGGCACCGGCAACGGACAAGTTGAGCAATTCCAAGGTGGTGGTGGTGTTCGCGTCGATGCTGAGGGATTGGTTGAATCGCTCATCAACAAAGACCAGGACAACTCTTTGAGCCTGTTGCGAGACGCCGCTGCCCGCAGCCAGCGTATCGGCAGCGTTCACGATGAATCTCTGCTCCGCAAAGTCTCGCTCACGCGTTTGGAGCGGGCCATTCAGTTGAAACTTGCGTTGGGTGAGCCCATTGACGAGGAGATGCAGTTCCTCGCTGGCTTGCAAAAGATTGAGTATGTCTTCACCTATCCAGAGACCGGTGACATCGTCATCGCCGGATCGGCCAGCGATTGGCACAGCGATGCCGAAGGCCGCGTCATTGGCACAGCCACAGGACGCCCGGTTTTGCGTCTGGATGATTTGCTGGTTGTGCTGCGGGAAATGGCCGATGGCGACAAGAACTTCGGCTGCTCGATCACACCGATCCAAGAGCACCTCGCCCGCACGAAGGCTTATATCGCAGAGTCCTCCCGGCGTCCGCTTCGTCCAGGTCAGACTAACCGCTGGCTCAAAGGCATTCGCGATCAGCTTGCCGAGCAAGAAATCGAATTCTACGGAGTCGATCCTCGCACGCACGTCGCACGCGTTTTGTTTGAAGCGGATTACCGAATGAAGCTTACGGGAATCGGCGTGGAAGCCGGCGCCGCTGGCGTCCCCAGTTATCTCTCTATGGTCAAAGTGAAGCCCGGCGAAGCCGCTCCACCGATGGGTGTGCTGCGGTGGTGGTTCACCACCAACTATGATTCCATTCGCTCCAGCAAAGCCGGGAATGCGTATGAACTTCGCGGCCAGGGCGTGATGGTCAAGAGTGAGAACGAGATGATCGCTGATGATGGCCGGCGAGTGCACACAGGCCAGTCCGATCGAGAAACGGCCGCCTTCGCGGAGAACTTCACCAAGCACTTTGAGGCGATGGCGCAAAAGTACCCTGTGTATGCGGAACTACAGAACATCTTTGACCTGGCCATCGTCGCGGCGCTGATCAACACACAGGATCTGCCGGGACAGGTTGGCTGGCACATGACAACCTTTGCCGATGACGCCAAGTTCCCCGTTAGCTTGGGCTACGAGCCCAAGATGGTGCAGACGGTCATGAATCACAAGATCGTCAACCGCACGCAAGTTCTGGCAGTGGCCAGCGGTGGCGTGACCTTCCGCCCCGGTGAAGTTGTCAAGGCGTCCGCCATTGAGCAGGACAGCTCCGGCCGGCTGTCCAGCATCCAGGATCGCACTGAGCCCAACAACCTGGACCGCGGTCAATGGTGGTGGGACTGATCGTCTCACAAGACTTGAGTAAGCGATGAACAAAGTCCGGCGCGGAATGCCCCCGCGCCGGACTTTGTTGCGCGCTCCCGATCGCTCCGGCGGCCTGTTATGTCATAGATGAAATTCTCGGCAGGGAATTGCACATTTGATCGAAGGATTCACGAAAGCTCTCTTCCCGCATGATTCGCGAGTCGAAATCAACCAAAAACAAAGGCCCACGGAACTGAAAGCCATAAGGGAATTTCCGTAGCGCGGATTGCACTGCTGAAGGTAACCTCTCCAACTCAAGTTCATCTATGAATGAGAACGGATCTTTGGATTCCACGAGTTTCTGCAATCGAAACTCCTCCGGTGTGTCCAAGAC
>JALCBR010000016.1:48699-56177 GCA_028066245.1 Pirellulales bacterium | reverse complement strand
GAGCAATGTCGGATCAAGGTAGTGAACAAGCACATGGACCGACGAAGGGTGCTCAAGTGCCGAAATCAAGTCCTGAATATTGCCGCCCGTTAGTTGACCACTGGAGTGTCGGCAGAGCTGTTTGAGTTCAGCGGCGTGATCATTCGTTGATCCGCTGGAGACTCGACGGCGACTCGGAGCACTTCCGCTGGGCTACTTTTAAGGCGATGGCTGCAAACAGTGCAGGCAAGATTGATTCGCGATCGCTCCTGCATGCCGCGACAACACACACGCCAATCCCAACCTGGACTTTGTTAATCGGCAATCGGCAGGTGGTTACGGTGTCGGTCGCGGCCAGGCAACATCGATGGTGTTGAAGACGGCGACGCCGCTCGGCAACGATTTCACAACGTACAAGGTCGCGGCGCCAGTGCTCGGGACGTTACGCGGAAGTTGCACCGAAAGCTGCTCTTCATTGTCGGGGATTTGCAGCACGAACTGCTCGACCGTGCCGTTGGCCGGCTCCAGCGTCGGCTGGGCGTCGAACACGGGGGCCGAGTCGCCGAACAGCATCGTACGGTGAAATACGGGCTTCTGATCGTCCTCGGTCTCGCCCTCCGCCAGGACATTCACGACGAAGATCAGTTTCGGTGAAAGCTGTGAATTGGCCAGGAACTTGATTTGCTTTGCCTGCTCGTAAAGCTGAGTCATGTCGCCGCCGCGGCGCGTCTTGAAAGCGAATTCGCCTGCCGCCAGATGGTCGGCGGCGCCCGCCCAATAGATCTGCAGCAGGGGCCGGTCCGTGGGCTCCCATTGGGGAATGGCATTCGCGTCGAGAGTCGCCAGCCCTCGGCTCCCCGTCGGCCGAAACGCCTCTTCAAGCTCAACCACGCGCGAGCCGACAGCGACGAAGGTGAGAGCGGGGCCGGTGCTGGGCCTTGCTAGTTCACTCAACGGCGGCGAAATGGCCGGCTCAAGCAGATCGAAAGAGACTTTCTGCTGGTCCTCGTCGTAGCTCCTGTTACCAAGCACCCAGGTTCCCTCGGCGGAGCGATTTCCATCGACACCTCGCACGATGACGGAGGCCCCGTCCCAGTTGGCGAGTTCTGATTCCGTGCCCTCCACGAAGGTGACTCGAATCGGGGACTTCCCTTCAACATTGGTCAGAGCTGCGGTTCGCGCCGAAGGCTTGGAGCGAGCAATCTCTCCGCCTGCGGTGGCTGTGCCCGCGCCGATGCTGACGCTTGGCCGGCAGAGGGCAAGCCGACTGGAAACGTCGCCACCCATCACGTCCTTGTATTGGGTGAGGCAAAACACACCGTCGGCTTCCAGGTGATCGGATTCGGCCAACCGGATGTACTCTCCCGGCTTGAAGCCGGTGCTGTCCTCGATGGTCAGCCCCGCTCCCCAGGTCGAGTCCATTGCGGCGTTCGGCGGGCGTTCGGCGCGAACTTGGACCTCCGCCACCCGAGGCGATGCCTCCAAGTAGGGCTGCGCTCGCGTCTCCAGCGGATGTGCAGCGCCGGTCGGGTCTACTTCAGCGCCTGCGAAACGGGCCGGCGCGAAGAGTGCATATTCGCCTTCGGCCAACTGGCAAAGAATCAGTTTGCCGCCGGCCGGAATGTTACCTCCAGTGCGGAGATTTCCAAATTCCGAAACGGTGCCTGTCCCCGTCGTCTGCGTCTCGACGATCGTTCCCGACGGCGGCAGGGCACTGCCCACTTTCAACTCGAGTTGGAAGTGAAGCGGGCGATTCGAACGAGTTGCCGTGATCCTGTAGATGTCTCCGCTGCCGTTGATATTGGCCAGCTCTGTCCCTGGGATCGGATAGGGGTCGGCCGAGTCCGTCTTCTCGGGCGTCAGATTGACGACTTCATCTCCGACCAAGTACCGCTTCGGATTGTCATCGAGCATGATCAGACGCCGATCGGTCTGCTCGAAGTCCGTACTCTCAAATCCTGTCAGCTCAACTCGGGCGCCGTCCAAGGCCGCATCCGCGGCGCCCTCGAGCGCCGCCAAGTTTGACTCGCTGCCAACAACCGTCGATATCAACCTCAAGGCCGGCCAACTCGCCTTCGGCGCCCGCTTGTCGTACAGGGTCCGCGTCTCGGTGAGCTTGTCAAACAGCAGGTGCGTGAACAGGAATGTCGAAGCTGGCTGGACGACGTTCCGCGCCGCCAGTCCGAATTGCTCGTCGATCTGCGACTGAATGCGGTAGGCTGGAACGGCGGCGTCCGCCTGCCGCACGGAAATCACTTCGCTGTTGAACGAGATGATCAACTGCAGGGGCGGCTCGGTCAGGGCGATGCCAGAGGCCTCCGGGGCGAGGCTCAGCCAGGCGGTCGTTCCGTTCGCCGCCAGGGGGGCGATGTCCACCGCCCCCACGATCTCCCTCCAGACCAAGGTGGCGTCGAGCCGGTCACGCGCGTCCTCGGCGACCACCGTGAATTTGTCATCCTTGCCCTTTTCCTGCCATTCAACGTCGGCCGTCACGCATCCGCCGAGCCTGACGAACTGCGGCTCGCGATAGGCAAAATCAATGGACGGCTCTCGTCGACTGACACCTGAATGGGTTGTCGTTCTTGCCTGCACCAGCGTTTGAAACATGGCGCCGGGCTTGTCGGCCGCCAATTCCCAGTCCAGTCGGCGAGGGAAAAACACCGAGCTGGGGGGCGGGCTGTCGCCGTTGTTCTGCGTGGTCGCGCGGACCCAATTTCCAGCACTGCTGAAGCGCAGCGTCGCCGGCTGCCGAAATGCGGGCACGTCAGAGACATGCAGCACTGGAGTCTCCTGGCCATCGAACGACTCGGAAGCGGGCAGCGACGACGAGTGGCGCAGCAGCCGATAATGTCGATGCGCCAGACAGCACACATCTGCCTGCGGGTCGAAGGGCAGATCCGCCACGATATAGCGGTGCTCCACGGCGAACCCCACCTCGCTTTCCCAAGCGATTGGCGGCAGCAGGCGAAAGTCAACCGCGACGGCCGATTTGCTTGGATCGAGTGCCTCGCTCTTATCGAATGCCGGCAAACCAGCGACGAGCGGTTCGAACAGCTGCTCGCCATTGGCGTCCAACAAGTCGTCCGAGCCGGCAGCGCCACTTTGACGGATTCCCGGGTTGTCGAAGAACGGCGAGTCGACGAAGGCGAAGTCGGCAGGCAGCTGCTCACCGGCGCCCGCGTCGGGCACTCGAAAGTGGGCCGCTATTCCCGCCGCGCCGCTCTCCGCGATCAATGCGCGATATCGTTGGCGTTCGACTCTTCCCGCACTGTCGAGCTCCAAGGTGCGCGACTCGAGCGAGGCGACAAATGGCAGCAGGTCGCCCTGCTGGTCGGCCTGCGGCCCGCTCGCAGAAAGCACGATCAACCCATCGGTCATCCACCTCTCCCCCATGACGGCGGCGAAGTCGAAGCTGACGAGACAGCCCTCGGGGCGCAGCCGGAACAACGGCCCGTCGTGTTCGACGACGGGTTCCAGCAAATCGAACGGATCAAGTGCTTGCGTGGAGGCCGGCACTGTGGGGGCCGGCGCCGGCTCTGGATTCTGAGCACGACGCCCAAACAGCCACGAGAAGAGGCCGATCAGGCAGCCGGGATTCTCCGGTTCCTTGTCTCTGGCTCGTTGCCGCGAGGGAGAATCGAGTTGGTCGAACGCGCGGAACTTGTCCTCAGGTATTGAGGGACGCAGGACCAGCCCGCCCCGTCGGCGGTGAGCCAGACGCGTGGTCTCCTCTCCGATCCGGTCCGGCGACCGCAGCCGCGAGGGCTCCAGGTCGGGAATCAGAGGAACATCCGCCTCATCCTTGGGGACAGTTTCCAAATGCATGCCGCTACTGTCTCGCCGCAGCTTCAACTCAACAAATTGAATTCCTTCTGCCAACTGAATCGGCGCCACCGAGTAGGCAAAGGATGCGTCGACTCCAGCGCGAGGCAAGACGATGTCCGGCTTTTGGCTCACCACGGCGGGCCGCTCGGCGAGAATTCTCCAAAACAGGTCGTTTCTGACTCGCAATACCAGCGAGCCGTCGGCTTGTGGGGCGACATCGCAGCGGATCATCGCCTGGCGAATCAGCTTATTCTCTTCGTCCGACAACGACAGCAAGCCCGTGAATGGCTTCCGATTGGATGAGCCCAGTTCTTCCTCAACCGTGCCCTCCAACAACAGCGTCAGCTTTCCGTTTTCGATCTCTCCTTCCACGGCCAGCGTCAGGGACTCATGCCGGGCGGCAGTCGGCCTCGCAAGGGTCGAAGAGATCACTGCAAGCCGGACTTCATGGAATTGATTTAGAGTGACGTTCTCGCCGCCAATATGGATCGTGACGTTGGCGGTCGAATGCCGCACGCTCAAGTCCGACAGCGAGGTCGAGATCCTGGGGTCGGCCAAGTCTCCTGATGGCCAAATCACAAGCCCCTGCCTGCCTCGGCGGGCGTCCGCCGTGGTTGGCGACAACGTCAGGCACCGGGTGACTCCCTGAACGATGCGCAGATGAGCTCGGGCAGTCCGGCTGTGCTGGTCAACCAGGCTGACCGCAACCGCCCGCGCCGGGGTCAAACGCGCCGCGATGTCGTGCTCGGGCAGAACGTCTGCGCCGAGGTCGACGGGGAGCGACGCCTGGGGCGCCAGGTCGTTCCGATGGCCGGAGCGAATTCGAATCATCCGGCCTGGGGACCACTGCCGTAGGGTGCCGCCCTGCTCGACCAAGAAGTGCGGCGAACCGGCCGTCGCACCGGCGGCCAGGAAGCCGACCGGCGCCGTGGGAAACGTCGACGTCGACCACAGCCGCTGAGGCCGTTCGTTGGGCAACGGCGGTCCCGCAGAAGAGATGGGAAGCCGCCAGGTCTTCAATACGGCCTGCGGCTCCTCGTCGGCGTTATTCTCGGCGCCACCAAGACCAACGACCAGTTGCTGCTCGTCCTCGGTCAGCACCAATTGAGGCGGTGGATCCGACAACATCGTTGAGCCGCTGTCGACGGCAGCGGCAGTGATTTCCTCCGCATGCAGTCGATTCCGCGAGGTCCAAACTTGGAACACCTTGATGCTTTTGCCGACCAGAGTCGCGATCGAAAGACGCTTCCCACAGTTTCGCGTCGCCAGGGCGCTCACCGTGCCGATGTCATCGATGCTCGCAAGAGGTTCGACCTCGCCTGGAGTGCCCACTGGCCAGATCATCAAGTCGTCGCCGTCGACGGTGACCGCGACAACATGGTCGGACCACTGATCCGCCGCGACGCGCTCGATCGGATTGGACTGCCGCCTTGTCGACCCAGGGGGTTCTCCGCTGACGTCCTCCACCGGAACGGGGCCGAAACGCAAGGATAATGTGTCGGAGGCAACGGTCACGCCGATCGTCTGGGAGGAACGCCACGCGGCCGGCGCGGCCGCGAAGCTGTTTTGATCATTGACAAGCTCTTCCAGGATCGCGCAGCTGGACCTGAGTTCGGTGGGGCCTCGCTGAAGCAGCTTTCCTTTGCCGACGCGATTTCCTTTGCCGTCGTACATGACGATCGGAGCGGGTGTTTTCCGCAGGGGAGAGCTGATCTTCAAGCGGGGACGCTGCCGCTCGTCGGTCCGCTCCGCGTCGCCACCTTGCAGCCGCGACCAGAACGCTGCGGAAAGTGAGTCGACCGGCCGCCACGTTTCCCATTCGTTTGCCGAACGAGTGCGGGCCACAAACACCCCCTCATGCTTGCTGCCCGCGAGGATCCGCACCAGCTGGCCCGTCTTGGGGACCGGGAGAGGCGAGTGGACGACCGTGGGCGCGGACCCTTCCACCTTGGTGATCTTGCGCGACGGGCCTCGATCCACTCGGTCCCAGAACAGCTGGCGGGGGGCTTGGGGCGGTGCCTCCTTTGCGCGGTACAAGGCGAATTCTCGGCCGGAATCGCCGACCACTTCGAGGAAAACGACGTCGTCTTCGGCGATTTCCTTGATCCCACGTATTTTTCCGTGGTGGCCGGTCTTCAGCAGCGGGTCCGGCGCCTTGAATTGAATGCGAAGGGGCGCCTGCCCGCGCACTGAGTCGATTTCGTATTCCGTTCCATCGGGACGAACAAACACGGGCGTCCCGCTCGTGGTACCGCTGCTGACCGGCTGGCAAAGTGCCAGCTGGGTATTCGCGCCATCTGCAAGAGGCAGGGCAAAGTAATCACCAGTCAGTTCGGGGGCGCTGCCCAGCTCTGAAATATGGACTCGCGTCACCACGGCGAGGCCGTGAGCGGCGATGGTAGCGACCACGGCAAACTTGTTTCCCACCACACTGCTCACGGGCTCCACGGTGCGCCAGAGACGAGTGACGCCGAGATCGCCGGCGTCCAGCGAATCTGGCACGAATACGTCCATGCCGGTGCTGTCGGCGTTGGCCGCAAAGCAAGTGCGGACCTTGGCGCCCGACTTGTCTTCGACCAGAACCAGGTCGCCGTCGTTCAGGCCTTTCCCGTCTGACTTCAGACGAAGGGTGAGGGCACCCGACGACTCGCCCGTCACCTCGATGCACTTGCCAATTCGAGTGCCGACGGCCGGAGTCGCGGACAAGCCCCTGACCACAGGTCCGCTGGCGCCTGCCGAGTCGACCGTGCCGAAGCGCGTCTCGACTGAGGATCGTCCCACGAGTCGCACGCGCTCGCCTGCGGAGAGTGCCAGTGGTGCCGTTACCGTCAATTCGTGGCCGGCACGGACTCGCTTGGCGCCCTCGACCCGATCCAGTTCCTGATAGAACCGAATGCTCGATTCGTCCTCGTCAAATCGCGGCTGCCAGTCGGCCCCGGGGAGAATGACGGTTTTGGGCTCTGGCCCGTCGAGGGTCGCTACATGCAGAACCTCGAGTTGTGAAGGCCAGTCGCCGGCGCCGTAGCCCGGCTCGACCACGACCCGCTGGCCGCGGGCTGGCGGAGTTTGTTCGATGGGGACCGTCAACATCACGGGTTGGTTCGCTTCGTCCAGCAGGCCATCAAAACGCCCGCGCAGCGAACCGCTACGGGTGAGCAGGATCCTGGGCGCCGCCGCGATGTCCGCAGATCGCCACTCGGCGCGGCGCCGGTCCTCAAGCGACTGCGGAGTCGGATCAAATGGCGAAAAGGCAGGGTCTGTGTAGAAATGGATCCGTGCGTCCGCCCTGCCCACGCCAATGGTCGTCTCGGGGAGCTCCTCGATAATTGCGGTGGAAGTCACCTGGGCGTCCCGCCCCGCCTCGGGCAACTCGAACAGACTGCTTGTCGACTCCTCGGCTAAGCCAGTCGTGCGGTCCGCGATCAGCACACGATTCCCATGTCCGGTGCTGTCCCCGTAGATCCAGTAGCGACCGGGGCCGGGCATCTGCGGCAGTTGCTGGTCCGGCTTGGCGGCGGTGTCCCACGACAGTGTGGCCAGATCCGCCGGGATGGGAACGGTGACCGCCTGGTTGTCGGCTGCGTTTGCCGGGTACGTGACGAAGTCGACCAGCCGTTCGCCGCTGACGCCATCGGTTCGAAAGGTGAATCCGCGCTGCCGCCAGACAGCTACGG
>JALCBR010000016.1:0-48689 GCA_028066245.1 Pirellulales bacterium | reverse complement strand
GCTACGGAATCCGCCGCCGACGGACTGGGATCGCCGCTTGTCGCGGCACGAACAAACGATCCATGCCCCCGCACGACCAACGGGGCGCCCGGATCCTCGAGCTTCCACAGCCGCCCCATCACGAGGGCTCGGGATGCGTCAAGGTCTACGACAAAACTGAGGATGTTCTTGGCGTTGTCGTATGAGACGCTGCTGCTGACCAGCCTCGCCAGTTGCCCGCCGATGGCAGGCTGGGGGTCCGGCGCCGCAATCTGGCGATTGACCGAAAACAGCCAGTCAACCTTCCCGTCGACGGTCACGGGCGCGACGTCACCAGGCCGGACTCGGACATTCAAAGAACTGTTGCGGCTTGCCGCGCGACGCACCAATCCGGCGGTGGTCGTCAGATCCGCCGGATCGACGCCGGCTGCCACTTCATCCGGATTGACCGGGACCGCCGTAAAGACCAGCTCGCGAATGGCGGCCGACTTGGAATCCGGGTCGTAGTCCAATTGGCACTTGGTCACTTTGGTGACATAGATCGGCACGCCACCCAGCCGTGGCAGGTAGTCGAGAGGCGCCAGCTCATGCGGCGGCAGTTGTCGCTGCTGATCCGCGCGAACTGCCGAAAAGAACAACATCCGTCCGGGGTCGAAGACATCGTCGGCGAACTGCAAATCGTCGATCGCGCCCTCCACGTGAATCAGGTTGTCCTCGCTGTCCTTGAACTCACGGTGAACCTTGAACGAGTCGGCCCAGATTCGGATGTCGGTCAGGTTGGCCTTGTCGAGCTCATCGGCGACCGGCTCGTCACTGACGATCTTGAGCCCGCCTGTTGAGATCGAAAAATAACGAGGCTGCTCCGCTTCTTCGTCACGCGTCGGCGAAAGCTCGTCCACGATCAAGCCCGCGATGTGGCATGCCGGTGACAACTTACTTTGGTTGCCTGCCGTATCGACAAATTGGTAGGTGACGCGATGGTCACCCGCATCCAAGTCGATAGTCAGATAGGCGCTCCCATCGCCCTGGACCGGGACTGGGTCTTGCTGCTGATCATCGACGTACAAGTTGATGGTGTCGCCTCGTCCGCCGGCCTCCGGAGGCAGGCTGAAGGTGGCCGCTCCCCCGCCAAAACGGTTCAGCAGCGAAACAGCTCCGCCGTCGTAGTTCGTCGTCGGATCAAGCTGGACAGGGAGCTTGGCCACGGGCGGCTGGCTGTCCACGATGAGCACGGCCTCTGCAGTCTGTGCACCCATCACGACGGCGGCAGTGATGCGGCCATCGCCCAGTGGCTCGATGTCTGTCGAGACTTCCCAACGCTCGTCAACGACGGTGTCCTGGACGGTGGGCACGGACACACCGTTTCCGTGGTGGGTAAAGGTGACTTCGACGACCTGGCCGTTCATTCCGGAGCCGGAAAGGGTCACCGTTCGCCTGCCGTCAGACGACGTGTGGCCGGCGTTGAGTACATTGTCCGGATGATCGACCTCCCCAACTCGGACGGGCAAGTCGATGACCAGATTGTTGGGTGACGCTGCAGCGATGGTAATCACAAGCTCCTCGGAAGCGACACTCACGTTCCCGGCGGGATCTTCGAGCGTATAGGTGAGCTTGTGAGTGACCGGGTCAAGTGGCTTGGTGGTAATGACGAAGCTGCCCTTTTGTTCATCTGGTCCGTCCCTCTGGACTTTGCCCTTGCCGACTTCCCCCTGCGTATCGGAGTGGATGACGACGATGTCGCCCGGCCGGGGCCGCTGGGCGGCGGGGTTGACAAACGTCTGGCGCGGGACGGTGTCCGGGGCGTGGGCGCCAGGCACCTGCTCCAGCTTGGGAGGCTGTGCCGAAAATCCCTTGTTGAGGGCGAACCGTGCCCACGCCTTGTTGGCAGGAATCGCGTCTTCCGTGACCGTCAGTGTCACCATTCCATTGCCGAGCGAACTCAAATCGATCCCGGCAGCGGACCATTTCCCGTTGGCATCCGACGTAGCGGCCGCCGCCACCTCCGTGCCTCCGCTGTCGACGAACTTTAATGTCAGGTCGACAGATGGAGTCGCCCCGTCGCCAGCGGCCTTCACTGCAGAGACTTCCAAACCACTGACGATGTCGTTGCCAGCGATCGGACGAAAGACCTTCAAGCCCGGTGCGCCATTGACCGCCGCGGCGCCGGCCTGCCGAATCACGGAAAGTGCGTCGGCGTAGGTGGACGAATCCCGCGTGGGCGGGCTGACCCATTCCGTTCCAATCCGCAAGTCGGCGAGTTGGGTCTTTCCGGACGAGGCGCCCGTTGCGATCGGCGACGAGGCTTGATGACGCCGCGCCACCGCCACGTGGCTCTGGTCGGTGGGAGGATGCGTCAACACAACGAGGAGGTCGCCTGCCAGCACGTCGAGGCTGTTGGAGTACAGCTGGCCCCCGGCGGAGATCACCCACCAGTCTCCCGCGGACTGGGAGCCTGACGGGTTCGTGTTGCTGCTGGCGTCGTGTGCACCTCGGAACGCGCCGAATGGAGCCGGCGCCACCATCACTTTTGTGGCGTCGCTTAGGTCTCCCGTGTCGAGGCCGACGATCAAGCCTCCTTTCGCCACCGGGACGCCGGCGACGTTTCCGGAATCAGAGGCGATCCACCAATCGAACTTGGCCGTCGCGTTCGGGACGGACGTGGGATTGTGCATCCCGCGAAACACCCTTCGGGGCACTCGGTCCAGTGGAGACAGACGAGGAAGCGTGTTGAGGGCAACAGGAGCGGATGCCGCATCAAAAGATCGTACGTGAGCTAGCCTCTTGGCCGCTCGGATCGCAGCAACCCGCGTGACGCCGCTCCGCAACCCGGCGGCGACCAGGTCGGCGGCGGCCGCTCCTTCCGCCTCCCGGCGAGATTCCAGATTTCGCACGTTGCCTGTGGAGACGCTCAATACGTCGCCCGGCAAGTGCCATTCGGTCGCGTCCGCCGCGTTTCCGCCGGTCAGGAACCAATGGCAGGCCTGGCCCTTGATGTTGCAGGCAAAGACTCCGGTGGTCGCCACTCTTTGATAAGTTCCCGCCACCACCGCGATCGAACGCAGGTCGTGCTTCCCGCTCAATGGGTTGAGCGTTCTGACACTTGTCTCCCAATTGGAAGCGTCGCGCAACTCACCGCCGCCCGTGCTGAAGCCGATCGCCAACAAGGCGTTCCCCTTCGTCGTCCAGTCCATGGCGATCGCGGTTGTCTTTGAGCTGACCAGCGCTTGGATGGGCGTTTCCCAGTCGCTGCTTTGGTAGACGTCGACGGGCTTGTCGTCTCCGGATTCTGGTTGCCAGAGAATCGCAAACGCCGGATCTGCGCCGGGCGGCGTGGCCGCCACCGCCTGCGCGGTATGGCTGGCTCGGTTGATCTCGTCGATCGACTCGAACGTCAGGTCGGCCTTTATCACGAAGCGCCATGCCTTTCCATCAGAGGCGACCACGACGCCCAGAACCTGGCGTCCGTTCTCTGTCAGCGCGGCATCGACCAGCGGCAAAACGGTGACGCCACTGAAGTCGGCGGAGGCGTCCAATTCGCCGTCCGCCGTGTATCGATACACGGCCCCGACCTCACCCGCTCCACCCACGACGACGAGTGTCCGATCGTCGAGGCCGGGCAGGTTCGCGGTGGCCAGCGCCGTGACCTCGTGCTCCTCGAACAGCAGCGGAGTCGACGAATCGAGAGCTCGGCGTGTGGCCGTTTGGAGGGGATCCGTCGTTTCGATCCGCACTTCAGGACGCTTGCCGACATCAATTACCTCCGGCCGCAGATCGACGTCCAGCCAATGTCTATCCAAGTCGTCGTCGGTTGACTTGCGCAACTTCAGGTTCTGCTCGTCGAACGGGCCAGCCGGCAATTCGACTTCGGGGACGGTGGCCGGATTGTCGGCGTATTGGAGTACCGGGCGAGCGTCGTTTCCGCCCGCGTCCTCCAGCTCCGCTTTGGGCAGCCAATTGCGGAGTTGCCGCGCGTTCTTTTGCTCTTCGTTCGTGCCTTTCTGTAGCAAGTTGCCGCTGGCCTCGGTGTAGCGGTCGCGGACAGAGCGCAGAAAGTCCTGCAACGGCAGCAGCGGGCTGGGCGTGTTGCCGGTCTCCGGGTCCACCTGAGGTCCTTCGGGTGGAAACCGGTCTTCGAACGACGATTCGAATTCCGCGTGCTCCTGGACGAGATTGCGGTGATGCAGACGCACGCGTCCTGTTTCCAGCCACGCGGCCTGTGGATTGTCGCTGTCGTCCTTGAATCGCGGGTCCGGGCCCCGCTCGCTCCAGAGATGGAGGGCAAACGCGGATTGGCTCTCGGCGCCTTGCACATCCTTCTCAACGAATGCCAGCTCCGGGAAGGGGCCGTTCGTCGCGGTTGGGGCGAACCGGAACTTGCCGATACCGAGTGGAATCAAGCCATGATTGACATCCCGGGGCAGCGCCAAGCGGGTTGGACCCACCGACAACCGATACTCGAAGTCGTCGGTTCGCAGTCGGTCCAAGCCGGGGACGTGCTTGACATCGATCGTCAAGATCGTGTCCGAGGGCAGCCCCTGATGGACGAACAGCACTCGCAGCACGACCGCCGGCCCGGCCTCCTCCCCTTCCCCGACGAACTCGGCGAAAAACCCCTTGAGGGCGCCGTCGGTGGGCAAATCGGCTCGCGCAAAGATGGTATTGGCATCGGTGTCAAGGAATTCAAGATCCAACTGCGCCTTGGGCGGCTCTGACGAAACCTGGCGAATCTCCTTGACCCTGACGCGCAGCCGGTTCGCATCTCCAGGGCTGGGGAATCGATAGACTGGAAACGCCACTGTCTGAAGCGCCACGAGATTGCCGCGGGTCACCGATACTGGGTCGACCAAGGCCCGCGTCGCAGGGAGCAGCACCGTGGCCGCTTGGGGAGCGGCAACAGCCGTGGGGGAGAGACCGGCCGGCCGGCGGCTGACCTCAAACGTCTGTTGGCCTGGGTCATACACGCAGCGCACCGTGCCTGGACGGGGCGGGTCGCCCGCCCGGCAGTTGAAGCGAAGTGACCCGTCTTGGTTGACGAGGGGGCTGTGGAGGCGCCGTTCGTTAGGAGCCGACTGAGGGTCATTTAACGGCACGTCGTAGAATGCGACGGTTGGTGAATCGACCGTCACATCGGGCGCGTGAAACTTGAGCTCTGCGGTCAACTCGGCAAGCCTGCCCTCGAGTTCCAACTGGACCCGGGGCCGGTTGCTGGAAGTCGTGACGGCCCGCGAAATGCTCCCTGCCGGCACGACCTGGCATCGCCATCGACTGTTTGTGTCTGCATCGCCGGTTTGGAACAACAGCGGACCGCTCAGTCGCGCGGCCGCCGCGTCGTCGCGGGTTGGCGTGCCGTTCGGTTCGGCGGCCGAGATGTGCACCAAGGCAGCGGGCGCCTGCGGATAGGGGCTCTTGTTCCCAGGTGCGCAGCGGGCTTGGAACCACAGGTCCTGGGCTGCCGCATTCGGCGCAACGGACGTCCCTGCCAGTTCGGTTTCTGGAAGGCGCTGTGTCCGTTCGCTCGCCTTCGTCGACCATTGGAACGAAACTTCCGCCCGCGCTGAAGTGTCGGTCGTGACGCCGCTTCGCAGCAGTTGTTCCGCCACATCCGTGTCAACAAGTGTGAACGAGTAGTCTTCCGACGATGTTTCCACCACAAACAACGTCTGCGGCCGCCAGGCAACTCGCGGCGCCTCCGGAGATGAGTCCGTGCGAATCCGCAGCGAGAGGTCCGTCTTCAGAAACTCCTCACGCTCGAGAGCCTCTTCCTCGTTGATGCTGACCCGTGCGATCGTGCGTGTCGAATCACCCGTGGGCGCTTCGTAGATGTCCAGCCAAGCGGCATTGACCCCGCGACTGTTCTCCTTGCTGACCAGCTGAATGATGAACTGCCTGTCTTGAATATCGAGCTGCCATTCGTGACCCCGCTCAAGAATCGCGACCTCGCCGTCCCCGCTTACACCGAGCGCATCCTTAATCTCCTGAGGGACCCTTTCCCGATCCAATTCATCCGCCAAGGATCCGGCGGGAAGGCTCTTGAGCACGTCGCCCAACGCGACTTCGATCGGCGGGTCGAGTCTACGGCACCGCGCGCGGAACTTTCCCAGTTGTCCGGCGACACGCTGATCCGGCTGTTCAATCTCCGCGATACGACGCGGGAAGAAGTAGCTTAAGACCTTGCGGGCCCGCGTGTGCTCCCAAATCGCCTCGCTGACGACGCCCTCTTCGTCCCGTTTGACTCCGAGCAGCCGAAATCGTCGCACGAGAAATTGCGGAAAGCCCGAGGAGCTGACTCTTCTCCTGACTTCAATTTGCAAGTCGGACCCGCTCACGAAAATGCCCTGTAGCTGTTCTCCGCCGCCGCCGGGCCAAATCGTATCAGTGATGTCCGGGCCCGACAGGTCGTTGCTGGCCCGGAGAAAACTGATGCCGCCGGAAAGAAGCGTGGCTCGCACCAGCCAGATCTTCCCGCCCTGCGCTGGGTCGCGCTCCACGTGCTCAACATGCAGTCGGGCATTCAACGCTACCCGAACGTGGTTGGTGCCGCCATCCAGAACGTCAAGATGTCCTGACCAGTTGACCGCCTCGACAACTGCCAAGTCGGGGTGAGCGTGAGGAATCGGGTGTAGGCGTTGAGCGTTGTTGAAGACCGCGATGGTGATATGGGAGGCATTCCTATTGAGCTGTTCGAACAGCCCGTCTTCTTCCTCCCACACACGGTTGTGAATCAGCAGCTGGCAGAAGAAGCTCTCGCTGCCGAAGGGCGCATCACGAGGGAGCTGAAGTTGCAGAACGACGTATTGTTGAAAACGACGCCGATATTTCGAAGGCCGGGACAAGGCGCTTCGCTTCGATGCATTCACAGTGCTCATGGTGGGATCCTAGTTCATTCGAGTTGCATGCTGCGATGGTGTCGGGGCGAGGGACGGGCTCACTGTGCCGCCTCGGCTCGTTCCGGCTGTCCTTGCCGGAGTCCTTGGATGAAGAACTGTTGCGGGTCGACAATCGTGGTGTCGGCCGGCGGCCGCAGGATCTGGAATTGCAGCCGCCAGTAGGGCTCGGCCCGCCCGCTGGCCAGCACGTGTTCGATCACCACGGGCAATGCGTTCCCCCGCGCAACGGTGGCAATCTTCAGCTGGACAGTCGCCTCTGATCCGGTGCTGCTCAAGGCCAGGTCATTGGTGAACGCAATGGTGTGCCACCGGTGAGCGTCCAGCGTCATGGTGCCGTGTCGGATTGGTTCGTCGAGCGAGCGAACTTGAATGCTGGCGAGCCCCGTCGGCCAGCCGTCGCCCAGCTGGTCCGTCAGCCGCGACGCGGTTGAGAGCTGCAAGTTGCCGTCGCCTGGGCGCAAGGGGAAGACAGCCGTGTCGCGTCCGCACGTCCCGGTGTCCATCTGGACAAACGGGATGTGCAGCGGGAAGCCGTCAGGAGGCTTGAACTCGACGGACCAGGGCTGGCGAACCGTCGCCACGCGAGTAAACAGGTCGCTTTGACTGGGCAGCGGATCGGCGACATCGGCTGGTGTGCGGTAGTAGATGCCATAATCGGAGACGAAGTCCGGCAAGTCACGGGCATTGACCGTGAGCTGTCGGCCGCCAACCGTGTCGACGCTGGCTGTGAAGTCGCGCTGAACGGGATCAGGCTCCGATTCGCTCTCCTCCTGGGTCAGGTGGTCTCGATTGGCGGAGATGATCAGCGCCACATCGTACGCGTCCAGCAGGATGCGAAATGGCCAGCCCGCCAGAGGCATGACGTCGAACGGCTCGTTGAGCCTGACGGTTTGGCTTTCGGACCCAGCCAGGATTACTCGGGACGCAAGCCAGGTCGTCCCGCCATCAGGGCTCACTTCGACTCGCCGCCCCACCTGGTCGTGGAACAGGCCGCTGGTGTCGAAGCCCACTTCCAATGTCGTGCCTGGAGAGTCGGCCGCCAGATCGCCGTCCTGGTCGATGATCGAAGCTCGTCGGACTTGCGCCGGTACGAGCCCCAGCTTGGTTGGCTTCCGTTCGGCGGGCGGCGAGAGGTTGTCGTCTTCGGGAAGCATCTCGGCCGCGGTGATCCGATCGTGCTCCAAGCGACGCGCGGCGTACACCGAGCGGGCGTCCAAGCGGTAGCGATAGAAATAGGGCAGCTCGGGCAGCCGAACCATCTTCTCGTGCCGAAACAGGCGCACGATCAACTCCCGCAGGGCAGGAAGCGTCGTCAGCGAAAAAATCGGCGCCAGATTGGGGTCGGGGGCCTGAGCGGCAACGACCGCGCCGAGCACCTGGGTCAGAGCCGGCATGCTCGGCTGCGGCCTCTCGGGTAGGAAGTAGCGGTATGCCGTGTCCACCCCTTGATAGCCCGTCCGCACGCGAGAAATCTGGTTGTAGGTGGCCCGCATTCCGTCCAGGGGAATCTGAAAGCTGAATTGAAGCTGCCGCGAGTGCGGATATTGGTAAACCATCAACGGCTGGGCGCCCTCGCCCAGCGCCGGGTCATGAACCGGGTCGATGTCCACTTGTCGCCAGCCAGGCGCCGCGTCGATTACTCGGAACCTGGACGCGGTCGTCGGCGTCGTGAGCCACAGGTCGCCGGCGTCGAACTCCAGCTGCGTTCGGTGTTCGTCGACCACCACGACCTCCCGTCGCTGGCCGGCGCCGGGGCCCCGGATGATCTCCAGAACCAACGGCTGCCTGCCCGACGCCAGCGGCAAGGGCGCCGGCAGGCGAACGGTGTTGTCGCTGAACGTCGCATTGGTCATGTCGCCCGATAGCGAAATCTCCTCGGGCAGATCGAGTCGGAAGTGCCGCAGCTGATCCCAGCGCAACAGCGGTTCGTATCGTGAGACCCGCCTCGCCGCTGCCAGCATGCGATGTCCCTTGCGATCGGGAAGCACCCAGCTGGCATGCGAGAAGCCGGCGGAGGAGGGAACCGTCAAGAACCGCTCGGACCGCGGCTGCAGCCGCTGCACGGACGATTCTCGAACTGCGGCTGTCTGTGCGTCTTCAGTCGGCTCTCCAAAACGGTTGGTCGTGGGCACGCCCGCCAACCGCGTCAGCTGCGCGACATGCAGCAGTTCGACCAGTGACTCGGGGTTGATGCCGTCGTCGGCTGGGTTGTCGGTTTCCGTTGGCACGATCGAACGATAAGTCAGCCAGGCTCTGAGCGGCTCCCACGACTTCTCTGTCGTGCTGTTTCTGGCCACCAACGCAACTCGCACCTGCGTGGCATCGCCCAGCTCTGCCGCCTGTGTTTCGGGGAGCTGCAACTTGTCGGGCCAGGTGGGAAGCACCACCTCACAAACCGGATTGGCGATGGCGGGCGCGAGCACGACCACTTCCAGATGGCGGGCGTTCCCCCTGGTCCGTGGGCACGCCTCGAGGCTGACATCCAGCAGTCGCCTGCTCTTGTCAAACCCGCAGTCGACGACATTGATGCGGAGGTCGTGCGCGGCGGCGAGGAACTTCGCCGGCACGATGGCAACCTTGGCATGGGCGAACCCGACCGTGTCACTGTCCTTGAACTGAGCGTCATGTTCCTCACCTTCGACAAGGAACGCGTAATGGGGTTCATTGCGGTTGACGGGGATCGATCCGTGGTCGCTGCCGTTTCGCATGTCGTAGAGCACACGGTCGATTTCGCCTCGCAACGCGGCCAGTGGCAGCAGCCGGGCGGCCGAGTCCTGGGCGGCGATGTCCAGCGCAAAGCCCATCCGCTCCCAGAGATGAAACAGGTTGACGAGCTCGGCGGCGGACTTGGCAGTACGCGCCGCCTGAAGGTCCGTGGCGATGGAAACCACGCTCGTCGCTGTCGGTGCCGAGTACAGCGGCACGCCATGAGGCAGCGTCTGCACGGACTGCGGGCGGCCCTCGACGGGTATCTCAAAGCACCGAGTCTCGGGCCCATCGGCGACAGCCGCATAGGACTCGTCGTTGCTGTGAAGCAGTGCGACACCCCGACTGGTCCTCAGTGCATTGTGCTGCGGATCATCACGCCACGTCGAAGCGGCAAGATCGAATACTCGCAGCTCCCCCGCAGCCATCCGTACGGCGACCGTCAGGCCCCGGCGATCGACAGCGATCCCACTCACTGCGGCTCCAGCCCCTTCGCTGAGGACTACCTCGCCGCTAATCGGGTCTAGCAGATGAATCGTGTCTGAAGTTGCCAGCACAAACCTCGCCCCGGTCGGGAGGGTCACCGGTTGAATGTCCTGCAATTGGGCAACCAGCGACAATGCAATGACATGCGCGGGAGTTCTGTGTTCCGGCCTGCCCAGATCGCGCCACAGCACGAGCACGGGTGTCATCACGCTGCTGATCTCACGCGTCGCCCTGGCGGCGACCATCTTCAGTTCGTCATGGTACGCGACGATCCCCGGATAGGTGTCCGCATCCTGGTTGTCATTGAACGAGAGAAACCGGGTCGGGGCCCGCGAGGCATCGACCGGACGGGCAACGACAGCGTGCGGCTGCGGCTGCGAACCGGAAGTCGCCGCTTCGACGAGCAGCACCTCCAGGCCTCGCGGCGTATCGGCGAACTTGGCGCCGGGGGCGGCTGCGCCCTCGTTGAGTTGCCGGAGGAACGTGCCCGTCGCCGCGTTCCAGAGATCGACCGCTCGCTCAGCCTGTCCCTGACGGGCACGAGCGTCGATCAGGACCAACGGGCCATCCAGATCCTCGGACAGCTGGATGCGAGCGCTGCCGAAGTCTTCGTGACCGCGGTTGGCGGCGGAAAAGAATTGCATCCGTTCGGCCGGCTCGCCAAGCGCGTTGCCTCGCGCAGTCCAGATGGTCACGTCGCCGTCTGCGGTCAAGATGGCGAGCCTGCCCACACGCGCTGCAAGTCGCGAGGTTCGATTGTCCGGCAACGGCGGCACCGTGCCGGGCTGCGTGCCTCGTGCGTCCGCCGGCAGCATTGATCGCAACGGCAGGGGGCGCGCCACAATCTCGCCGTCCTCTCGTTTGGTAGTCGTCAGTTGATGATGGGGACGTTTGAGCACGGCAGCCGGCGAATCGGCGACGCCGCCGTCCAGACGCGCCTGGAGTCGGTTCAGGAAGTCCGTCAGACCGGCCGCCTGAGAGACTGTTTTGGGGAGGTTCTTGTCGAGCTGGTCGTTGAGTTCGCCCTGCAATGCATGCAGCGCGGCCGCATTCAACTCTCGGGTGTTTTCCCATGCAACAGCTCCAAACAACGCCGCCAGCTTGTCGGTCAAGGGCAGGGACGCGCTCATCGACTTGCTGTCTTGAAGCTGGCTCAACCAGGCCTCCTGTCGAACGAGCGGGAGAGGAGCGTCGGTGTCGGCGATCAGGCTCAATCGGGCGGCTTGTTGATTGCTAGGCGACGAGGCAGTCCCTCGGAGTCCGACGGTGTCGCTGGCCAGCGCCAAGCGACGCCGCACGATTCCCGCCAGCCGCGTCGCCGTGTCCCGATCCAGAAAGGCAGTTTCATCGTTCGCTGTCTGGCCAATCGTTTCCGGCTTTGCCTGTTCGATGTCCCGCACCAGGTTGACCAGCCCTGCATCGGCGGTTCGAATCGCCTCCAGCTGTTTTCGAAGCTCGGCGGCGGAAGTGCCCGGCGGCACGTCGGCGCCGCGGACAGGGAGCAAGTTTCCAACCAGCAGTGACCGCAGGCACATCCGGGCAATGTCGAGCAACGCCCTCGCGGCCGGGGTTTCGAAATTGAGCGGCGATTTTTCGAACTGCAGCAGGGTCGTTTGAAGATTAGCGGCAGCGTTCGCAATCTTTTCCCAGGACCTTTCCCTCTCCTGGGCGGCGGCAACCAACTTGGTCGCCTCGTTCTTGATCGCTTGGACGACGGCAGGTAGCGACTCGCCCTCTGTGAGCAGAATGTAGAATGGCTTGAATTCCGAGCCCGTAATCTTGGTTGCCAAGGCCCGCACTGGGCTCGCAAACCGCTCGAATTGCTGCTGCGACCGCGGCGCCCAAAGGGACTCGTCCCGAAAATCCCCCGGTGTCTTCTGGAATTCGCCCGCCTCAACCACTTCGCACAGCACTCGCCCTCGGACGGACGAGTCGTCGAAGTCTCTCAGCTGGAGTTCCACGCCGCCGTCCTGGACGGTACTCGATGGCCAGACCGCACGGATGGAGTTGCGGCCATGCTCGTACAGTTCGTCGGCTGAAAAGTCTCGCGTCAGGGGATCCGCTTTCTCGCTCAGCAAGTCGTCCAGATCGGCCTGAGGGATCCTCTCCAAAAGCTCCGACTGACGAAACCGCACGTCGCCGCTCCATTGGAGCGGGAGCTCACGAACCAGCAGCAGCTGCATCTCGGATGTCCGATCGACGCCCGACATGCCGCGAGCGCGAACAAACAGCCGGTAGGCGTACCCGGCTTGGAAATAGCCGGTCGCATCGGAAGCCGTCTCGAAATAGATCGGACCTCGTCGGGGTACCACACGTCTGACCTCGATCTTCCGCAAACCGAAGGTCGATCGCAGTTCGGACGCGGTGGCGACGTCGTCCAGCGTGAGGCGGCTGCTGTCGCGAGGCTGCTGGGGCCCGTCGGCTACGCTGCCCTCTCCGGCGTAGAATCCGGATTGTTGCAACTCCGACTTCTCCACGAACAGCTCGAAGTCCTCAGCCTCCAGGAGGCGGCCGTCCTGGGCAGCGAGCGCTGGCGTCTCGCCGCTCAGATTCACCAGTTGGAATTTCAGAGGCTCGGGGGCATCCTTATTGCTCGGATCCAGCAGCAGGCTGTCCACCGGCATCGCCAGCGCCAACCGCAACGGCGTTGGGCTTTCGGGTGGGATGAACAGCGGCACTGGCTGGTCCCATTCCTGGTAGCGGCCCGTCGCCCGTTCGGCCTCCAAGTCGAACGGCTTGCCGGCGTCGTCTTCATCTACCAGCCGCAGTCCGTAGCGAACTCGGACGAGTCCGTCTGGCCCCGCCTCGGCGGCCAATTTCGGATCCAGGAACTGGGCGTCAGCAACCTCGAACTCATCAGAGATGGCGGTCGGCCGAGGTACGATCAGTCCGTAGGCAACGAGTTCCAGGGACACCAACGTGTCGTCCGGAAGCACGGTGGAGTCAATCGGCGGATCCAATGTCACGGTGACATTCGTCCGCGTTGGGCGTTCGATCGCGCGAATGCGGAACAACTCCGACTTATGTTCCTCCGACCGCGGATTCGGCTGCCAATAGACTCGCAGGCCGAAGCCCTCCAAAACATCCTGTTCGTTTGACACAGGCGGATCCGGCAGCGCCTGCCAGATGTCCTCGGCCACCTCAAAGGCTTCCAATTGGTCTCCATCGACGACCGCCGTGGAGATTGGATGCAGCGGCCCTCGCGATTCCTCGTGTTCATCGCCGACAAATGCGCGTTCCTCGAGCGAGTAGATCTGCGGCGAGTTGAGGAAGCTGATCTCGGGTCGGAACGGCGCGGCTGTCAGGGGCTCGGGCTGTTGCTCGCCCACTTGACGGAACACCTGCAGCAACCCGACCTTTGAGAGGCGCCGTCGCAACGCGTTGTCGTCAATCCGGACGGGCAGCCGGACAACCAACCGTCCCTCCCGCGAGCGCTCCGAGTCCTTGTCGACCGCGAAGTCCTGGCGAATCGGCAGCAGGCTGACGTCGATCGGCTGCGCGGACGCTCCGGTGGGCTGCTCCAGCTTCGCGGCGGTCGCGGATCCCCCTGTCCGGCGGACAAACAGCACGTCGTTGTCACTCGTACTTTCGGGCGGCGTGATGCTGGTGTCCCAGAGCCAGCCGAATCCGACGCCCGTTGTGAAGTCCGCGAGACGCGTCCGATCGTCTCCCTGGGCCCCACGGGGATCGGTGAGATTGTGGAGCAGCTGTTGGGAAAACTGGGCTCGCGACTGGTGCAGCGCTTCGGCCGTGTTCAAGTCGCCTGCGTCGTGCAGCTCTTGCCGAGCCAGCGCGGCGCTGGCGATCTGATAGCGGCGAGCCGAATCGAGCACTTCATCCGCGCCGACAATCTCCACATCATCCAGTCGTTCGAACCGAGTCGATAGAACGCCGGGTGGCAGCGAGGCCGCAACTTCCGGCGGGGAGAATCGCGGGTCGTCGGATTCAAACCGCTCATCGAACACCACGGCAAAGGCAGAATGGTCCGGAGCGTCGACGTTCGCTTGCCCGGCGCGAGCGGCTGTCTCCGCCCAGCCAGCCGCCTCGCCCGTGACCGTTCGGTAGTCGTTCAGGTCTTTGCGGACGGCGAGTTCGGCCAGCCGATTGCGCGCATTCCAGTGCGGGGCCAGTTCGATCGCGGCGGCGACTTGCCAATCCTCCAGCGGATAGGACGGAAAATCACCTGCATCGTCCTTCTTGTCGTCCGGTTCTGGCGGAAACCAGACCTTGACGCGATGGGCGTCCTCTACTGTCAGGACTTCGGCGGTCAGTTGCGGATAGTCCTTGCCCTCCAGTTCCTTCCCGAATTGCCGGAACCTCCCGTAATCCTTTACATCCGCTGGCTGGTCGCTCTTCACAATCAAGCGAGTTCCCACCTTAAATCCATGTTCATCCCTGGTCGTGAGCAGGCCTTGATTGGAACCCACCGACTGCGGCTCGAAGTTCTTCGCCACTGTCTTCCACGAGCCCGTCCGCAGAGCGACACGTTCGACGTCGTCGTAGTAGTAGACGGTCTCGTGATCTTCGGCTGAGAGGCCTCTGAAATTCGGGTTCGGGGCAACTTCGGGATACCAAACTCCACCGAACATCGGCACGTCGTACGTGTCGGCGATCGCATCGATTCGAATGGCTGCGCCGCTGGTCAACGTCTCCGTCACCTCGATCACCAGTTCGAGGTCGTCTGGAACATTCGTCGGAACGCTGAAGCAAAACTCCTGTTCCTCGTAGGCCGCGAGCGTCGCCAGCGTCGTGTGATCGAGTTCAATCTTGCCGCTCGGAACCCGCTCGGGTTCGCCACTGGCCGATTCAAATTGAATCGTCAGCTTTCCCTGGGTGATCGACGCATCGCCCTTGACGAAGCAGGATACGCAGTGACGCTGACCTGGCGTGAACGAATTTCGAGGGATGCTCTGGCTGATCCGAATCGACTCGATGCTGCCGTCGCCGACCAGCTTCAACGCGTGGCGTCCCTGGTGCAATTCTGTGAGCGTCGTTTCCTTGACAACGTGAGTGCCAATCGTCCCTGAATCGACATTCCAGGATTGCGGTCGCCCATTCGGCCAGGCTTCGAACCCGGAGTTCTGGAGGATCGCGGGCGCGGTAATGGTGGCGGAGGACAGGTCGATTTCGAAGGTGCCGGCGCCGGCGGACGTGACGGTCCAGGCGGCGTCCAGGCCTCCCGGCAAGTTGGGACCGCGCATCCCTAACAGCCGCACTTGATTGCCGTTGCTCAGCGAGTGGTCCGGCGCATCGATGACGACTCGCCGCACCTTGACATCTTCCACGCGGAACACCGTGACGCTGCGCACCGACTGGATGCGCGGCGTCAGCCACTTGGAATCTTCCGCTGGGTGCAGCAGGGACACGAGCGAGCCGCTGGCCTGTTCGCGTCGGTAGAGCAGCCACCGCTCCCGCGGCTCCTGCGCGGACCGAAACGTCTTGCTGAACGCATCTCGGCGGCGTGAAACGGCGAGTGGCGTTGGCGGCTGCGACCTGCGGAACCGAAGGGCGAAGTCCTTCTGTTCCGCCTCCCATTCCTGGAAGTGCTTTTCCAGCACCAGGGCTCGCGCGGCCCTGGCGCCTCGAGCGCTAATTCTGCTGACGGCATTCAGGCCGGCCCTCAGCGACTGGCTGGGGGCCTCGACTTGCTGGAAATCCGTCCCGTAGCGGAGATGATTCAGAAACTGCTGGTGGGCTTCGAACAGGTCGCGTTCAATCGCGCTGACGTGGTCTCCGAAAGCGAGGAAGCGGTCCCGGTGGGTCGCCAGCCCCATATCCGTCAGGAACGCCTCGAAGCGGCGCTGGGCTTGCCTGGCCGCCGCATTTTCAGCATTCAGCTTCCGCACCGCCTCGTCCAGCTCGCGCTCGAATGCGGCCACACGCGCGCGGACGTCATGGTACAGGTCGGAGTTGACGTCCCAGCGGCCGCTGGCTCGCAGGCGATAGCCGCAAATGGGAATGTTGATTCCCACCTGGAGCTCGAATCCGATCAGACCGTCGCGATCGGCGAGCCCAATGTTGCCCCGGAAAGACAGCTCGAGCTCGGGAATGCGAGTCCGAAACACGACCGTCCAGCGGATTGTCTTGCGTTTTCCGCAGATCTTGAACGAGATGCTGAATCCGATCTCGATCCAGGCCGAAACGCGGAACCGCAGGCCGGCGTCGATGAACGCATAGGCCATCGCGCCGCTGGTAGTCAGCAGCCCGCCGTACCCGTAGTGCAGATGCGCCTGCCCCTCCATGTCGAATCCGCCGGGCCCGGCCGAGAAATTCTCCTTGATCGTGCCCGTCGCCGACAGCTCACTCTTGAGCAGCACGGCTCGCTTGAAAACGGCAAAGCGGTATTCGCCGATAATCGCCACGTCGGCGCCGAACATGCGGTCGCGGTAGGACAGCTCGGAGAGATGGTAGTCGACCAGCTGCGGCGTCATGCGAAAGGCGAACCGGACGCGGACCTTGCTCAGCAGCTTCTCCATCAGGTCGTTTTCTTCGATGTAGGGGTTCGGTCGCGACTGGAGCACCAGCTCCAATTTCTGCTGCCGCGGACTCAAAACCATGGCCCCCACAAAGGCCGGATTGTCGGGATGATCGCGGAGACCATCGAGGCTGCAGGACAACCACAACTTTCCCGCCGCCACCAAGTCGAGGTTGCTGTCGAAACTGACCACCAGCTGGCACAGATAGGCATTCAGGACGTCCGATTCGCCGAGGTTCGAACCGATGATCGTCGACCCGATGATCGACGCGTAGAATCCGCCTTCGCGAACGAATGCCCAGGCGACCGGCTGGCCTTTGGGATCGACCTCGCCCGGCTTGACGGTGTCGATCCGCTCGATGATGGCGTCGGCCGAAGGTTTGGGAGGCAGGGCTTTGAGCCGGTTGTTGAGGCCGATTCCGAGCCCCAAAGACTTGACGACCACGCCCGTATACAGCTGTTCGTCGAGCTCGGTCTCGCCGTAGAGCACCAGGTTGATCTCCTGGCGGCCGCTGTCTTTGTCGCCCGTGCCGAACTTGACCAGTCCGGAGATCTCAGGAAGGCCCTGCAGCTGGATCTTGCCCGTGACAGACAGGTACCTCTCGACTTCCGTTTCCACCCAGCCGACCGAGCCGGCGCACTTGGCGGTGGAGGCCAGCGCCATCTCGAATCCCAGCGATGAAGGCAGCTTGATGTGCGCCTTGAGATCCTCGTCGAACTCAATGTGCAGGCCGCCCACGGTGATTGCGACTTCGAGCGCACCGGGATTGAGGTACTCGATCTTCGCGTATTCGCACGCCAGCAGGCGCGGCTTGGGCACTCGCCCCTCGAACACCCAGCCCAATTCGAGGTCGCCGAGTTCGACTGCGAACATGCCATCGAGAATTTCGAACCGCACGGGGTCGACAAGGTCCAGCGGAACTCGCATTTCACGGAGATTGAGCCTGCGAAGATCAAGTCCGATCAGCTGCATCGACGGGGCCCGCAGATCCTCCAAATCTTCGACCAGGTCGGCGGCCCCGGTGAACGCCAGCGTGCCGTCAGCGATCACCGAGTAGTCCCAGTCCTTCTCCTCTCCGCGCCAAGTGAGCCCCATCTCGATCCGTTCCAGAGTCAGCTCCAAGAGTTTGATGGACAGCTCGGCCAGCGGGGCCTCGTCGGAACGCTCGAGCTCCATCGAGGCGATCACGTCCGGCAGCTTGCCCTTGGCGGGCTGCCGCAGCACGACCGAGACCTCCGCGATCAGGTCGTCGACCCCGGGCACTTCGGTCTTGGCATAGACTCCCGCCTCGCGCAGTTCGTTGTCGACGACGACCAGCCGGCTCTCCAGCTCGCCCTGCTTCTCCTGGGGATCGAATTTGAAGGGCTTCAGCAGCCCGGCCTTGCCGTCCGCCATTTCGCCGTCGTCGTTGAACCCCGAGTTGTCGACTTCAACCTCGGACTTGCTCAGGTTGGCGCCCAGCGTGAGTCCGTTTCCGTTCAGACGGAAGAACAGCCGCTGGGCGTCCTCCAGCAGGCTCGGCTCGACCAGGTCCAGCTCCAGTTCGAATCGCTTGGCATATTCGGTTCGCAACTCGGAGTAGTCCGCCGTCCCTTTCAGGTTCTCGACACCGTCGCGTCCCAGCCGAGCGGCCTTCGGATTCATGCCGCCTGGAAAGAAGCAGCGAATTCGCGGTTTGATCGCGACCTTCGGATCCTCGTCTTCAGGCGGGGCACCGGGTTCCTTCGGATACACCAGGTCGATGACAAACTCGCGCGTCTGCAGATCGAGATATCCGTCGTGGTTTTTCTCTGTGGGAAAGCGGTCCGTCTCAGGACGGGTGGGAAACGTGATGGTGAAAATGTCGAAGTCGATGACCTGACGCGGTGCGCGGTCGGCCAGCGGATCGCCGCTGCGGAGCTGAGGCAGAAAGAAGTAGATTCGGCCCGCCGCCAGACGGAAGGAGTCCAGGTCGATCTGCAGGCCGAGATTCAATCGGAGCTCGTTCCATTGGAGCTCGGGCAGCGTCGGATGAGGAATGCGAACGGTTAGTTCGAAGGGCGCAAACGGCACGAACAGTGCCGGCAGCTCGGGGCTGTGGAACTCCGATTTGATTTTGCCGATGGACAGAGTCGGAACGTTGAGTGGTGGCAGTGACATCCGGAAGTCGACGGACGGCAACTCGCCCAGCAAATCGGTGAGATAGCACTTTTCGAGGGAGAGACTCAAGTCCAGTGAAATCTCGACCGAAAGCCCTAGCCCGCCCTTAAACAGTTTGAGGTCCGGATACTCTCCGTCGACCTCGGGGATGTCCAGCTTGAGGGTCAGGAAGTCAGGGGTCTGGAACGGCAACAGCCCCAGCAGGGGGAAGGTCCCAATGTCTACTAGCCGCAGATCCGGAAGCTGCTTGCGAAGCCGGAGCTTGAGCAGCCGAAAATCGAACTCCCCGAATTTTGCGTCCGGCGCTGCCAGCTTGGGCAGCAGCACCTCCGGAAGCTTGGTCTTCAGCTTCAATTCGGGCGAATTCAAATTCGGCGCATCGAAATCGAATCGCCAGGCGATCTCCAGCTTGAACAGACCCGAAAGACTGGGCAATTCCGGAGGCACGACCTTCAGCGTCAGCTTGACCTCGAGATCGTTGATTCGCTCTAGCTTATCGATGTCGAGATTGATGGCGAGGCCATCGAGACCCCGGACCCGGATCGTCCACAAGTGGACGTCGAGCGCTGGCAAGTCCGCGAGGCGAAAGCCTTCCGGCAGCATGAAGCGAATGATCTTGTTCGGGAGGTCCAGCGAGAAATCAGGCGCCTCAAAGTCCGTCAAGCTCGGCAGACCCAGATCCGGCAGTTCGAATTCAAACGCTTCCAGTTCCGGAACTCGGAGTTCAAAAGTGTCGATGCCGAGAGTGAGGGACGGAAGGTTGCCGGTGAGATTGAGGGTAAGCTCCAACCCGCCGATGTCGGGGACGACGGAATCGATCGCCGGCAGCGGGGTGACCCCAAACTCCAGAAACCCGCCAGGACGCTTGATCCGAAGTCGCTCCATCCAAAGGTCGACGTCGGCTGGGGCCGGAAAGTGAATGGCCGCCCAGTCCGGAGTCACCCAGCTCGGCAGCTTGAGCGTGACTTGGGGGCCGGAGATTTCGAATTGTGCGAAGTCGACGGCCGGCAATACGAAACGGTCCAGCAACTCTCCCAGTCGAAACCGGGGGAAGTCGTTCAAGCTGGGGACCCGGACCCGCATCCCTTCCAGTTTGAACAGGTCCGGAAGCGGAAGGGCAGGGATCTTGGGGGGAGGCAGGCAGAGGTCGAAGTTGTAGGTCAGCAGGTCGTTAATCTGCTCGACTGTTTCACCAAGCTTCCGATTGGCGGGCTCCAGCAGCGAAAGCCACTCGGATGGCCCTGTCGCCTCTGCTTTTGCATGAATCATGGGGCCGCGGATCGTCACTCTCACGCACGGCTGAAGGCGATTCACCGAGATTGTCGTTGGAAACGGGTAGTCACCATCAGAAGGCATCAGGCGTGCGGTGATCCCACGATTGCCGACCGCTACCGAGATGGGCAGATTCGGATCGGGCCGGAAGCTGAAGGCGGGAAACACCTCAATTGCCAGGCTGATTCGAGTCGGCTCTACGGTCGCGTCCAGGTCCAGCTCACTGGCTAGAGACACAAGTGTGGCCACGTCAAGCGCCAGTCGATCATGGCGAGTATCGGTCGCGATTCTCGGAGTCGCCTTGTCGTTGTTCGGCTCGGCTTTCTGGCCGTTGACGCGCAAGAATCCCGTCGTAAGCTGTTCAATCGACAGTGTCGGCACGGCGCCGGCAGGGCACTTTACCGGCGACGAACTGGTGAGCGCCACCGTCGCGTCGAACTCAGGGGCCGTCGCCTGCCCCGCCAGGCCAAGTGTGAATGTCGACGACTGAATCTCGAACTGGTCGACCAGGAAGGTGGAGTCCTGACCGGCTGCCGACTCATCACCCGCCAGCAGAAGACTGGCGGCCGTTCCCTTTGGATTCAGCACCTCGACTCCCGGTCCCGAGTCGTTGGGAATGTCGGGCAGCGTGTCGCCAGCAAAGACGTTCGGGGCGTATTTCGGGATCAGGATCTCGTCTTTGAGATAGAAGAAATCGAAACGCTCGAGCAGTTCCGTGCGCGTATTCCAAGGCTTGTCCACGGGCGCGGTGTTGCTGCCCTCGGGCACGAAGCCGATGGCCCGCAGGATGCCGCAAGTCAACAGGTTCTTTCGCGATGCCGGCGGATCGCCTAACTCTCGGCGCTTGGGGACGGCATACGCCCAAGTCGTCGTGTTTCCTGATGTTCCGAAGCGGCGGAGCAGCGGGAAGATCTGCCCCTCGTCCGGCTCGGAATCGGTTTCAGTTGGCAGCTGGTCTCTCGTGTGCTGGACGTAAAAACTATTGGCCACGCGAAAAGTCTCCTGAGTGTTCGTCGTTGAGATCCGTGCGCCGAGCCAATAACGCTGCGCACATCTTGGCCACAGTTCTGAGAGGTAACACCGGATGATAGCCGTCCCGGAAGCGTCCCCCCCACCCCGCCCACCCCGTGGGAAGACACTCGATTGACAAGCAGCGACACGCCGTCAACAACCGCACTAGATGAAACTCGATACTCGATAGCTTGCCTACCAAAGGCAGCGTTATAGCTTTGGCCTTGCAGCAGGGAAAACGCGTCGGCGGCCCAATCTCTGGTAGCGAGAAGTCAAAGTCGAAATCAAATTCCGGCTGGGCGGGGCGGATGGCCGCGCTGATCCTCAGCCGCAGATCGATGATCCGCTCCAGCAGCAGTGGGAGCAATTCGGGCAGCTGAGGCAAAGCGGCGTCGGGCAGCTCGAACAGCGGCCTTTCGATCTCCTCCAGGAACTCCGGCAGCTGGGTTACGGTCGTCCGGGAAATCCGATCGAAGATCCCAGGCGGTAGGCAAAGCGCGAAGGAATAGGTCAGGACATTGCTGATCTCCTTGACTTCGAAGCCGGACCTCATTTGCACTGGTTCGGCAATTGGCAGCCATTCAGTTTCGCTGCTGGCCGCGGGAGCGTGGATCAGCGGTCCAGACGCCGTTGCACGGACGCAGGGCGGGCCGAACTGTGAAGCCACCGACCTTGTTCCGCACAGTTTGCGATAACGCGTTTCGATTGTGGCTTTGATGGCCACGAGACCGGAAATGCTCTTCTGCCCGGCGGTGTACTTACGGTCCGGAGTGTGTTGCCCGCTGCCGACCGCGTCCAATTGGAGAACGACTGCGAATTGCAACAGTAGGATGCTGCACTTGCTTTTCAGATTTCTCTCCTTTGCGTAGACTGTAGATTGACAACCAGTATTGGCTATCAAGGCTTCCTTGTGCGATCTGCCCGCCCTGCCTTCCGATCCTCAGCAAGAAAGTCCTCGACACCGTCGGCGATGGCCTGTGCAATCTCTTGCCGGTAGTCAGGGTCGCCAAGGCGCGTCTCTTCCGCCGCATTCGAGAGGAAACTCACCTCAACCAGACAGGAACGTGTGTCCACGTAGTGAAGAGTGGGCCGTATTACAACGAAGTTGGCCTCCTTCACACCGCGATCGTTGTGACCTGTCGCAGCCACGACGCGGTCCTGCACGGCCTCTGCCAACCGCGTGTCCTCGCTCGTGCTATCGGGATGTTTGTATGTCTCCGTGCCTTGGGCAGAAGGCCCATTACTGTTGAAGTGGATCGAAACAAACACATCTGCTTTCAACCGTTTCGCGGTCGCTGGGCGATCTGCCAATTCAACGAAGGTATCATCGCGTCGTGTCATCTCCGCTCGGTGATCTGGATTGAGAATACCAGCCGTACGTTTTCCCACGTCTAAAGCGTAAGTCTTTTCGAACGTGCCAGCGGGCCCAACCTTGCCCGGGTCACTGCCGCCATGTCCCGGGTCGATTACGATGAGTGCCATACAATCTCCTTCACATATTAGGGACTTCCAAAGTGCATTGCGGCTCGGCCACGGATCGGACTACGCGGACCCGGTGGTCGCTGTGCTACTGTTCAGTTAAAGCCGGTCGCCACGGTCCTGTTCAACACGACTTGTGTGTCCATCGGTCGCTTGACTCGTCATACTCGTACTCAAGCTTGTTAGAGTCGGGTGGAGCGATACGTTTTGTCGACTCACCGCTACTTAGAAGCCAAACTGCTGCACAAGGAAGAGGGTCTTCACCTGAGCCGTTCGGAACGTATTCCGTGTCCAAACCGGTCGCGGCGATACACGTACCTTCGGAGTCGAATCTCAAATCCTTAACCGTAGAAAACAACATTGTTTCAAGCTCAGTGCCATTTGATGCGTCAAAAAGACGGATCGTGTCCCAGGTCTTTCCGCCCGCATCTCTCGTTTCGTCTCGCGCGCTCGTTGCGATAAGTTGGCCGTCAGGACTGAAGACAACATTGTCAATGTACATTGATTGGTGAGTGCAGCGTGACACCTCCGTTCCGCTGTCGATGTTCCAAATGCGCACTGTTTGGTCGTAGCCTGCAGTAGCCAGAAGCTTGAAATCACGACTCACGTCACTCGCCCATACCGCAGGATCATAAGGAATGTCTGGCTGAGCATGTAAGAACGACCGTATGTTTGTCTGGTCTAGTAGGTTCCAAAGATGCGCGGATGCTGTCCGAGGTTCGACAGTCATCATGCGAGACCCATTAGGCTCAACATAGATCCACCACGCACCCTCTGCATGTGGAAGCTTAAACTCCTGCCTACCAGTACTCAGTTCCCAGACAATTGCGTCACTGTTTCCATCCGCTGTGACAAATGCTCGTAGATCATGTGTAAACTGCGCCGACACGATCGGATGAGGACCGTGGGCCAATCTAGCGACGAATTGTCCAGTGCCGACATTGAATACGTCCATGAATGAATGCCAGTCGTTTGGCTGTCGCGGTGAATTCGGGTCGGGATTGTGGCGACCTGGAAGGGCGACCGCACTTCCATCTCGTGAAAACGGGCCTGTCTCGCAGTACAAGGAAGTGCGCGGGCGCTCGATCGCGAACTCACCACTCGGAATCTTCACCACCCCTTCCGAAGTGGCGACGAGTGTGCCAGCCGGATTAATAGAAAGTGGCATCGTTCGAGACAATCGCATTACTTCACGGCCACTTGCGAGACTCCAGGCAACAGTATCGCCACCCCATTCACCAGCAAGCACAGTCTTTCCTGCCGATGAAAACATGACCTGTTGACCAAGGTGCTGGAGGGTCCATCGTTTCAGCTCAGTTAAATCCATGCTAACCCTTTCAGCTAAGAGACAGATGTAGTGCTTCTCGGCGCAGTCCATTAGTTCATGCGGCAACGTGACCAGGTACCACTGGGTATGAACCTGGCACAGCCGAATACGCAATGTTGGGGATCTCCCAGTTGATCTCTCCGGCCTTGTAGGCACCGTTGTTTAGGCTGCACTCGTAATTCGCGCCTGACCGTTCGATGACCGGCGTGCGAAAGTTAATGTATTTGATGGCCAGAGGGCCTTGATCTGTGCTCGTCGCCTGATCTGCGTAGCGATCGTTTGGGACGAAGAAGCCGTCGCAATCCCAGTCGTCAGCCGTCTTGCGTCCATTTGGGAGATGATAAACGGAATTATCGTAGGTCCCATCAATCTTCGGTCCATAAACAAGCAGTGTCTCGCCAGTCTTGTTGGAGAGCTGGCCGTAGCCCAATGCACTCCGTTTGTGAAGGGATTCAGGTTCGGCGTTCGGCTGATTTGCCTTCACCTTCAAGAGCGTGCATAGCGGCAGGGTGACGCTGTCCCAGGCCTGGGGATAGTCGTTGTTGACATCACCTCGACAATAGGTGTGGCAGGCAATTCGTTTCCCAGCGCCTGCGAGGTATATGGCCGAATGTCCATACCGGTTGCGAGGCGTGTCGAAATAAAAGATCAGATCTCCTTCTTGCAGGCTACTCAGCGAAGATGCTGCCTGAGTAAAAGTCTTTTTCTCTACAACAAGTTCCACGCGCCCCTGGCTCACCAAGTCGTTGTACAACCTGTCGGCACTAAGACGGCCGTAAATGGTGTTGAAGTCTTGCGTGATTGGGATACCACCGCCGGTCCCACCCGGAGGACTTCCCAAACAGCAAGAAACGAAGTGTGTACAATCTTCAAGATCATCCAACGGGATATCAGAGCCGGTACCCGGTCTCGCCACTTCTGTACTCGGGTCGCTTGCAGTTGTGCGAAGGAAGACGGTTGCAGCATCGACCTTCTTGAAGTACGGGGATTGTTTGACGGCGACGTATTCGTCGGTGCAAACTTTCGTCCAGTAGGCCCGCGCATACGCAAGGGCGGCTGAACGATTGTAAGTGATGAGTGCACTTGTGGCTTTTGTTGACATCTGTTGCACTTCCTTTTGTCGTTGAGCAAGGAGTAGCGACCTGGATCGAGAGGGGCCCAAGATGAGCAGATCGTTAGCGCCAAATAACCAAGGCTATCCCAGCCACTCGCGTCACGCCGGACACGACCAAGATTCTACGAGTTCCGCACGACGATTGCCATCAGACGTTGGGTCGGGTTTGCGAGATCTCACAACGGACGAATGGTGTTTTAGCGCGGGGACTCTTGGAGGGTGGCGGCCTTGCTGAACAATCCTTCCATTTGCTTCGTTAGAAAGGCATGAACGGATGTTCCCTGACGTTGGAAGGAGTCTCGACATGGCCGAGAGTAAGAGGAAGGCGTACAAGGTCACAAACTGGGCAAAGTATAACGAGTCGCTGGTGCGGCGTGGCGATATCACGATGTGGTTTGACGAGGACGTGATCGACCAGTGGGAGCACGAGAACGCCGCGACGAAGGTGGGCCGGCCGTTTATTTACAGCGACCTGGCGATCGAAACGATGCTCACTCTGCGCGAACTGTTCGGCTTGCCCTACCGGCAGACAGAAGGTTTTGGCCGCGCGTTGGCAAAACTGATGGACGTTGACGTCGCCATTCCCCATCACACGAGCATGCAAAAGCGTGCGGCCAAGTTGAACATTGCGATTGAGGTCGCTCAGGCTAAGGGTCCGATCGATGTAGTGGTCGACAGCACCGGTCTGAAAGTCTACGGCGAGGGTGAATGGAAGGTGCGTAAGCATGGCGTGTCGAAGCGTCGCACCTGGCGAAAGCTCCATCTGGCCGTCGATCCGGCCACGCACGCGATTGTTGCCGAGACGCTGACTGAGAACAGCGCAGACGATGGCGGCCAAGTTGTGCCGTTGCTCGATCAAGTGCCGATTGATGTCGAAATATTCTATGGCGACGGCGCCTACGACCAACGGAAGGTGTACGACACGTTGGCCGATCGCGGTATCGACGTGATCATTCCGCCGCGCCGCAACGCGAAGATTTGGCAACATGGCAACACGTCGGCTGACCCGCTGCCGCGTGACGAGTGCGTGCGGCAGATCCGCCGCGACGGCCGCAAGAAGTGGAAAGAGTCGATCGGCTATCATCGCCGCAGCCTCGCCGAAACGGCGATGGGACGAATGAAAACCGTGTTCGGCGACACCCTTAAGAATCGCAAGTTCGCAAACCAACGGACCGAAGCGGCCCTACGCTGCAAGATACTCAACCTGTTCGTGGCACTCGGCATGCCTGCATTCTTGTGGAGTTAGTCGGCACGGCCGAGGGTGGCTGAAAGTGCGCAACGATTGAACGAAGAGCGAGTGGCTTTACGCCGGTTCGGCCACCGGCGCGAGCGATGTGAATGCTGTTGCACTTGTTAACTTGTCGACTCGCTACATGACGCAGGGTCAACTACCGAGCGAGTTGAAAGTCGAAGAGTGCGCTGACGACGAGGAACGAACCAGCGCGCAGCCGCCATCTTGAATTCTTAGGGGTAGACTGGCCACGAGCCATTCCGAGTACGCGTCATGCACCGACTGGGAATGTCCGGCCAGGAAGGTGCCCTCCAGAACGTCCGCCGGGACCGATTGCCGGGGGGGGCGGCTTGGACAGGACGCTTGCCGTCGTGTTCCAATATCGTAGCGGGCGCAAGCGGAGACCGAACCTGTATGATGTTTGTAAGCGCCCAGGAGTAAGGGCGGGGTCGGGCTGCGGTATCGGGTGGCGTTAGGCTGGGGCAGCGGCGAGCTGAGCGCCAACCGTGCGGAATGGACGCAATTCTGTACATGATGATGAAAGACGAACGAGGACGATCATGGAAATGCTACGACTGCCGGTCGTTTGCGTTGTGGGTTCTGGTAGCGATTCTCATGAGGAGTTCGCCCAAGAAGTCGGCGGCGTAATCGCCTCACTCGGCGTTCACCTTTTGACCGGCGGTGGAGGTGGCGTCATGGCGTCAGTCAGCAAGGCCTTTGTGCAGGCGGGAGATCGGAAGGGAATCTCAATCGGGGTCATTCCGAGCAGCAGGCATGACCGTGCTCTGCCGAAATCCAAATACCCCAACAAATGGGTCGAGTTGCCGATTTACACACATCTCCCGCTAAGTGGAACGGGAGGGACGCAAACAGAATCGAGAAACCACATCAATGTGCTTTCTTCCAACGCCGTCGTCGCTTTGCCTGGCGGGGCAGGTACCGCAAGCGAGTGTGCGTTGGCTCTCGAGTATGGTCGGCCGATCGTCGCCTACCTTGGACCTACAGCGTCCATCCCGACTCTCGATTCACGCATTCGCGTCGTTCCGTCGATTGCAGACGTTGAAGAGTTCCTGAAGCAAGTCCTTTCGGTCTGCTGAATCCCCGGCCTTCTGCCAAATCAGTGGAGAGTCTTGCGTTGGATGGAGGGCCCGGACTTGTCAAGGGATGTGGCAATTGGAATCCGCGGAAGCGCAGAGTCCGCTGTGCCATGCAAGAAAGGCAGCGAACCATATTCCCACGCAATGGGCGTGTGATGGTAAGGGCACATCGAGCCGGCACGTTAGAGTTGCACCCGTGGCAAACAATCCGGGAACACCGACTGTAACGCCAGCGTTCATCACGTGCGTCCAATTCCTGCCGTTCGTGTCGTTCACACGTGTGATATGGCTTCCGAACGCAGGACAACACCGGCATCTTCCAGTGTCGTTAAGTATCGATACGGACTGTTCTTTGCAAGCTGACTACGCTTGTAGTAGGTCTTGCCGGCGTGCGCAACCAAGCCAATCACCAATCCCGCACCAGCGCCGACTACGCCTCCTGCGGCCAGTGACCCGAGCCAACTGGTGCCCGCACCAGAGGCCGCTGTCGCCGAAGCCTTTGCCGCCGCGCCTGCGGCCATCCCGGTAAGGGTCTTGTCCGCGACTTTGCTTGCGAAACTCGTCGTTAGGTTGGCTGCGTCCACGCTGAAGAAATCGCGCAGAAAGCCAGATAAGTTGTTGCGATCATTGTTCCACTTATTCATTATTTCACTGGCAGCTTGCTTGAACGCATCGTCTCGCTTCTCTCCGGGGTCCATCGCAGGTATTTGAGCGGCCCGAATCCTTAACGCTTTGATCAAGTCGCGAATCGGCTCTCGCTCCTCGGCGATTCCACGGAGTTGTTCCGACGAAAGACTCGACAGATCACCTGTTATCCCCAAAATGAACTCAAACAGCTCTTCGCCCGTTGCAGCGTCTGGTTCCCTCATCTTCATTTGACGACTTGAATCAAGCCAGGTGTCATATATCGCGTCTAGGTCCTTTTCCAGCAGGCAACGATGCAGCGGGCCACTGCGCTCGTCGCCAACGATATCTAATCCGCCGGCTTGTGCACACGCGATCGCAAGCGTGGACATTACAGCTTCGCCAACGCGTGGGTGAACTTCGACGTATTCGGAGTGACCATCGTACGGCTCTGGGGACAAAGGGTCCCAGGCTAACCTAGACTCCGCCAGAACACTCTTCAGCTCTTCGGACAACTTCATTGCGTGAATCTGAAAACCATGATCACTGTCGTTCACCAACTTCCGTGCCTCCTGCTGCCCATAGTGCGTCACAAACTCACGATTCTCTGCATCCAGTCGCAGCTTGGATGCAAGAATGCTCTGAGCCTGAATGGGTCTGTCGGACCAAAGATCAGCAGGCTGCAACAGGGCCAGCTTATCATCAAGCCGCTGTGCCAATTCGCGAACACCATCGCTGTCGTCTGGAATGAAATCCATCGGAATCATTCGTGTGACACTTGGAAAGATAAGCAGATTGGCCTTGAGCCAATCAAGGTCGCGGATGTGGATGTAAGGGTAGTACAGTGCTCCGGTAGTCACCATCTCTTGTGCGCTCATGAATAGTCCCTCACAGCAAAGTCATGGAGGCGCTGTATTGGCCGAGAGCATTGTATCGCTGGGTCACGATCACAGTAAACCGCGTCAAGGGTTTCAGTTTTCGGTCCCTGGAACCAAGCAGGTCCCGTGTTTGCGCAGGTGGCAGCTACCTGTTGCAAGATAGCGCTTGCCACGTAATAAGTCAGAAGAGCCGTCGTTCGACTTGATTCCCGTAGACCGTCCAAGCGGACAGGGGCAGTTCCTCGCGGCCGTACAGTTCCAAGTAGGGGCCGGGGCTGACTCGCTCGACCAGCGTTCGCACGATCGCTGGTTTGCGGCTATGAATTGTTCGCGGAGCCTGAATCCAACTCGGAAGCGTGCGGTCTCGAAACGTCAGACTCCCTCTAACTCCTAGAAGCAGAAATTCGTGAGAAACGCGCCAGTAGTTGCCCATCCCGATTTCATCCTTGACCCAAACCAGGCAAGATTTGAATGTGAATCCCCAAGCGTCGATGACGGCGAAGGATTCGCGAAGGAAGCCGTTTGTCGTCCAGAGATGCAGGTGTGCGTTGTCTGCGGCAAGATCTCGGACCGGTTCGGCGCAAATCGCGTCAACTGACATCTTGGGATAGTGGTTCACAGCGGCAGCCCTCGAGGCTTCGTTGGTATACGACCAGGGCGGGTCCGCGTAGATGGTGGGATACTTGCGGCCCGAATCGATCAGTTGCTGAAGCGCACTTACTGAATGGCCAACCGCGAGCGTCTCCGGAGGCCGAGTCGGCGGGTTATAAGCGGCATCGAACAAGCTCAACTGTGGCGAACCGACGAGCTCTTGGACTCGCTCAAATAGATGCCGAATGAGTTCTTCGAGGGTCGCTTCGATACTGGGTCCGTCCGCGACGAGCAGGAGGTTGCTGAAGCACAAGACAGTGCCGATAGGGAGCGGCGGTTCCAGCGCAGCTCGGAGTTGCTCGACAGGAAGCGGTTTTCGATAGAGGCTTTCCCAGGTCTTCGCAAACTTCGCTCGCAGTGGCCCCACCGCAAACGACTCTTCAATTGTGTGGCACGGGCGGAACGCCGCGACGCATTGCATCACCGCCGGCCGTCGTGCTGGTGGAATCGCGAGGACGAGGGCGGCCAGTTCTGAGCAGCACCTGGTGGACGAAGGGTGACTGTCGTTTGCCGTCATGATTGCCCTCCTTCCAACTGGTGTTGGACGAGGGCGGCATCAATCAAGGTAAGGACGGCGTCGCGGATGTGCGGTGGGAGACTCGGCCACGCCTGGGCGATGCGCTGAACGGCCGACGGAATGCCATCCAGTTCGGTGACAGAAGGTGTCAAAGACTGCGTTTCAGCGCCTGTGCTGCGCTGCCCAGGCGCTGAAAGCGATTCTTCGATTTCCTGTAAGTCGTGACCCGAAAACGAGTTACAAAGTGGAGGCGGCGGGAATCGAACCCGCGTCCCGCGATAAATCCACGGCGGCCTCTACGTGCGTAGTCGCTTATTTGGTTCTCGCCGTCGGCGTCTCGTAGCGACCCGATGCGTCAACGACCAGCCGGGAACAGGGTTTAATCTCGGGCGTGCCTGGCAATGACCCGCGACGAGTCGGAATTGGCAACCGGGCATTCAGGGCTCTCCGACAAAACCCCTCAGCCGGGGCAGCCTAATTAGGCAGCCAAAGCAAGGTTATCTTCGGCAATTGAAGATAGTGGTCGGCTTTTTTACGTGGCCTGCTGACCAACCACGGCACGCAGCCAAACGCTTCAGTTATCCGGTCGATACCAGTTCGCCCCCTGTGATTGACCCGTTGGAGTGCATAACGTTGCAATAATTATAGCACGAACAACGATCGATCAAGGCGTATCGCCAGAGTTGATTGCGCGTCCCCGTTACTCTTAAGGCGGTAACTAGCCGTCGAATTACGTCACCAGGCCTTTGGTGACGGTCATAAAAACATCTTCCAGAGTGGGGTCGTTTTCCGCATAAGAGCGGATTTTGACTCCGGCGTCGATCAACTTATCCAGCAGGGTCGAGATCTGCTCGTCGCTGGCTTGTCCCAGTTCGATGGTTGCCGTGTGATCGAGCGTTTGCACGTCGCGCGTTTCCGGATAGCTGCGTATGACTTGCAATCCCTTGTCCATATTTTCAATAAATTTGACAGTGATCACGCGGTTGCCGCGAATCTGCCGATAGACTTCGTCGATGGATCCAGACGCCAGCAATTGGCCGCGCTCGATGATGCCAATGGATGTGCAGCAGTCAGCCAGTTCATGGAGGATGTGACTGGAGATGATAATTGTCTTGCCCATCCGCCGCAGTTCTTTGAGCAGTGCTTTCACTTCCAACCGAGCTCGGGGATCCAACCCGCTGGCTGGCTCGTCAAGAATCAAAACTGGCGGGTCATGGACCAATGTCTTCGCTAGACAAAGCCGTTGCTTCATGCCGCGTGAAAGGCCATTAACAAAGTCATCTCGCTTGTGCGTCAGATCGAGCAGTTCCAGCACGTCTGAGATCACTTGCTTGCGCCGCGCCTTGGGCGTTTGGTAAGCCACGGCAAAGAAATCCAAAAACTCCCAAACCCGCATGCCGTCATAGACGCCAAAGTTGTCCGGCATATATCCCACACTGCGGCGCACATTGAGCGGGTCCCGGGTGACACTGAACCCGTTGACCATGCCTTCCCCGGCGGTGGCCTTCAACAAAGTAGCGAGAAAGCGAATTGTGGTGCTCTTCCCCGCGCCATTGGGGCCGATGAAGCCGAACATCTCTCCTTCCTTGATGTTCAAGTTCAGCTTGTCGACGGCCAGCAGGTCGCCGTACACCTTGGTGAAGTTGATCAACTCAATCATTGATTTGGTTGCCGTTGAAGGCGGTGACAGTATGGCGCACTTGCGGTCATTCTTTTGCTTAACACGTCTCGTCGTTGTTCGACCGCCCTCTTGGCGACTGTTGTTGATTGTTTTCTCGCACGCTCGACATGCTTATTCTTGATCATCGATACCATCAAACTCCCGGGCTCCCGTTGCCCCCGGCGTGTTGTCGTTCTTCTTCGGCTCAGGAAGTGGCTCATGCCGCAAATGAGCAAGAATTACATTGCCAACCCGCACTTGTGATGCCGCGGGCTCAACCTCCATGCCAGGAAGCAGATCCACATTCCAGGCGACCAGGCGGATTTCTCGCTCCGGAAACGTGCTCCTCGTCGCGTTGGACCCGCGCGCTTCCAAAAGCTGGATCAGCGGGCGTAGATCGAGCTGCAGCGAACTACTGTCTTTGGCGGTATACGGAGATTCTTCCCGTTCCGGGAACCAATAGTTCTCCATGAGAAGTTCTCCAGTGTTTTCCCCGGATTCAGGCGACCGATCTTGCAGTTGAAATGAGCTTTCCGCTCCGGCATTGATATCTCCAATCCAGGCCACGCTATCTTGCGTCAAGATTGCCGCGCCTTTGAGGTCCATGTCCGTATTATTGACAACTGCTCCGGACTGGCCGTTGAAGGACTTCAGGTGGATGCCTCCTCCCAAATCGAGCATGTGCTCGGAATGGAGCATCTCCGTGCTATTGGATGAGACTTCAAACCCACTGAGAGTCACCCGGGTCGGTGTCCGGCGGTAGTTGATTGTTGTGGGCGTGTCTCCGATGAGTGTCTGCCGGCGCTCGTGAGCGCCCAACCGTGCAAAAGGCTGCACGATGGCAGTTGAGTCCGTGTAGCGTGTGTCGTAGGCAGTTGTCAGTGACGTATACAAAGAAGTAAACCGGGTCACATGAGCGCGCGAGTAATCCCCTTGCAACTCAATCACATTGAGCTCAGCCCGCGCACGCGCGAAGCCAATGTCCAGCTCCGCCTGATTGATGACAATCAAGGCAAAGGCAATGGTGATCACTGGTGCGGCAATCCAAGCCCACTCGACACGGCCAATCAAACGAAAGATCATCCAGTTGACTGGCACAAGTACGACAACATAAATCGCCAACATCCGCAGCACGAAGGATGCGTCCGGAATCACAATGCCAGCGGCTTTTCGTAAAGTTTCCCGTGCTGTTGCAGACGCGATGTTGAAGTCTGTCCAACCGGCAACGCCCGGTCCAATCACAACTTCATCCTCTTCGTATGATTGCTGCAGCAAACTGCTGCTGTTCTGGTCTTCAATCAAGATACCGTCAAAGGATTCAATGCTCTGGCCATCAATCTTCACGACGCCTTGCTCTGCTCTAGCGTCGCGCGTGAAGTAGCGGACACGGGACTGCAGTGAAGGCTCCGTTGGCGAGGAAGTGTTGCCACCCGCCCATCGCGCTCCCAATTCCTCCCAGACACCACTGCGGAAAAAAGTGCGTGGCGGTCGGAGCAATACGCAGGCATTGAAGAAGCTATCAAAAGCGCTCCAAGCAGGCGTCACGAGCTGTTTTTGAGAAAGTCCGAACGCAGTGACTACAAACCGACCGCGACCGACGCGACGTTCCACAGTCATGGGAATGACCCCGTTATCGGAGCGCGTTGTCGCTAACACGCGCACGTTTGGGTCCTCTTCATCAACCAGCAATTCCTTGGCTGAAATCCCCTCTGCCAGCTGCAGGCGTTGATCCCGTCGCCCGAGCGTGTCCGGAGTCCACTCCTCCGCGAATTCCTGAAGCTCCTGCTCATTGAGCGTGATATCGCGCCCTGGCTTTGCCGGTAGCAACTCGGCCAAGAATCCCTGATTAAGCAAATCAAGTGTACCGGGACCACTCACGACTAACTGCCCTCCCCAGTGCAGCCAATCGACCAGTGCAGTTTGTTGCTGTTGATCCAGCGTTTCCGGAGCAAGCCCGTCCCAGATCAAAAATGCGGTGCTTGTCCAGCACAGGGAATTGTCCGGCAAAGGCAAAGATTCCGTGGTGAGGTCTGGAATATGCACGCGGTAGAACGCTGGCAACTGCACGGATTCGTTCCAGACATAGGGTCGAATGGAAGCCATTCGCGGCAGGAAGTTGTACAAGTCTGGTTTGTCTGTCAGGACCACCATATGAAATTGATGGGCCGGCATTCGTGAAACGCCGGTTGCCTTTTGTTCAATGATGCCACCACCGCTGCGTGAGACTCTGGCCTCTATGCTGGTACTGGACCTGCCCGGCGGAACATAAAGGACAATTGGCAATGATTTCTTCTGCGACTTAGAGAGCAGCGCGTCACGTGAGGACCCCATCCGGAATGGCATCCCGTCCAACTTAAGCGGCTCCGTTGTAAGCTCACCGTTGGGAAGGTCAAATTTGTTGGCCGTAACATCAATGGATGCCACTGACCAGTGCCCTGGCTTGACGAATGCGCCGATCCGGCTTTGTGAGGAGGGGAGCGTCCGCAGGTCACCGACGGTAAAGTCGGGCATCTCCTCTTGGCGTTTCCTTTCTTCTTCCTCGGCCTTGAGCTCTTCCGGTGTCTTGTTGGCGTTCTTGTTACTTCCGCCACAACCACCACAGCCGGGGGCGGTGAACGCCACCATGGCCGCCAATGCCCACAGCCAAATCCGATACCAGGGGCGTTGCACCGCTAGCGAACTCTGTCGATTGGGCTGTTCTTGGCTCCACATACCATGACATGGCCGATTCATGCTCCCTCCGTTCCTATTGAAGTTCTGCGAAGCGAAGCATTCGTGACTCTGAAACGTCCTGCCCACGCGTTACTTACTACGATCTTGCACAGCAGGAGCATTAACATCGAGTTTACGTGACCTCCCGGTGACAGAAAAGTCATTGACTCTACGCTCATCCAGGCAAGTTCTCGTGGCCGCCAACTGACAACAAACCTGTGACTGTCAGCTAGGCTTCTACGGTTTCGCAATTTCCGGCGTTCTCGGCGGCCTCAGTGATTCATAGTCCGCCCACGTATCCAGGTCCCGCGGAGCTTGCCCGGGCATCGAGATTTCAAGTCGTGAAGACGTCTTGTCCACGAGCGAGCGAAGGTTCTCGTGGTCGGCAAGACTTGCGACTTCGCTTGCCAGCTTCCATCGAAATAACACGGGGTGGCCCCGTTTGTCAGTGAATCGCGGGATGGCCAACTCTTTGGCGGATCCAGAGCCTCTAAACCCCTCGACCACGCTGTTAATCATGGAGGACGTCAGAGTCACCAGGTCTGCTGGCGCCAACAGCCAGATGTCTTCTGTTTGCGGAACCCACTGATCGCAAATGAAATCGAGCGCTCGCGACACGCTAGCTTTCATCTCCTCAGGCGGCGGCTTTGGAGTCACGACCTGCAATCGCTCAAAGGCCGACCAACGCGAGCGTTCCAAACCGGCTAGGGTCTGTGGTCGCGTCACCAACACGATGTGATCGACACAGGACTCGTGCCATTGCCGCAACAGGTGTTCAATCACCGTGATCTCACCCCACGGAAGGAGCAGCTTGGATGTGCCCATCCGCCGGCTGACACCTGCCCCTGGGATGACCGCGAAGCTGCGCATCTGGCACTCGTCCCGGAGAAGAGCGATTCAAGAATTGACCTGATCAATGGTGCATTGGCGGGTGGAGTCCTGGTCCGGTGAATTGCCTTTCACGCTTCGTCCACCATCCCGGCCCTGACGCGATGCACTTCCAGGCACACGACCACCCAGATTCCGATGCGCGATCAACTCGGCCATGATACTGACGGCGATCTCAGGCACCGTCTGCGAACCAATATCGATCCCGACAGGCGCATGCACTCCTTGCAGAACTTCGGAAGGAACGCCTTCGCGGAGCAGATCATCGTAGATCAACTTGATCTTTCGCTTGCTGCCAATCATGCCAACGTATCGCGCGCCGCGCTGACAGAGATGATACAGCGCTTGCTCGTCATGGTTGTGCCCGCGAGTCACGATCAAGCAATAGGTGTCCGGCGTGATTTCGACGTTACGCAGGACATCTTCCATTGGGCCACTTAGCCGTTGGTTTGCTCTGGGAAAACGTTCAGCGGAAACGACTTCAGGACGATCGTCGATGACGCAAGTGTCAAAGTCCATGTCCGCGGCCATCGCGGCCACCGCCTTGCCGACATGTCCTCCGCCAACGATCACCAGGCGGCAGCGCTTCAAGACTGACAGATAGGCAAATCCGCCGGCGGCTTGAGGGCGCGGCCGATCTTTCAGCGTGGAGAGTTGCGCGCGCAGCTGTTGTGTGGCGTGACCGTCTGGTTCTACCAACGCCGAATTCGCTGTCTCCAGCCGCAACGTTTGCAAAACATTGGCGTGTTCGTCAAGCAGTAGACACGCTGTCTCCGGCAGTCCTGATTTTTCTAAGTCGAGGCTGATCGCCTCCTGACAATCCTTTCCCTCCGCGATCCGCACGCCTAAAGTCTCGTAGTAAGCTTTCGCCTGTGCGCCGACAATGGGATCAATCAGGACCTGCATCCGGCCGCCGCAAATCAGACCATCGTCCCAGCCGTAGTCGCTATCGAGCTGGAAACAAACGATTTCAGCGATGCCATCATTAATGATTCGCAGCGCCTTGCGCTTGACTTCCGCTTCGACACAGCCGCCGCCTATCGTGCCGGCTTGCGAGCCGTCCGGGAACACCAGCATTGCCGCGCCGGCTTTTTGTGGTGTACTGCCACGCGTTTCCACGAGGCGGCAATAAGCCAACGGCCGATCCTCTTTCAAGTATGCCGCGAGTTGCGGAAGAATCTCTCGCATGATGTACAATCACCGGGTTCCAGACAGGGCTTCATCGCGACTGGGAGCCAGATGTTCCAGGCGCGGAATTCACTCTATCTGAGCTTGCTGCTTCACTCAAGTTGCGACTTCGCTTCATGGCGAGTCCAGGCTGGGCGGCTTCCTTTGCCTTGGTGGTCATTTTAGAACATACTACAAAGGTCCTCATGAGCGGGCCTTCTCTTGGGTGGGGCTGTTGCCGGGCGTCGATCAGGCCATTCCGCGTTGGTGAGCTGCCCGGCGCGGCGAATGTTCGTCACTACCCTCGACTCACCCACAAGAATCGTATGGGAAGGTGGCGTCGTGCTGAGTGAGCGGGCCGCGCAGGACGATACGGTGGAGCCCTTTGCCTGCGCCGTGCGTTTTCTTATTCAGTTTGGCGCCTGCTCTTGGCTGTGGAAAAAACTCATACGCCTTGAATGAGCATGATAAATCCGTACTTAGATTGGTTGAATCTACCCTCGGACGGGGCTCGGCCAGACCACTATATGCTGCTGGGGTTGTCGAAGTTCGAGCAGAGCGCGACGAAGATTGATAAGGCCGCGCAACGGCAAGTTGCCATGCTCAAGCCACATGTCGTCAAAGACAAAGCTTTGGTTCAGCGTTTGCTGCGCGAAATTGACGAAGCTCGCCGCTGCCTGCTGGACCCGGCGCAACGAGCGGACTATGACGGCCAACTGCGAGTTTCGCTTGGGAGTGCTCTGGCCGCGCCAACCGACCCAGCTCAAGGGACACCCAGCGCAAAAGCCGCGCCTGTTGATCAACGAGCTGCTGATCTCTTGCCACCAGGGGCGACGCCAACAACCTTGGTGACACCGTCAGCAAAGCGGGGGGCAGAAGCCTCTCAGTCGAGGTCAGCACTGATAACGGCGGTTGCTCAGTCAACAACGACGGATTCGACAGACAAACCGCGGACGGTGAGAACCGCTTCGACAGGAGGCCGTCCACGTCGCTCGGGCCCATCGCCTGTTTTGATTTGGGGAACGGCCGCGGCCATGTTTCTGTTGCTTGGTGGCATTGGCTTTTACTTGGCGGGAAGGGGGCCATTCGCTGCAGAGAAGTTCGCTGCCAACCACAACGCAGAGAGCGACGATCATTCGCCTGCACCGAACAATTCGCAGAATGAGCCTGCCGTTCGTTCCAAAGGTGACCTTCCTTTGAAAAATGGCCGCCCAACGAATAGCGGTCAAAGTGGCAAAAACTCGGCCAACGGAGACATACCGCAGGCCAAACCAGTTGAGAGTATTGAGAACATCGGCGAAAAAGACAGTTCCGCCTCGTCAGGTCGTTCTGAAGCAACGGACGGTCGGTCGCCGGTTCGAAGGAGCGATCCGCTTGACGCCGCAACAGTCGAGATACTCCGGACGACACTGCAAGAATCCCGTCAAGCACTGGGGGACCGGAACTTCGAGCTTGCTGAGCAAAAGATTGCCGCCGCTGCGGCTCTTGACCCGGAAGGCGAGTTCGCGCGTGAACGGGATGCGGCGCGCTTGCTCGCTCAGCTTGTTGGCTCCTTCTGGGGAACGGTGAGAAATTCGGTCGATACGCTGCAGGCCGCCGACCAAATCGAGGTGGCGGGAGTTCCCATTGGCATTGTGGAAGTGGACGGCGACGGTTTGAGGATTCGTCGCGACGGCACCAATGAACGATACGACTACGCGACGATGCCTTCAGGGTTCGCCTATGCGTTGGGGGAATACGCCTATCAGGAGGAGTCCACGAGCAAGAACCTTGTGCTGGCTGCGTTCCTGATTGCCGACCCTCGCGCCAACCATGCCCAAGCTGAGAAGATGCTCGCCGCGGCCGAGGCGGAAAATCCACAATCCGTGGAATTGCTGCGGACTGAGTTACAGCTTGCCATACTGACAGACGCCGCGCAGCCGGACACAACACCACCTCCGACAGAGTCTGTCTCACCACCGTCGGAATCCGTGAATGCGGACGTTCCTCGCTTTGGTGCGAAAGTCGCTCCCCCAGAGGGAGAAGTGTTGATGGAGGCATTGCTCAAGCTCAAATCAGAGCATGATCAGGCTTTGGGCAGTGCGCAAGAGCCAAACGAACGTAGGAAGCTTGCCAACACGTTTCGCGATGCGGCCAAGAAAGAGCCAGACACGGCGCGGCGGTACGCCCTGCTACAATTGGCCGTCGACCAGGCAAGTTTCACTGGCGATGTTAACGCAACGCTGCTGCTGTTGGACGTGATCGGTGACTATTTCGAGGTCGATGTCCTCAAACTCAAATCCGCCGAGTTGACGAAATTGGCACGCGGTTCGGCGGAAACACGCGCAACGGTCGCACAGTCCGCCCTCGATCTAGCGGATGACGCTGTGGTACGGGAGCGATATGCTGAATCCGTCCAATTGGCTCGCACAGCGCAGGTGGCTGCTCGAGGGCTGGGAAACGCGGAATTGCTGAAGGCCGCGTCAGAGCGGGCGGTCGCGTTCGGACAACTGGCGCGCGAGGAACGCTCGCGATAGGTAGTGAATTGGCAAATCTTTGTTGCCTCGCCAAGCATCAAGCCGTTAGACTTTCTCGACGTTGAGCCGGCGGCGCAGCTCGTGGCAATTCTCACCGTCGAGCCACGACTCCAGGTTCAACGCACGGGAGCGTGGAGCGTCAGGGGCGCGCGGCCACGTCTCATGTCTAACATCCACATCCGCCTGCGATCTATCCGCTGGCATCGTCTTCGGGTCGAGAGTCACTATGTCTGAAGCGAGTTCTCAAGTTCCCAAACAACGGACTATCCTTGGTCACCCCGCGGGGTTGTACGTTCTGTTCTTTACGGAGATGTGGGAGCGATTCAGCTACTACGGCATGCGTGCCTTGCTCGTGCTGTACATGGTGAACTATTTCAAATGGACGCAAGAAGATGCTTCGGGCATTTACAAATGGTATACGTCGCTGGTTTACCTGACTCCTATCTTGGGTGGTTTCCTGGCGGATCGATACTTGGGCAACAAGTGGGCTATCATTATTGGTGCAATCTTGATGTCGGTTGGCCATTTCCTCATGGCCTTTGAAGACATATGGATTTTCTATGCCGCACTGGGCTTTCTAATTATGGGGAATGGGTTCTTTAAACCCAACATGTCAGTCCAAGTCGGGCGGCTGTACCCGCAGAATGATCCGCGGCGAGATGGGGCGTATACAATCTTTTACATGGGCATCAACCTCGGCGCGTTCCTTGCACCACTGGTCTGTGGCGCGCTTAAGGACACCGAAGGGCTGGGATATCACTGGGGGTTTGGGGCTGCCGGCGTAGGAATGGTCATCGGCCTGGTTACGTACGTGATTGGATTGCCGCTGATCAAAGAGTTACCGGCCAACGTGGTCTTCAAGAAAGAGAAGAGCGGCGAAGAGAAAGAGTCTGATGAAGAACACGTGATGACGGAAGCGGAAGCCGAAACGGCCCCGTCGGCAATCCCCACATTTTCTCGGCTGTCGCCGTCTGTGTTCACGCTGCTGGGCGTGGTAGTTGGTATTGGTGCACCAATCGCTACCGCAACAGGTGCCCTGTCCTTCGACAACATGATTGCCTGCCTATTCGGGGCGGGGTCGCTATTCTTCGCTGCTTGGATTCTCTCACAACTCAGTATGGCGGTGCGGGATCGCGTGTTGGCGATCTATGCCCTGTTCATGTTTGTTGTCTTCTTCTGGGGAGCGTTTGAGCAGGCAGGAAACGCGATGAACGTATGGGCGGATCAGACGACGAATCGCCACCTGGGACAGGAAGTGCCCCCGACACCGTCTGTTTACCCAGATGTACATACGGATCCGGCGGAAGGGGGATATTGGAAGACAGCTCAGAATGTTGTCAAGAAGCTGGTCGCGACGGATCCCGTCGGGACGACGTCATTCCAATCGATCAATGCCTTGGCAATCGTCATCTGTGCGCCCATGTTCGCCTGGCTATGGCTCTTTCTTGCCAGGCGGAATGTCAAACTCTCGATTGCCGGGAAGATGGCGATCGGCGTCTTCCTGCAGGGGATGGCATTTGCGCTGATGATGTGGGCAACCCTGTACGAGAACGGCAGAAGCGAGGTCGACCTTGAGCAACTGCCTGAAGGTTTTGAGATCATTGATGGTTCTGTCCACTTTCTTGATGCACCTGACTTGCCGGAATCGCGTGACGACTTTGACAAGCTTTGGAGCCCCGGTCCAACCGAGAGTGAATCAGCGGAAGAGCCGGAAAAGATGATTGCCCACGGCGGCCGCATGTCGTTCGACAATGGGAAACTGATCATCGACGGCGTGTTGGATCAAAACCACCGCGACCGCATCTTGCGAGCGACGGCAAACCCGGCATACATCAAGTCGGCACAAGATTTCGCGCTGAGATCTCAGGAAGACAAAAAAGCCGCGCGTGACAACCAATCAGACGAAGAGAAGGAAGGCGACGAGAATGTGAAATTCAACACGACGTGGAACGTCGCCGATGTACCGGCTAGCTTCGATCCGAACTATTTTCGCGGCTACGATCCGGAGAAGTTCGAAGTCAATGTTGACAATACGCGAGTTTCGTTCTCCGCGGATACGCCCTCGGTAGTTGGTGCGACCTCGGTCGAGTTTGCGGTGCAGCAAGAGTTGGCGGACAAGGACTACAAGCAACTGCTCGTGGCCGGCGCCAACCCCGAGTTCCGTTCGGCTCTCAACCAGCTCTATCAGGACTCGTCGAAATATCGTGTGAGTTCCGCTTGGCTGTTTTGGTTCTATATCCTCTGCACATTGGGCGAGCTATGCCTATCTCCGGTGGGACTTTCCATGGTCAGCAAGCTGGCGCCGAGGCGCTTCGCCACCATGCTGATGGGGGTCTGGCTGTTGACCAGTTTCTTCGGCAACTTTGCCGCCGGTTTGGCTGGTGAGAATTGGGAATACCTGGCTCCGCGGAACTACTTCATGATCATCACGATCGTCCTATTGGTAGCATCCGCGATTTGTTTCTTCGCCGTTCGAAAGATTAACGCCATGATGCATGGTGTCCGTTAGTTTGTGGAACTTGTTGAGAAACTCAAACGCCGCTCGTCCGCGTGATGAGCGGCGTTTCTTTTGCCCCGTTGATTCGAAGATTCGCGAACTTCCGCCGTTTGCGCATTGTCTACCGTCAGTCGACCGTGAGATTCTATAGCAGGACCTAACCTGCCCTCCGTACGGTCGTTCATAGGCCGATCAGTCCGGGGCACATTGCGATGGCCAATCTCAGGAAAATTAGAATCGATGGATCCCGCGGCGAAGGTGGTGGACAGATCCTGAGGTCAGCGCTGGCCCTGTCTCTCATCACGCAGCGGCCATTTGCTGTCTCACGAATTCGTGCCAATCGTTCCAATCCGGGACTTGCCAAACAGCATGTGACCGCCGTGGAAGCGGCCCGCCAACTGTGCGGCGGGAAGGTCAACGGAGCCAGCTTGCGCTCGCAAGAGTTGGAGTTCTTTCCCGGTCGCGTCAGCTCGGGAGACTACGAGTTCGACGTCGGCACGGCCGGAAGCACGACGCTTGTGTTGCAGACAGTCCTGCCGCCGCTCTTGGCCTGTGCTGGTTCCTCGCGAGTCTCCATCCGTGGCGGAACCCACAATCCGATGGCTCCGCCGATCGAGTTTCTGCAACGCGTCTTCGCGCCACGGATTTCCGCAATGGGCGCAGAGCTTGAGGTTGAACTCATCACGCCAGGTTTCTATCCCAAGGGCGGCGGACAAATCATCGCGACCATTCACCCACCAAGTAAATGGAGGCGGATTGAAATTCTGCAGACGAGTCTACCGCGCGTGACATCGGCAATGGCGGTCTTGGCCAAACTGCCGCGACATATCGCTCAGCGCGAGCTCGACACCCTGGCCGGCCAGTTGGGACTTCCCCAAGTGCAATGCCATGTTGTGGAGTTTGACAACTGCCTTTCGCCCGGCAATGTGCTCTACGTGGAATGCACGGACGGCCGTGTCACGGAGCTGCTCTCTGTGTGCGGACAACGGGGCGTTCCTGCTGAAGACGTGGCTGCTAGGTTGGGGGTGGAAGTGCATCAATACTTGCGCGGGGGGGGACCGGTTGGTCCGCACTTGGCCGATCAGTTGCTGTTGCCGATGGCGATGGGTTCCGGCGGCGCATTCGATTGCAGCGAACTGACGTCGCACACGACAACAAACATGGAGATCATCCGCAAGTTTGTCGATGTTGGGTTCACTGTTGAGAAACGCTCCGGCGGTGGCGCGCGTGTGCAAGTTTCTTCAGCGAAGCCCAATTCTTAGAGCACCTGCCTGATTGCTGTTTCGCTCGCCCGGGCGGACGCTGTCAAGTCATTCCCCTGAAGTAGCCCACACGGCACGCTCTCAGGCGTACGAGCGAAATTGTCATTGGTCAAATTTGGGGGTGTTTCTGGCCAATATGCGCGCTGCCGAGCACCATAGGAGGTTGACGGTTAACATGCTGCTGAACTTAACGTCGGGATTGTCGGTGATGTTTGCGGTGCCGTTGCTGGTCAATTGCATAGGTGTGAAGCGTTCGCGCCACCTCCCTGGAGACTGAAAAATTTGACCAATGATAATTTCGCTCGTACGCCTGAGAGCAGGCCGCGCGAGGAACGCCGTGGCGATTCCATCACGCGTCCGTGAAGCGACGGGAACTGCCGATGACCAGAACATCGATCGAGGAGATGTTCAGCGTCATTTCGGTCCGCACTGTATTTGAGTAGACGCCCCTCTGGATCTTCCTGCGGGCTGGCAGCCGACAGCAATCTTAGTCATCAAGTCGCCCTTGATGGTTAGGACAACCTTGCCGGGTCCGCAAAGTTTCTCTCGGCCGTTTGACCGGACAATTCTATCTCGATTCGCGGTCGGCATGGGCCACCACGCCGATAACGATCCATGGACGTAGTCAGGCGAGTCTTGCCGCTCGCGAATCATGCCTCACGTCCGCCCCCCTTTGCCGTCCCCCTGATGCTAGCGAAAACGGGAGTATATCATGCGACGAATTCTTGGCTTGGCCCTCCTGGCCGCCGTGGCAGCAGCCACCTGTCCGGCTCGGCCGGCGCAGGCGGGCGACTGGTGCAGCGACATTTGGGCCTCGATGAAGCGCGATGCCAAACGCAACAACGCCTGGCCGGAGCCCTTTGTGCATTATGATCGCCGGGCAGTTTACCAGCCGTTTGCGATGATGGTTCAAAAAGGCTGGAGCTTGCAAAACACCTTGGGTGCACATCACTTTGATCCCAAAACGTCCACTTTGACGGAAGCAGGCGCCTTGCGCGTTCAGTGGATCATGACGCAGGCTCCCTTGCAGTTCCGTACGATTTATGTGGAAAGCGCCAACACAGCCGTGGAATCAGAGAGTCGCCTGACCTCCGTTCGCGGCACGGCGCAAAGATTTGTTCCTCAGGGAATGCCTGTGCAAGTCATGGTCACAAACACCCGAGTGACTGGCTGGTCCGCCGAGGAAATCAACTCGACCCGCGTTATGTTCCAAAGCACAGCTCCGCCGCCACGGTTGCCCCAGACCGGTGGAGACGGGCAGTAATTCAACGAGAGGGCGGGGGGGAGTCACCATCCCCCCGGAGATCAACAGAGTTTGTGTTGTGTCGCTTGGCGTCGCTTGTGAATTCACAAGCGACGCCTTGTTGCATCAGGTTCCAATACCCTCAGGTGTTGCCCAGAAACCGCCGCGGGCATGATCGAACCTTGCTTCGGTGCCGCGAACATCTGCCGCAAACTCCGCGGTTTCCGTGTTGGAGTTCCAGCGAAAGACCTGGCGCCCGCCCACCCACGTGGTCGTCGGCCAGCCGGTGAGTTCTTCACCGTGCCAAGGGCTCCAGCGGGACTTGGTTTCTTGCTGCTCATCGAGCACTGTGCGCGAGCAGTTCAGGTCAACCAAGACCAAGTCCGCGTCATAGCCAGGCGCAATTCGCCCCTTTCCGATGATGTCCCACACACGCGCGGGAGCATCGCACATCCAACGAACAACTTCTTCCAGTGTGCATCGACCATGATGAACTTCGTTGAGCAGAAGCGCCAATGAGTTTTCAACCGCTGGCAATCCTGAAGGAGACTGTGGATACGGCTGAGATTTTTCCTCCAACGTGTGCGGGGCATGATCGGTGGCGATGACCTGAATCCGACCTTGGTGCAATGCGTCCCAAAGCCCCTGGTTGTCATCCGCCGTCTTGATGGACGGGTTCATCTGAATCCGTGTCCCCAATCGCCCGTAATCATTGATGTTGAAGAACAAATGGTGTGGGCAAGCTTCCGCCGTGATCAAGTTGCGGTGGTCGCCCAAAATATCAGTCTCCGCTGCGGTGGAGACATGTAGCACGTGGAACCTGTGCTGATGGCGAAAGGCCAAGTCAAGACTCCGCCGCGTGGCAATCAAGGCCGCTTCCTGATCGCGAATGCGGGAGTGATCAGCGACGCTGGTGATTTCCGCGATCGAGGCAGTGTTGCGACGGATCGTACTCTCATCCTCGCAATGTGCGGTGATGGGCAAAGTGGTCTCGGCAAAGATCCGTTCGAGCGCGTCCTGCTCGTCAACCAAAAGATCGCCCGTGCTCGATCCGATGAAGATCTTGATACCTGGCGTTCGCTCGGCTTGGCGCAGTTCATCGATGTTTTCGCACGTTGCACCGATGTAAAACCCGTAGTTGACAAGGCTGTGCTGTTTGCCCAACTCTAATTTGGAATGCAGCCGTTCACACGTGGTTGCGTTAGGAACGGTGTTGGGCATCTCCAGAAATGTGGTCACGCCGCCTTTGGCGCAAGCGCGCGAGGCGTGGCTCAGATCTTCCTTGTGCGTCAAACCGGGTTCTCGAAAGTGGACCTGGTCATCCACCACGCCTGGCAGCAGATGCAAGCCTGCGGCGTCGATCACCTCGTCGGCTTGGGTATGCTCAGCGGCATCCACCGCGGCGATGCGGCCATCTTTAACGAGTATGTTGGCGCGCTGGATCGCGTCAGGAAAAGCGACGTGCGCATGCCGTATCAGAGTTCGCGTCATGCCAATTCTTGCGGCAACTTCCTATTGGCCATCAACCGGCCTAATATCCAATTCAACTTCCAACACGAGTTTTCTCTCACCGCGCATAGCAACGACTCGGACCTTGTCGCCGATTTTGAACTTGCGGAGAGCACCATCAAGATCCTCAAGTGTGCCGATGCGATTGCCACCCAATTCAACAATGACATCACCTTCCTTCAATCCGGCCTTTTCCGCTGGCGAATGTTTGCTGGCGCCAGTGAGTTTTACGCCTTCCACCTGACCCGCGAAATTGGGGATGGCGCCAAACCAAGGGCGAGATTCGTCAGTCGCCTCATTAGTCGTGGCCCTCCCGTTGTTTCCACCCAACGTTCCAGCATTTGCCTGAGCCGAACTCTCTTGCGTTTGCGCCTCCGAAGATGTGAACGTAAGGCGCGTTTCCCGGTTCATCAGTCCGACGCAAAGCTCTTCTGTCATCGCGACGATCCGCAACATGCCATCCACGTTGACTGTATCAGGTTCGTCCGTGGGCCGGTGATAATCGTCATGCGTGTTGGTGAACATGTCCAAGACAGGCATGTCCTTGCGATAGAACGACGCGTGGTCACTGGGGCCTTGCCCGGCAGGGTCTTTGTTGATCTCGAAGCGATAGGTTGCATTGAGTTCGTCGATCAATTCGTCAAACTCCTTGGCAGTGCCCGTCCCGCGGATGGTGAGCTGGTTTTCCCGCAGTCGGCCAATCATGTCTAAGTTCATCATGGCAATGGTATCTTCCAACGGGAACAATGGATTGTTCGCATGGAAAGCACTGCCAATCAAGCCGCGTTCTTCGGCGCTGAACAAGATGAAGACGACTCGCCTGCGGCGTGTTTTCATCTGCGAGAACCGCCGGGCAAGTTCCAACACTCCCGTTGTTCCAGAACCGTTGTCATCGGCTCCGTTATGAATCTCCGTCGCACGGCCAGAGGTTGCTCCGCGGCCGTAGCCCAGGTGGTCATAATGCGCTCCAATGATCAACGTTTCTTTGGCGAGCGGGCCATCTTCAGTCGCTGGCAACACGCCCACCACGTTCTTGACGTCATAAATCTCGCGTTTGACGCTGACTTCGCCAGAGATGTTTGATTCTTCCAACACAAAGCTGTTGGGCGAGAGCGTTTCGTCAATCTTCGTTTCCGAGGCTTCCAAGCTTGGCTTGCCTGCGGATGTTAGCAATTGATTGGCAATGCTGCGTTTGATTGAAATGATCGGCAAATTGCGGCCCTCCGCGTTGCCGCCACGCCCTCTCCGGCGAGTTGAGAAGGGGACCAGCGGATCGCCCATGCCAACGAGTCTTTCGGCCGCGCGCACGGCGCGCCCTGTCAGCGATTCAATCTCTTCCTGGTATTCGCGGATCTGTTCAACTGTGGGATTTTCGATCTCCTGAAACGCGGCGTTGGCGCTGGTGACTCGTTCCAAAGCTCGCTCATACGTCCGTGTTGACCGCGTCAGGTTACTTTGAATGCCTGCAGCGTTGGGGATAAGGATCACTGCTTCAGCGCCGTGCTGATAGGCATTGGAGATCTTGCGGCTGTCCCGCGCGTGGACTGTGTCTCGGCGGCCGTTGAATTTGCTGTCGTTGTCGTTGGTCTGAGGTTCGCCCTGCAAGATGATCACGGCCTTCCCGCGAACGTCCATGCCAGCGTAATCATCATACTCCAAGTCAGGCGCGGTAATTCCATAGCCGACAAACGCAATCGGCATGTCAAACTTTGCCGAGCCGCCCAGTGCCAGTGGCGTGAAGGATTCGGACAACACAAGCTCGATACTGGCATCACCGGGACCAGAGATCACGGCGTGATTTGTCTCCCCAACGGTCGCTCCGGCAGGTAGTTCAAAGTGCTGAAAAGGCGTGTCATCGTAGGAATCAATCTTCAGCCCTAGATCACCAAATCGTTTGGCGATGTACTCAGCCGCCAGATCAATGCCCGCAGTTCCCGGCCCGCGACCTTCATACTTGTCCGAGGCAAGCTCGAAGATATCTGAGGTCATTCGCTGCATGGCGGCGGCGCTATCTTGGGGCGCATCGTCTCCCACAGCGGACGTGGCATCTTGGGCAGCAAGCCCTGTAACCTGCCCGCCGACAGCCAAGAATAAGCTCGCGAAGACCAAGAGGGTGGCCAGCAGGCGTCGGCCGGCGTTGGTATTGAATGCAGATGTCATGGGAATCTCTGTTTGTCTATCTTTGTTGACCAAATCAACCGATCGAAGGTGGTCAACATGTGAAACACAGGAACGGGAGAGAATTTCAAGCCGTTGTCGGGAAACTTTGCCTTGCCCCAGGAGCCTCTCTGAACCGGCATGGGAACTTGTGCGCCTGCCCCAAGTCACATGCAGCCGCATGTTTTGCAAGTTTAGCTCTGCACTCCACCCACTGCACGAGAATTTAGCCTAGGCGCACGGAGAGCAAGGTGCAAGGTATCGGCAAAAGACCTTGCCTATGATGATGAACAAAGTTCGCATTGGCCGCAATTTTATGCCAGCCGATGATGCGAAACCTTGCCAGTCCAAACTAACCGCGTTACTTTTTAGAGTGAGTTTTCACCAGCTCAAAGGATGCTCTGCGAGCGCGCATTCGGGCTATTTTCACCCCCTGATCCGTGATTGATGTCAGTCTATTCTGCAAACGTGTTTTCTGAGTTGGACCGCCATCAAGACGCGATTCCGCTCGATGAGATCATGGCCTGGCTAAATTGCCACGAGTTTCAAATCAAGGATCTCGGTCCCTGGTTGCGCTATGATCCGGAACGCTACCAGCGAAACTTGCTTCACGCCGGACCTGCTTATCAAGCGTTGCTCCTTTGCTGGCGAAACGGACAACGCAGCCCCATCCATGACCACTTGGGTTCTGCGTGCGGCGTGAAGGTGCTTTCCGGTTGTGCTATCGAGACGACGTTTGATCTTGCTCCCAACGGAATGGTCTACCCAGTGCACTCGCGGACTTTGGACGAAGGAAGCGTTTGCGGTTCGTTCGATGCCGATAAGCATCAGATCTCAAACCTCCAGACGGACCAAGCGGATCTGGTGACGATGCACATCTATTCTCCACCGCTATTGCGGATGAACATGTACTCGCTGACTGATGGGGCGATCGAAGAATTCAGCGATCCCGTCAACGCCGAGTACGAGTACGGCGGCGGAATCTAAGGTTCTGCTTATTGAGGATTGGCTTGGACCAGACTCATCAGCGGGCCGCGCCTTCCGCTTCGCTAGAACGTCTCCTGATGGTGTTCTGTTTGTCGGCAGTTCCCATCGCATCGCGGGCGGGTGATGAATAGCCCCCACGCTCTGCTCTCACGCGTACAGGCAAAATTGACATTGGTCAAATTTTTCCCGCCTCCAGGGGAGTGGCGCAAACGCTTCA
>JALCBR010000015.1:37296-56319 GCA_028066245.1 Pirellulales bacterium | reverse complement strand
CGCGCGCCCTGCTTTCACGCGTACGGGCGAAATTGACATTGGTCAAATTTTTCCATCCTCCAGGGGGGTGGCGCAAACGCTTCACGCCCATGCAATGGACCAGCAACGGGACCGCAAACATCACCGGCAACCTTGACGTTACGTTCAGTAGCCTGTTAACCGTCAACCCCTTATGGTGTTCGGCAGCGCGCATAGCGGCTAGAAACATCCCCCAAATTTGACCAATGTTAATTTCACCCGTACGCGTGAGAGCATGGCTCGTGACATCCATCGCGGGATGACTTAACAACGTTCGTCCAGGCGAGCGGAACGGCAATCGGGCAGGTGCTCTACTCCACACGAATCCGAGTTTGACAATGGTGGGCCTGGAGGAATCTGGCGATAATCAAATTTGAAATGTATCTTGCTGGGAATTCACGTGGAGAATTCGACCGCAGGCTCCTGACTCTTAAACAACACCGCACGTTGTAGCTACCAAGAATCTCCCAAGCCTTTATGCACCGCCCCTCCGTTGAAGAATACCGCCGCCTGGCAACGCCGGGAGTCCGCGTCCCCGTCTATCGACGACTGGTCAGCGACGCGTTGACCCCTGTCACAGCTTTTCGTCGCCTGCGGGGTGAGGCGGACTCAACGTCCTGGTCGGCGCTCTTTGAAAGCGTCATTGGTGGCGAAAAAGTGGGGCGATATAGTTTCCTCACCACCAACCCATTCCTGGAATTCACAGCCACCGGGACGCAGGTCCAAGTCAAACGCACAGGGAAAGGCACGGAAGAGTTTGCCGCGGATGATCCAATCAAAGTCCTGCAGCAACTTGTCACGTCAGTCACCGTTGCCGATCTGCCTGAATTGCCACCGTTTTGTGGTGGAGCTGTCGGTTACTCGGGGTATGACGCGGTCCGGTATGTGGAGTCGCTTCCCAACGCTCCGGAAGATGACCGACGCTTGCCAGACATGGCTTTTGCTCTCTATGACACGATGGTCGTCTTCGACAACGTCAATAAGACGATGATTGTCATCGTGCTCACAGAACCCACTGGCGAAGCAACAAATAGTGCAGATGCCTACGGTGCTGCTTGCCAGAGAATCGATGAGATTGTTACCCGGCTGCAAACGCCGGAACCGCCGCTGCCGCCTGCGGACATTGCCACTGCCGGACCGCTCACGAAATCGTACGAGTCCAATTTCAGCCGAGACGAGTTCGAGTCAGCGGTGGAACGCTGCAAGGAATACATCAGGGCGGGAGATATCTTTCAGGTTGTGCTCAGCCAACGGCTGCAAACACACCTGGACGCCCCCGCGTTTGAAGTTTACCGGACGTTGCGCGTTGTGAATCCCTCGCCGTTCATGTTCTATCTGCGAACGCCGCAGGCGACGCTGGTGGGCAGTTCACCCGAGATCTTGGTGCGCGTCGTCGATCGGCAAATCATCACTCGTCCCCTGGCAGGCACTCGGCCGCGTGGCAGCAATGACGAAGAAGACCGCCGCCTGGCCGAAGAGTTGCTGGCAGACCCCAAAGAACGTGCGGAGCATGTGATGCTGGTCGACTTGGGGAGGAACGATGTCGGCAAGGTTGCCGCCTATGGAAGCGTCAAGCTGGCCGATGTCATGACAGTCGAACGTTACAGCCACGTCATGCACATCACCAGCAACGTCTCGGCAACGCTCGCGTCCGAGCGTGACGCATTTGATGCGCTCCGCGCATGCCTTCCTGCCGGCACGGTTTCCGGAGCGCCAAAGGTTCGCGCGATGGAGATCATTGACGAACTTGAGCCACATCGCCGTGGACCATATGCCGGAGCAGTAGGATATCTGGATTTCTCCGGAAACATGGATACCTGCATCACACTACGAACACTAGTTGTGCAAGATGGGACGGCATACATTCAAGCAGGAGCAGGAATCGTCGCTGATAGCATCCCAGCGAACGAATACGACGAAACACTCAACAAGGCCCGCGGCCTGCTAAAAGCTATCGAATTGACAGAGCAGCGCCTGCATGGCAATTCATAGCCTGTCGGATGACCGGTCGCTCGTCACAATCTTTCTGTTGGAATTGTCGCTGCGATCCCGAAGAACATCATCGTTTCCACTAGCTGAGTTACCTTTCGTCGAACTTGTGTTGGCATCGCGGGGCCCAAGACCTTAAAATATCGCTTGGTTCGCTCGTTGAGTGCAAAACTTCCCACCCCGGCAAACTGACGCGAGCCATCCACACCGTTTGCCCACTCAACAGCCCGCAAGGTTAGCATCGTGTGACGAGGTCGTTACCGCTCACGGTTCCGGCTTCTCAAGAAAACGGCACCCCATAATCCTCGCTCACAGGCTATGGCAACCCAGCGACGGAAAATCGTGGGCGCTCTCGCAATCTCGCTAGGCTGCGCGAGTTTGGGTATGACGTCGCTGGGAGTTCTTGCTCACGTCCACGCCTGGCCATCGACAGCTACTTCTGGGGTCAGCGAAGTTGCCCGTGTTTTTTCCAACCAGTCACCCAGTAGCAGTCGACTACAGGCAAAACGTCTCCAGCTTGAATCTGCCAACAAAGTCACTCCTATCATCAAGGCCCATTGTCTTGATTGTCATTCTGGCGAGTCCGCTGAAGCCGGCGTCGACTTGACGCAGTTCGCATCGATTGATGACGTTCGCGCGAAACCGCGACAGTTTGAAACGATGTTCAAACTGGTGCGAGCAGGCGCGATGCCGCCAGCTGACTATTCCACCTTGTCAACGGAAGAGCGGTCAACGTTGACCGTTTGGCTCGATCAAGCATTAGACGCTGTCGCGTCGGAAGCTGCCCCGGACACAAATCGGCCGACGTTGCGGCGTTTGAATCGCGTCGAATACAACAACACGATACGTGACCTGCTGGGTGTTGACTTTTCGCCTGCGGAAGATTTCCCCTCCGATGAGGTTGGCTACGGGTTTGACAACGTGGGCGATGTGCTTTCCGTTTCCCCCCTCCACTTGGAGCGATACCTGGATGCCGCGGAGCGGATTGCCACCGCGGCAATTGACATCGATGCCTGTGTGCCCTTTGAGCGGGAATTCTCGGCAACGGAGTTTGTCTCTGACTCTCCCGGCGGCAGCGTGGACCGCAGTGGCAGCTTTCATCTCTCGCAACGCGGTGAAGTCCGTGTAAAAGTCAATCTGCCCGTAGCTGCGGAATACGTGATCCGCGTCGAAGCATCCGCCGATCAGGCAGGCGACGAGCTGGCGAAGATGGAGGTTTCCGCAGGTGGAAAATCCCTGCGCATCATTGAAGTTGAAGATCATCGCCGTGTGAAAGAATACTCGCTACGTGCGGAATTCCCCAAAGGACATGAGCGATTGACTGTCGCGTTCATCAATGACTACTACAAGCCGGAAGCCAAACGCCGGCGAGACCGCAACCTTCAGGTGCGTTCAATTTCGATCAAGCGAGTTGGCAAACTCTCAACTAAAGAGCTCCCTGAGTTTCACCAACAGTTGATCCGTCAGCTTCCGCAAAAGTTCGATGCCGCCACTGGTAGGATTTTGGTGAAAGATGGCATCTCACTAGAAGACATGGCGGAGAAAGTTTTGCGTCCGTTCATGGAGCGGGCGTTTCGACGACCGGTTGACGAAAGAGAAATCGAGCGCTACGTCCCGTTTACTACTCGCGCCGTGGCCCAAGGCCAAACTTTCGAGCGTGGCATTCAGCAGGCACTCACGGCGGTCCTTGTCTCACCCCATTTCCTCTTTCACATCGAAGGCCAAGCTGGCACAGACAGTGCATCGACAGACTTGGCAAGCTATGCCCTGGCTTCACGGCTGAGCTACTTCCTTTGGAGTTCAATGCCGGATCAGGAGCTCTGGGAACTGGCCGCGACCCGCGATTTGGAGAAACCGGAGGTCTTGAGCAAGCAAGTTAAGCGGATGCTGCAAGACCCTAAGAGTGCGGCCCTGGTCAAAAACTTTGCCGGACAGTGGTTGAACCTCCGCCGCTTAGACGAGATTGCACCGACAGACGAGAGCATTCCAGGGTTAGATGAAGAACTGAAGCACGCAATGCGGACAGAAACAGAGCTCTTCTTCACCTGGGCACTTGAGGAAGACTGGCCAGCTCTTGATTTGCTTGATGCGCGCGTGACCTTTGTCAATCAACGGCTGGCAGAACACTACGGCATACCCGGCATCAAAGGCGATGCCTTTCAACAGGTTGATCTCTCGCAAACGCTGCGGCTGGGTTTGCTCTCGCAAGCCAGCATTTTGACGATCACGTCCAATCCAACACGAACTTCTCCGGTGAAACGTGGCAAATGGGTCCTGGAGAACATCCTCGGCGACGCTCCGCCCAATCCTCCTGCCAACGTGCCAGCGCTGGAAGAAGTTTCGCAAGCCAACCCAGACCTTCCTCTGCGCGAGCAATTGGCCATTCATCGCCAGAACGCGACATGCAACTCGTGCCACCAATTGATGGATGAAATTGGGTTTGGTTTCGAGGAATTCGGTCCACTCGGCAAGCTGCGTTCCAACGATGACCTTGGCCGTGTCGTCGACCCTGCCGGAAAACTTCCCACGGGCGAGACGTATCGCGGTGCGGCGGAGTTAATTGCCTTACTGAAAGTGCAACGCAGCGAGAACTTTGTTCGTTGCTTGACGGAGAAACTGCTCACATACGCACTCGGACGTGGAGTCACGCGTCGAGATCGCGCCACGATTGATACCATCGTCGCAAATGCCGCGCAGGACGAGCATCGTCTCGTTCGGATCATTACGGAGATTGTCCAAAGCCCACCATTCACCCAGTCAGGTTCACTGGTAGGAGCCAATTGAATGCACAAGACTAGCATCGAGCGCCGTACGTTCTTGCGAGGCTTGGGAGTGACACTCTCCCTTCCGCTCTTGGAGGCGATGACACCCGGTCACCCCCTGATGGCTGCCAGCAGCAACGTGAACGCAGTACCGGCAACTCCGCAACGCGCGGCATTCATTTTCTTCCCCAATGGTGCGATCATGCCGGATTGGCGTCCCCAAGGGGAAGGTACTAACTTTCGCTTGGGAAAAACCCATGCTGCCCTGAAACCAGTCAAAGAGAAACTGACGCTGTTCTCTGGGCTGACGCAGCACCACGGCAGAGCTAACGGCGATGGCCCTGGGGACCACGCCCGCAACGCTGCGGTTTTCTTGACGGGGGCACAGCCGTTCAAGACCGACGGCGCCAACATCTCCGTGGGCGTTTCCATCGATCAAGCTGCGGCTGCCGAGATCGGTTCGCGAACCAGGCTGCCATCGTTAGAGCTGGGGACGGTCCGCAGCCGCAACGCCGGTGGTTGTGACTCAGGCTATAGCTGTGCCTATTCATCCAATATCTCCTGGAAAACGCCTAGCCAACCGATGGCCAAGGAGATCAACCCCAAGCTAGTCTTCGAGAGAATGTTTGGCAGCATTGATGCTCGTCAGCGCGCCGCCGGTGAAGCTCAAAGAAATGAGTTGCGGCAGAGCATTCTTGATCTCGTTGCTGATGACACGAAACGTCTACGCCAACGGCTCGGAGGAACGGACAGGCAGAAACTGGATGAATATTTGACTGCCGTGCGCGAGCTCGAAGCGCGCATCGAGCGAACCGGTGAGAGCGACGCGATTGATATCCCCGAGGATGTCGACGTGCCAAAAGGCATCCCGCGTGAGTATGCCATGCATGTGGGACTGATGTACGACCTGATGGCATTAGCGTTCCAGACGGATAGCACGCGAATCTGTAGCTTCATGCTGGAGAACGCAGGCAGCAACCGGAGCTTCCCGGCGCTTGATGTCCGCTCTGGACATCATGAGATATCGCACCATCAGAATAACGCCGAGAAGATCTCAGATCTTCAAAGGATCGATCAGTGGTATGCCGAACGGTTCGCCCAGTTCCTGCTCAAGCTGGATTCACTGGCCGAAGGCGAGGGCACGGTGTTGGACAACTCGATGATCCTATACGGCAGCGCAATCTCAGACTCCAACCGTCACGATCACCATGACTTGCCGATTATCTTAGCGGGACAAGGCGGTGGAACATTGCGGACGGGGCGGCACTTGGTCTATCCCAAAAACACACCGCTCAACAACTTGTTCTTGTCGATGACCGATCGACTGGGCTGTTCGCTTGACACCATTGGTGACGGCAAGGATCGCCTGGGCGGGCTGTAAGCACAATGAACCAGTGGTCAGTTGGCAGCAGCTTCAGAGCGAAGCCGGTATGGGGATGCACGGAGATTCATGATGCAGCCGAGGCCATTATGGCATCCGGGCGCAGTGTGGATGGCGACCGCAAGTCAGGAGTCGTTTCCATCTCGCATGATGGGTTCCATTGACTTGGTGTTCCGTTCGACAGCTAGCACGACCGTCCGCCTTTCAACACCATCTGAGCTATCCGCCACCGCGGGGATCACCTGCCGGCAATTGGGCAGGTTAAAGCGGACCGTGAACGTACCATCATTGCGAAGTTTGACCGGATCGCCTGCGAGCGTCACACGCGCCCCCGGCGTCGTTCGACCGTAGACGATCATTTCAGCGTCGATCTCGAACTCGAACTGCCGTTCTCCGTCTCCGCGATGAACCTGCAAACGATCCGGGAAGACGGGAGCGCTCATCGGTCGTCGCAGCCGCTCTTCCATAAGTTGCTTCAGCTCACCGCTGGCGCCGTTGGTGGAATGTCCGCCGGACATGGCGAAGACTTTCTCCGCATCACGGGCAACATCGCTCCAATTTTCATCCAACGAATCCGCAACGCCGGCTTCGGGAGTGGTGACGGTATTGCTCCGCGCGAGCACGAACATCCTACCGCTCTCCGCTAGGTATCCAATGTCCAGGCGATAGCTCTGCGGCGGATCGTCAACATTAACATACCAATGGTTAACGCCACCGTGGATGGCGATGTGCTTGATGACCGCATCGGTTGAATTGCGTGATCCATCGCTAGTCACTTTGCTGAGCCGGAGGACTGGTCGCGCTCCGTGCCATTCCTGGCCAAGGGCCGCTTCCGCACGGGCGACGCCTTGAGGAGACAGTTCCCAATAGACATGCAGCCAGTAAGAATCCCGCACCATAACGACAAGCCGATCTTCAACAGGCTTGCCATTTGTGGCCACGTTGCCCAGCTCTTTCTGCCGTCGCTGAACCTCAGCCTCCTTCTGCAATTTCCTGGAAATCGCCATCTGCCGGGGTGTCTTTTTGGGCTGCTTAGGTTTAGCAACCGCCGCGCGAGATTTGGGCTTGCTGCGTTGAGCTGCCTTTGTTGAGCGCGAGCGAGCGCTCTTGGTTCCCGCTGTCTTCCGCGAGCTGGCTGACTTGGGTGTTGATCGATTGGCTGCCTTGCGCTTTGGGGAATTCCCAACGCCAGGGCTCTTCGCCTTTGTTGCACTGGCCTTTTTGGCAGAGCGTTTGGGCCTCGATTTCAAGACCTTGGTTAAGGCCTTGATCAACTGGACTTTTCGCATGCCGTGCCAACCCGGGACTCCGCGCTGCTTTGCCAGTTGTCCCAAATCCTTGACCGAGAGATCCCCGAGTTGTTCCGCTGTCATTTGTGGACCTTGATGTTCGCTCGTGTGTGCGCGCTGTTCGACCGCAAATAAGGCGACAATGTCCTCCTTGACTTTCGTTTTTGAATCGGTCCGCGGCTTGGACTCGATCGGTGTGGGCAGGACCCGAATGTTCGGGCGATGAATGTCTTACCCGTTGAAGTGACGGTCAACCACAACAGGGCAAGTGCTGACCACCACGTTCGTTGCCGCAACCATTCGCATAAGGCGGAGTTCCACGAATGATTGGCTGACTTTAACCGAAATCTTCCAAAAAGGCAAGAATCTGGGCCACAACGGGAAGAATCCTTGCGCTGTATCCCTCTATTTGCAAAAGACTTAAGAAGAAACCCCTCCGTGGAATGGCGAAGTAAGGCTAGCTGGCGCGGTTCTGCGGGATATACGGCTACCCTTGCCATACGACAGGGTACCGCTAGCCGCTGAAATACAGAAAATCTCACAGCGCAACCTAAAACCAATTGGCAACTTAAGTCGCCCTCCAGACATTGAGAAAAAAATCACAAATTACATGCCGATTGGTTGACACCTGAAACGCGCTTTTCTACACTGACCAACCCAACGAGGAGACTCCGCGCGGTTTCTCCAGCTTCACACGATCTAAACCTGGTGCATGGAACAATTTGCGACGCGAAGCCTCGTCCGCTTCGGCTGCAAAAAATCACCATGCTGAAGGCGAGCGTCTATTTGGCTGTGAGACCTGATCCGGCCGAAGTCCTCAGATCGGCTGTGACGTGGACGTATCGAGTGATGTCGATTTCGCTATCCATGGCATTGCCAGCCGTTGGCGGGTACTGGCTGGATTTCAAATTGGAGACAGGGTTTGTCTTCATCGTACTTGGCGCCTTGGGCGGTTTCATTCTGGGTTTGATTCAACTTTTGGCCATTGGCAAGAAAGCACGTCAGGAAAAGCATCGCAACGACAGCAACCAGCAAACAACTAGCGGTTAGGTCATGTTGCATTTCCGGTCCAAGGATCGGAGTTCTCGTTTCTCTGAGAAAACGGTTTTGCGGGTAGCGGGCAAGGCGGACATCAATGCAACTCAGCAAGCGACTCGCAGCACTCCAGCGACTTGGCCTGTTTGGTCGCTTGATGCTGCTGTGTGTGCCGTTGCTTCTCACAGCGGTTATTTTGCTGCCGCTGGGCTTCGCCCTCTCCGGTTGGATTGGCTTTGCGGCTGCCTTCACTGCATTGGTAAGTTGTCTGGTTGGCGGTTTAATGGCGACCGCGATTGGCTTGGTCTTTCATGGTCCGCAGGCCGCTCTGCAAGAGTTGCTGCTGGGCATGCTGTTTCGCATGGGCGTACCTTTGGGTGCAACAGTTCTCGTCTTGAGCCAAATCCCTTCGCTGGATGAGGCGGGCTTTATTTTCTACCTGCTGCCTTTCTTCTTTATCAGTTTGGCCGTTCATGCTTGCCTTGCCGTTGGCGCAAGCCAGACTTCCGGGGCTCAATCCTCACATGCTGGCGCCGATTCGACGGCAGCACCAGATGGCCCTCTGGGGAAAACGTGATGAACTTGCGTTCCTGTTCAGATTGAGAACCGTGCAAACACGAGTCAAAGGCTAACGAGAAATTCGTCACTGGTTTTCATTCGCTATTCATTGGACACGCCCCTGTTAGGATCAGATGAGTTTCCTTGTTGGACAAGATGACGGATCGACCACGGAATTGGTCGGCAGCAACTTGGAGTCGCCGGTAAACCAGGCCGGACAAGGCGAACCTGACTCTTCAGACGGAGAGCCTGGAGGTCAGCACGGCGAAAATCACCCCGGTGGGAGTGATCACGGCGGGGTCTCCCATGACGCAAGTGGTGGCACGCATGGTGGAGCACATGGATCGTCCGGCGGCGGCATGGACATTCAAGCCTATATGGCCCATGTGCAGGATGCTTACTATTTTGAAGTCCCCCACTTCATGGCTGGCTCGCGCGAAGCGCCCGAGTTCGTCAAGCACGCAGAGCCTGATGAACTTCAGGGCAAACTGCTAATCCCGCAACCCTTCGGCACGCTGAAAAACCTGCATGAGTCGGAGAGCGGTTTTCTGATCACCAAGTTCATGGTGGTGCAGTTAGTCGTAGTCCTCATGTTGATCGTCGCGTTTACATGGCTGGCCTCAAAGATCAGAACCGGGAAACCGGTGACTGGCAAGCTTGCCAATATGCTTGAGGCGATGCTGCTATTCATTCGCGATAACGTGGCACGGCCCGCCATCGGCGCTCACGATGGCGACCGGTTTCTGCCGTTCCTGTGGACGCTGTTCTTTTTCATCGTCACTTGTAATGTCGTCGGCATGGTGCCGTGGGTGGGGACGGCGACTGGGATTTTGGCAACCACAGCCGCGTTAGCGGGAGTGACCTTTCTCGTGGTTGTGCTGTCGGGAATGATGAAGCTGGGTGCTGTTGGGTTTTGGAAAGCGCAGGTCCCGCATATGGACTTGCCACACCCGGTGATGAGCTTGATCTTGAAGCCGCTCGTTTTTGGAATTGAAGTTGGCGGACTGTTTATCAAACACACTGTATTGGCCGTTCGTTTGTTGGCTAATATGTTTGCTGGCCACTTGGTGCTGGCAGTGATCATTGGGTTCATTAGCCAATACGCCACTTCCGGCCTGTGGTACGGAATCGTCCCGGCCAGCATTTTGGGGTCGGTCGCTTTGGGCTTGCTGGAGTTGTTCGTGGCGTTTCTGCAAGCTTACATCTTCACGTTCCTTGCGGCACTGTTCATCGGCATGGCCGTTCACCCCCACTAAAGATTGTTTGAGGTTCATCTCCTGGACCAGCCAGCGATGAGCCCTCCCTAGCTGAAACATTCAACACATCACTCGATTCCATTTCACTTCCAGGAGATTTCGCAAGTGATTCGAATTCTGCAACTCTGTGTGTTTTGTTTTGCGGTCTCAGTGTTTGCCGCCCCGGCTTTCGCGCAAGGTGAGACTGGTTCGGAAGCCGCACAAGCCCAAGCTGCGATTCCGCCCGGTAACCAAATCCTCACTGGCTCCGCCATTGGTGCTGGTCTGGTGCTGTTGGGTGCTGGACTGGGGATTGGTTTGATCGGCCGCGCCGCCGTCGAAAGCATGGCTCGCCAACCCGAAGTGGCCGGCAACATCCAAACTGGCATGATCATCTCCGCGGCGTTGATCGAAGGAGCCACATTCTTCGCGTTGATTGTCTGCCTTGCTGCCAAGTGGTAGTCGGGATGCGGTACGGCTTTTTCCTTCAGCCCAAGAGTGGTGAGATGTCGATTGGCGGATTGACCGGTGGGAAGCGGTTCGTTCTTCGGGCCGCCGTCACGGTTGGCTTCATCTGCTTTCTTGGCGCGACGACCAACGTGGCAGTCGCAGCCGGAGGCGGGGGAGGCCTGGGCCCACCGTTGAATTGGAGTAATGATTCGGCAATTTACACGGCCATTGGGTTCTTGCTGTTGTTCCTGGTCTTATGGCGTTTTGCTTGGGGACCTATCAGTGAAGGACTGCAAAAGCGCGAGCAGGGAATTGCCGACCACATCGCAGCTGCTGAACGGCAGAACGAGGAAGCCAAGGGCATTCTCGCTCAATATGAGGCCAAGCTTGCTGACGCTGCTGGTGAGGTTCGCGAGTTGCTGGAAGAAGCCCGGCGTGATGCGGAACACACCAAGGAAGAGATCGTGGCAGCGGCCAAGTCAGAAGCTCAGGCTGAAAAATCGCGCGCGTTAAATGAGATCAACACGGCCCGAGACCAGGCATTGAAGGATCTCGCTGAGCGCAGTGCGGACATGGCCGTGGACTTGGCTGGCCGCATTGTTCAAGCCAAGATGACCAAGGAAGACCATGCGACCTTGATTCGAGACGCCGTGGGTAACTTTGCTCAATCCAAGCCTTCGGACAACTAGCTGCGATCGTGATGTGGATGTAAGTAACGTTTTCACACCAAGGCAACTGCCTTTTGAGCCTAGTTCAAGACTTCATCGAAGATGAACTTAGACAACCCTCAAACCGAATATCGGCCGGAAACCGTGATGGATACAGATGCCCAGCAAGTGGGCAAGCTGTATGCGAAGGCTTTTTTGGGCGCGGCGACCAAAGCCGGTCAAGTAGAGGAATTGCTCGAGGAACTCGGTTCGCTGGTGGATGATGTTCTGGACAAGAACGTGGCTTTCAGTCGCATGTTCGGCTCGCAGGTCCTGCCTCATGAGGAGCGGGAAGCGATGATCGATCGCGTTTTTCGCGGTCGTGCTTCACAGTTGATGCTGAACTTCTTGAAGACCCTTTCCAGGCATAGTCGCTTGGACGCGCTGCGGGAGATCAGAAAAGCGGCCCAAGATTCCTATGACCAATCCCAGGGCCGTGTGAAGGTTATTGTCACCACGGCATTGCCGCTGGAAGCGGAAGTCAAGTCAGCAATTGCCGACGCCGTGCGCCAGCGGACGGGGGGGCAACCGGTCATTGTCGAACGAACCCGTCCCGACTTGATCGGCGGAGTAGTTGTGCAGGTTGGCGACACGGTATTTGACGGTTCGGTCGCGGCTCGTTTGCGCCGCATCCGAAAGAAGATGATTGACAGGAGCGTACATGAAATTTCAAGCCGACGAGATCGCTTCCGTTCTGCAGACGGAAATTGAGAATTACGAATCGCAGGTTGACGTCCGCGAGGTCGGCCAGGTTCTTGAGGTGGGTGACGGTATCGCCCGCGTTTATGGACTTTCCGGCGTGATGGCCGGTGAAATGGTTGAGTTCCCCGGCGGCGTCAATGGCCTGGCGTTTAACCTGGAAGAAAGCTCCGTAGGTGTGATCATCCTCGGAGACTACAAGGCGATCAATGAAGGGGACGAAGTCAAGAGCACCGGGCAGTTGCTCAGCGTGCCTGTTGGCGATGCCGTGATTGGCCGTCACCTGGATCCCTTGGGAAATCCCTTGGACGGCCGTGGTCCTGTTGTGACTTCGGACCGCCGGCCCGTGGAATTCCTGGCACCGGGCATCGCCCACCGCAAGCCAGTCCATGAACCACTGCAGACCGGCATTAAAGCGATCGACTCGATGACGCCTGTCGGCCGCGGTCAGCGCGAGCTGATCATTGGTGACCGCAAGACCGGCAAGACAACCGTTGCCATCGATGCGATCCTGAATCAAAAAGGAAAAGATGTTAAGTGCTTCTACGTGGCGATTGGCCAGAAGGACTCGTCAGTTGCTAACGTCGTCGGCGTGCTGAAAGAGCACGGGGCGATGGACTACACGACGGTCATCTCCGCCGGCGGATCAACCCCAGCGCCGCTGCAATATGTGGCGCCGTATGCCGGCTGTGCGATGGCCGAACATTTTACTTACAACGGCGGCCACACACTGGTTGTCTATGATGACTTGTCCAAGCAAGCGGTTGCTTACCGCGAACTGTCGTTGTTGATGCGACGTCCGCCCGGTCGTGAGGCTTACCCTGGCGACATTTTCTATTGCCACAGTCGCTTGCTGGAACGTGCTCTCAAATTGTCGGACGCCAACGGTGCCGGTAGCCTGACGGCTTTGCCGATCATTGAGACGCTCGAAGGCGAAGTTTCCGCCTACATTCCCACCAACGTGATCTCCATTACCGACGGTCAGATCTATCTGCAGCCTGACTTGTTCTTTGCCGGGATTCGTCCTGCCATGAACGTCGGCATCTCCGTCAGTCGTGTGGGCGGCGCTGCCCAGATTAAGACGATGAAGAAAGTCGCTGGTGGCCTGCGCTTGCAGTTGGCTGCCTACCGTGCATTGGAAGCTTTCGCCCAGATGGGGACGGAATTGGACGCCGCCACTCAGTCTCAATTGGACCGCGGTCGTCGCATGGTTGAGTTGCTTAAGCAGGGACAATACTCGCCACTGCATGTGACGGATCAGGTGCTATCCATCTATGCCGGCACACGTGGACATCTGGACGAAGTCGAGGTTTCGCGCGTCGGCGAGTGGGAATCCGACTTCCTGACCTTCATGCGAGACCAGAAGCCGGAAGTGCGAGAACAACTCGAAGCGTGCATAACGGCGGATAACTTTGATGACGCCTTCAGCGCGGCCACCAAGGCTGTGGATGATTCCATTGCCGAGTTCCAGACACAGTTTGCCAGCAAGGAAGAGGAAGGATCGTTGCAATCAACAGGGGCATAGTGCGGCCCTTTCTCATACAGTGGATAACTGACGATGAGCGACGCAAGCGAACACCAGCCGAATGAACCTCCGGTACCGGAATCTGGAACGGTTGAATTGCCAACATCTGGAGAGTCGGAGGAGACCCCTGCGCCAGAGACGGATAAAGATGCGCGGATGTGGGGATTGTTTTGTCACCTCTCAGCGCTCTCGGGGTATATCGGTATTCCTTTTGGCCAAATCGTTGGCCCACTCATTGTTTGGCTGCTCAAGAAAGATGAGATGCCATTCGTTGACTACCACGGCAAGGAATCGTTGAATTTCAACATCACGGTTTCAATTGCACTCATCGTTTGCATTCCGTTGACATTCTGTTTCTTCATCGGCCTTATCCTGATAATTCCGATCGCCATCGCGGCACTGGTGTTCACAATCATCGCGGCAATCAAAGCCAACAGTGGCGAATACTATCGATATCCGATGACCCTCAGACTCATCAAATAATCTGAGACTCCCTGACCTCCGCCCATGGCAAATCCCAGAGCACTTGATCGGCGCCGCAAGGCCGTCCGCAACATCCGCAAGATCACGCGGACGATGGAATTGATCGCGACAGCGCGATTCAAGAAGGCGATGGATCGCGCTTCCGCGGCCACTGCCTACACCCGGCGGATTACCGAATTGGTCGCCAAGCTAGCCAACGCCGGGCTGGAAGTTTCTCACCCCTTGTTGGAGCAGCGGGAAGAAATCAAGAGCGCTCAGGTGCTAGTCCTTGCCGGAAACCGTGGTTTCTGCGGAGGTTTCAATGGCAATGTCAATCGCCTGGCATTGAACAGAATTGGCGAACTGCGCGAAGAGATCCCCGCCGTCCGTGTGGATGTTTCCGGAAAACGCGCCATCACCGGGCTTACCTCGCGCGAGGTTGAACTGGCCGAAACCTACACACACTTTGAAGACAAGCCCACGTTCGCGGAAGTCGAGTTAATTGCCACGCGTTATCTGGAAGCCTACCAGACAGGCGAACTGGATCGACTGGACGTCGTCTACACGCGGTTTGACAGCATCGCGCGGCAAACGCCGATGGTTGAGACGTTGCTGCCGTTGGGGTCCCTGGATGCCGCTGGTGAGGGCGAAGCAGACGCCGACCACAACTTGGATTACGAATTCCTACCGTCCGCGGAAAGCATCTTGGAGGAAGTCGTCCCCACCAGTTTTAAAGTTCGCTTGTTCAAGTGTTTCCTGGATAGCGCGGTGAGTGAACAAGTCGCTCGCATGATCGCCATGAAAGGTGCCACGGAGAACGCGGACGGACTGATCAAATCACTCAGCATGGCTTACAACCGTGCACGCCAAAGCCGGATCACCAGTGAGATCTTGGAAGTCATTGGCGGCGTGGAAGCCTTGAAACAATAAGAAAAGGAAAGGGATCACACAGGTGACGCAAGTCCCCTGTTCGGCGTTTGATCTGCCGCTCCTGTGCATAGCCAGCAGCTCTCCCGTCGGTCCCTTCAGCCTCTAGCCTCTAACAACCAACCTCTGCAAATGTCCACAGCGACCGCAACTACCGGCAAAAACATCGGCCACATTACCCAGGTGATTGGCTCCACGTTTGACGCGGAGTTTCCGGAAGACTCCTTGCCGGCAATCTACAACGCCGTGAAGGTCACTGGCGATCAGAAGGGCGTCAAGATTGACTTAACGGGCGAAGTCCAGCAACAGCTCGGCGGTGGACGCGTCCGCGTCGTCGCCTTGGGAAGCACTGAAGGGCTTGTCCGCGGTCAGGAATGTGTCGATACGGGTTCACCCATTCAGGTACCTGTCGGCAAAGCCACGCTCGGCCGCGTGTTCAATTTGCTGGGTGATGCCATTGACGAGCGCGGTCCAGTCAACTCCGAAGAGAAATGGCCCATTCACCGTGAAGCTCCCTCGGTTGCGGACCTTTCCACGAAGACAGAGCTGTTTGAAACCGGTATCAAGGTTGTCGATCTGCTGACACCGTTTGTTCGCGGCGGAAAGGCTGGCCTATTTGGCGGGGCCGGTCTGGGGAAGACGGTTATCCTCACGGAACTGATCGCTCGTATCGCCAGCGCGCACGGCGGTTACTCCGTGTTCGCCGGCGTGGGTGAACGGACGCGTGAAGGGACTGACCTATGGCTGGAAATGCAGGAAACGCAAATCGGCCAGACAGGCCGTAGCGTTATCGAGCAAACCTGCATGGTGTTCGGCCAGATGAATGAGCCGCCGGGAGCCCGGCTTCGCGTGGCCCTCTCTGCTTTGACCATGGCGGAGTATTTCCGCGATATGACCGGAGCGGACACGCTGCTGTTCATTGATAACATCTTCCGCTTCTCGCAAGCCGGCAGTGAAGTCTCCGCGCTGCTCAACCGGATGCCAAGCGCCGTGGGATATCAACCTACTCTGGCCACAGAAATGGGTCTGTTGCAGGAACGCATTGCCTCCACCAACAAGGGCGCCATTACGTCTGTCCAAGCCGTCTATGTGCCTGCGGACGATCCCACAGACCCCGCCCCGGCCACAGCGTTTGGAAACTTGGACGCGTTCATCTACTTGGAGCGGTCGATTTCGGAGAAAGGCATTTATCCAGCCATTGATCCGTTGGCTTCCTCCAGCCGAATCCTTGACCCGCAATTTGTTGGTGAGCGGCACTACAACATTGCTCGCCGCGTGCAGCAGACGCTCCAACGCTACCGCGAGCTACAAGACATCATCGCGATTTTGGGCGTTGATGAATTGAGCGAAGAAGACCGGATGATTGTGCATCGTGCTCGTCGGTTGGAACGGTTCCTCTCGCAGCCGTTCCTGGTGGCCGAGGTCTTCACCGGCAAGGCCGGAAAGATCACTCCGCTGGAGGAAACCATCCGTAGCTTTGAAGAAATCTGCGATGGCAAGTGGGATCACCTTTCCGAACAATCCTTTATGTATGTCGGTGCTGTGGAAGAAGCTGAAGAGCAAGAAAACCAGAACAAGGACAAATAGCGGCACGGAAACAACCACGAGATCTCCCCACGCAAACTCGCATTCACCTGCCAAAACGAACTGATCCATGGCTGAGCAATCCCAAACTGAACGCTCCGGCTCAGGCGCGCTGCAATGCGTGGTGGTCACTCCTGAAACGACATTGCTGGATGAAACAGCTTCGTTTGTTGCGGTGCCACTGTTTGACGGCGAGTTGGGCATCGCGCCAGGGCACACTCCCATGCTAGGCAGGCTGGGCTATGGTCAGTTGCGGATCCGCCAGGATGCAGGCGAGCAGGCTTTCTATGTTGACGGCGGATTTGTGGAAGTCGTCAACAATTCAATCTCCGTATTGACTAATCGCGCTGTGCCCGCCAGTGACCTAGATGTTGAGGTCGCTGAAGAGCAACTCGCCGCCGCACGGGCTCGCACTGCCAATTCTCCGGAACTGCTGGATATTCGTGCGAAGCTGGAATTACAGGCTCGTGCGCAGTTGCGAATTGCCAAGAAGCACGAAGCCTAAGAGCTTCTTAGAGTTTCGGAACCAGTTGCTGCAGGACGGGTGAAGTCGCCCGATTGCGAACCTTAGATGGTTGCCAACCGTCCCCCGTCAACGGGTAAATTGATTCCGTTGATATAGCTGGCCGCAGGAGAAGCCAGGAACCCAGCAGCAGCTGCGACCTCTTCGGCTTCGCCAAATCGCCCTGAGGGAATGCCTGCGAACATCTCGTCGCGGATCACGTCCTCAGCAACACCACGACCGTTTGCTCGGCTGGTAATCAGTGAACGCAGCCGTGCGGTATCAGTAAAGCCAGGCAAGACGTTGTTGACGGTGATCCCAAAAGAAGCCACCTCGCGAGAAACCGTCTTGGCCCAAGCGGCAACGGCCCAACGCGTGGTGTTGGAGACTCCGAGGCCGGGGATCGGCTCTTTGACAGATGTCGAGATGATGTTGATCACGCGCCCATAGCCTGCCTGCTTCATGTCAGGCAGCACGGTTTGCAACAACAGTTGATTGCCAATCAAGTGCATGCGATAAGCTCTCAAAAAATCCTCCGGCGCGGCGTCAATAATCTCGCCTGGCGGTGGGCCCCCGGTGTTGTTGAGCAGAATTTGCACATCGCCTACGGAAGCAAGTTTCTCTGCAACACTCTTCTGAACTTGTTCCGGCTCGGAAAAGTCAACGCAGACAACGTCGTGGTTCTGCCCCTGCTCAGCCGGCAATTTCGCACACACATTCGTCAATGCTTCTGCGCTTCTCGCCACTAAAATCACCTCAGCACCCAGCACGGCGAAACGCTCAGCACAAGCTTTACCAATGCCCTGCGTGCTCCCGCAGACGAGTGCTCTTCTTCCGGTCAGGCTGTAGTTCTCGATAGAGCTCATCTTTGTTCCGTTCTGAATGATGATGCAACCATTGCTGGCCAATCGCCAGTAGCATCAGCGGGCGAAGCTGCCGAGCCCCATCTGCACGTGCTAAATGTTTGCGGCGGCCGAGGTTAATAGCATCGTTGTTTTCGAGCAGGGCCTCTCTGGCGCACCGAGCTTGAGTTTGCGGGCGTGGCGAAGTCGAAGATTGGAATTCTCGCGAATTCCGCACGGAATTGCCACCAGCGCGCCACTATTCCTACTGACAAAAGCACGTGCGCGGATTCACGTTCATCCACTGAGGCAGCTCTTTGACCCCATCGTTGTTTCTTTATCGAGTTCGCTCATGCGTCTGACACTGAGAACACTGCTGGCTTACATGGACGGCGTCCTCGATTCCGAGGATGCTGAAGAACTCGGCCGTAAGATAGAAGAAAGCGAGTACGCCACGGAGATCGTGCATCGCACGCGGGATGTTGTTCGCCGCTTGCGGCTCGGCGCCCCGCCCATAGACCCTCGCGGTCAAGGATTGGATGCCAACTCGGTGGCGGAATACTTGGATAACACGCTCAGCCCCGAACGAGTTTCGGATTTCGAGGCGCTTTGCCTGGACACGGACCTTCATTTGGCGGAAGTCGCCGGAAGTCATCAGATTTTGACATACGTGCTGGGGGCTCCGGCAGAAGTCGATCCGGGGTGTCGGCAGCGAATGTACGGTTTGATTTCGCCTAGCGACCAAAAATCTGAAGCTGCTACATCCCCCGTTACTGCGGCAAGGACAGCGAAAGAAGCTGCGGACTCTTATGCGCCAGCCCAAGGGTCCACTACGTATCCGGCTGACGATGATCAGCTCGCACCCCATAAGCGTCCGGTCGAGGTTCCGGATTACCTTCGCGATCCTCCTCCTGCCCCAAAGATTGGTCGCATCATTGCCTTGGCTTTGATATTGATCGTCACAGGAGCAATCATCATCGGCATGCAACCTGGCTGGCTGCCTGATTTCTTGACCTTTGGCGATGTGAACAAGGTCGCCCAAAGGGATGGAACGAAGA